>DATGIN010000222.1:0-3318 GCA_035295705.1 Caulobacteraceae bacterium
CACCAGGTGTTCTCGTCCGAGGGCGGCATCACGCTGCCGCCGTCCGAAGCGCGGATCGCGCAGGTGGAGGCGCAGGGCGGCGGCGGGGCGATGAGCAGCCTCTTCGTCGACGAGGAGAAACAGCGCGGGCCCTCGATGTTCATCGCCATGGATCCGCCCAAGCACGACGTTCAGCGCAAGACGGTCAGCCCCGCCGTCTCGCCGCACAACCTCATCCGCCTGGAGCCGCTGATCCGCGAAGAGGCCGGCCGCATCCTCGATGCGCTGCCGATCGGCGAGCCGTTCGACTGGGTCGACAAGGTGTCGATGGAGCTGACGGCGATGACGCTGGCCACCCTGTTCGGCGTGGACCAGGCCGACCGGCGCAAGCTGACGCGGTGGAGCGACGTCGTCATGGCCCAGCCCGGGCACGGCGTCGTCGACACCTGGGAGCAGAAGCGCCAGGAGATGACCGAGTACGGGATGTACTTCCTGAAGCTGTGGCACGAGCGGCTGGCCAGCGCGCCGGCCGGCGACCTCATCTCCATGCTGGCGCACGGGGAAGAGACGCGCGGGATGGACCAGTTCGAGTACCTGGGGAACGTGATCCTGCTCACCATCGGCGGGAACGATACGACCCGGAACACCATCTCTGGCTCGGTCTATGCGCTGAACAAGAACCCGGACCAGTACGACAAGCTCAGGAAGGATCCGGAGCTCATCCCCTCGATGGTGTCGGAGACCATCCGCTGGCAGACGCCGCTGGCGCACATGCGGCGGACGGCGCTGAGCGACTTCGAGTTTCAGGGCAAGCAGATGAAGGCCGGCGACCTGGTGGCCATGTGGTACGTCTCCGGCAACCGCGACGAGCGGGCGATCGCGGGCGACCCCAACGCCTACGACATCACCCGCGAGCGCCCGCGCCACCACGTGGCGTTCGGGTTCGGCATCCACCGCTGTGTCGGCAACCGCGTCGCCGAGCTGCAGCTTAGGATCATCTGGGAGGAGATCCTGAAGCGCTTCCCCGACATCCAGCTGATCGAGGAGCCGCGCCGCACCCACAGCGTGTTCGTCAAAGGCTACGAACGCATGCTGGTCCAGATCCCGACGCGGAACTGAGGAAGGGGGGTCCCCGCGATGCGATGCTGGAGCGGGGGGTTTGAGGGGTTGCGAGGCCGCCCCTTTGACCGCCAAGGACGCCAAGCCCGCCAAGAGGCGCTCGTCGCCCAATCTCTCTCTTCGTCATGGCCCGACTTGTTCGGGCCACCCATAGACACCGGTTCCCGCCGGCTTGATCAGGCGTTTATGGGTCCCCCGCACTCCGCTTCGCTCCGGCGGGGGATGACGGGAAGGGGCGGGCGACGGAGCGCCTTGGCGTTCCTTGGCGTCCTTGGCGGTCAAAAGCGCCCCCTCGGCCCTGCCCCGCTCGCCTAAACGCCGGCTGAACGGAAGCTTCAGGGTGGGTTCGCGCCCGGCGCGGCATTCCTTCACCGCGCCGTCGGGCCGCCATTGGGGTTGCCGGGCGTCACATCCTAGGGAAGAGACCCCCATGAAACTGCCCCTCAAGGCCCTGGCCGCCGTCGGCGCCATCGGCCTCTCGGCCACCGCCGGTTTCGCCACCGCGCAGGCCTTCCAGCCGCACATGCAGAACGCGCTCCGCGACCTGCAGGCCGCGCGCTCGGAGCTCAGCATCGCCGTCCCCGACAAGGGCGGCCACCGCGTGGCGGCGCTGAACCTGGTGAACCAGGCGATCTGGCAAACCCGCGCCGGCATGGGCTTCGCCGACACGCACTAGGTCTGCGTCGCTCAAAGGCTCGCTCCCGCCCGCCCTCCCGGCGGGAGCGACGCCTGCCCCGCCGCAAGGCGAAGCGCCGCCTTAAGACCTTCTCCCTTGCGGAGAAGGACGGGTGGGCGCTTGGCGTCCTTGGCGGTCGGGGCTTGCTCGCCGCCGCCCCTCGCCTAGTCTTTCAGGCTGTGGGCGAGCTCGAGGTAGAGCTTCTTTACGAAGCGGTCGGCGGCTTCGGGGTCCATGTGCTTGTAGAGGTCTCTCAGGCCATCGCGGAAATGCCGCTGGTAGGCCATCAGCGCCTGGATCTCGGCGTCGCCCAGATCCCGGATCAGGTGCGGCGCACAGTTGTAGGCGTGGACCTTGTCCCCGAAGCTCTCGTACGCGTCCGCCATCGGCTTTCCCCCGCTGTCGAACCCTATCTTACCGCTTGCCGGGCGCCGAAGCCACCGGCGGGGCCTCAGGCCCGCCCGCCGGTCCGCTCGAGCGCCGCGAGGCTCGACTGCGCGCGCCGCAGCCACGCCTCGGCGCCGATCGAGCGCGCCAGGTCGACCGCCGCCCGGTAGTCGGCCGCCGCGCCGTCCTCGTCGCCCTCGGTCCGCCGGAAGTCGCCGCGGATGCGCAGCATCTCCGGCCGCACGTAGAGCTCGCGCGGATTGACGGCGAGCGCCTCCTCGATGACCGCGGCGGCGCGGGCGGCGTCGCCCGCCATCGCCCGCGCCTCGGCCAGCCACGAGAGGTAGAGGGTCTGCGAGGCGCGGATGCGCCGCTCGCCGGTCCCGAACAGCGCCGCCTCCAGCATCCGCTCGCCTTCCTCGGCGCGGCCGAGCGCCGCCAGCGCCCGCCCGCACGTGATGCGGGTCAGCGAAGCGAGCGAGCGGTAGCCGTTCGCCTCGGCCGCGGCGATGTTCTCCGCCGCCAGCTTCTCCGCCACGGCGGACTCGCCGCGCAGCACGTAGAGCTGCGCCGCCATGTGCCGGGCGTAGACCAGGTCGTAGGGGTTGCCGGTGGCGCGGCTGACCGAGCAGCCGAGGTCGCTCCGCCGCATCGCCTCGTCGCTGCGGCCGAGCAGCCAGGCGACCTTGGCGGCGCTGCCGTAGACCTGGCCGGCGACGCCCTGCTGCCTCAGGAAATCGACGTGGTGGAAGTAGGGCTCGCCGCTTTCGAACGCCGCCTCGGCGCCGGCGAGGTCGCCCTGGCGGTAGCGGGTGACGAGGATCATGTGAGCGAGGCCGAGCGCTCCCTCCGCGCCCTCGGCCCTGGCCAGCCGCACGTAGGCGTCGCCGGGCCCCTCGGCGGCCTCGTAGTCGCCGGCCGACGAGCGCGCCGCCCATTCGCCCAGCGCCCGCTGCATCTGCTCGGCGACGCCGCCGTGACGGGCGGCTAGCGCCTGGGTTCGGGCGAGCGCGCTTAGGACCCGCGGCGAGGCGTAGCCCTCGATCGCGCGCGAGGCCTCGGCGACCAGGTTCTGCAGGTAGATCTCGTCGCGGGCCAGCGCCTCGGTCGGCTCGCCCAGCGCCTGGATGACGGCGATGCCCTGTTCGGCGGCGTGC
>DATGIN010000223.1:0-7380 GCA_035295705.1 Caulobacteraceae bacterium
GACGAGCTCGACCTTGTAGAACTGGTGCTGGCGGATCATCCCGCGGGTGTCCTTGCCCGACGCCCCCGCCTCCGAGCGGAAGCAGGGCGTAAGCGCGGTCAGCCGCAGGGGCAGCTCTTCCTCGGGCGTGATCTGCTCGCGCACCAGGTTGGTGAGCGACACCTCGGCGGTCGGGATCAACCAGTGAACGCTGGCGGCACGCCCTTCCGCGAGGGCGCGCTTATAGTGACGCTGGTAAGCGACAGCCGTCTCCCGATTTAGCCGATCGAAGAGAGCCGCGATTTCAGTGCTCTGCTGCTCGACCGCGAGTCTCCGCGATACGATCTCTGCCAGCTGCGATGTGAACAGGTCCAGGAGCCGGGGATTGTCCTCTCGCTCATAACTCTCATGAGCGACCGTCTGGGCGAGGTCCGGATCTACTGAGAGTGTTTGAAACAGGTCCTGCTCGAACTTGGGCAACTGGCCGGTCCCGAAAGCTGCCGCCTCGCGCACCAAGAGCGGCGGGGAAACCTCTTGGTAGCCGTGCTCGCGGGTCTGGATGTCCAGCATGAACTGGCCGAGCGCCCGCTCAAGCCGCGCCAGCTCGCCCCGCAGCACCACGAAGCGAGCGCCCGACATGCGGGCGGCGGTTTCGAAATCCATCTGGCCAAGCGCCGCGCCCAGATCGACGTGGTCCTTCGGGTCGGCGATCGCGAACGGCTCGCCCCAGCGATGGTCCTCGACGTTGGCGGCCTCGTCCTCGCCGACGGGCACATCGGGCGCGGGGATGTTTGGTAGACCGGCTAGGAGTTCTCGAAGCTCCAGTGACTTGGTTCTTTCGAGTTCGCTCTCCTTAGCAATCACAGCCTTCAGCTGCTCGACCTCGGCGACGAGCTCGTTGAACGTCGCCTCGTCGTTCCTCGCCTTGGCCATACCAACTAACTTCGAGGCTTCGTTGCGGCGGTTTTGCGCGTACTGCAGGCCGGTCTGGACTGCACGCAGCGAGGCATCGAGCGCCAGAATTGTGTCCGCCTCCGGCGGCAGCCCGCGCGAGGCCCAGCCTTGGTCGAAGGCGGCGGGGTCGTCGCGAATGGCCCGGATGTCGTGCATGGGGAGAGCGGCGGGGTGTTTTTCAGGGAGCGCCCTCCTTAAGGCGCGTTGGCGAGAGCGGCTACCCCTGCCGACCCGGCATCGCCGCCGGCCGCGCGCTCAGACTTCGTAGTCGCCCTGGCCGGTCTCGCGCAGGTACGCGCGCACCGACTCCTTCCAGTCCTCGACGCTCATCGGGCCCTCGCGCACGGACTGCTCGACCCACGTTAACGGCCTCTCGGGCTGCGGCGCCTCGGGCGGCGTGCGGCTGAGATAGAGTGCGAAGATGTGGTCGGCGTTCTGCCGCGCCCACGCCTGGAACTCGCTGGCGCCGCCCGCATGCTCGAAGGCCTGTTGGAGCAGATCGGGCGGCGCCGGCCGGGCTGGGACGTCGTCTGGCGGCGGCGGGGCGTCATAGTCGCGGGTGAAGCTTCGGATCGGGCTCATGTTCGGATCTCGTTGTCTCGTGTGCTCGGCCCGCGCGCCCTCACCCGCCGCGGACGAACCCCGGCGTGACGGCAAGCGGTGGGTCTACTGGGGAGGCTTCAGGTCCGACCTTAAGGGTGCTGCCCAGAGGGAAGGATGGCTGACGGCGTTGGTACTCTACTGCTGATAGGCTGGTAGGCTGGTAGGCTGATAGGCATCCCGCCAACCATCCTTGCCTCTGGGCAGGCTGGGACCCGTGGGGTCAGGTCGGTTCTTGGTCCTTCCACGGCATGATCTTGAGGGCGACGAGGTCGAACGGCTCGCGGCGAACGTTGCCCTTGGCGTCCATCCAGACGCACTTGGCGAACGGACGGTCCACCGCCTCATAGACCCGCTCGGCGGTCATGGGGCCGCCGCCGGAAGCAAGCTGCACCCGGTCCCCCGCCTGCACCGGCGGAATGAAGCTGCTGTTACCCATGCAAAAGTCCTTTGCTTGCGTTGCCCTCAGCCGAACGCGCTCGGCTGAGGTTGGGTGAAGGGCGAAGACCGCCCATCCGGGGAGCGCCCGATCCCCGCCGGTTCGAATCGATCGGCCGACGTCTCGGCGGATCGCGATCGAACGGAGCGAGGTCTCGAGCGACTTCCATGCCACGATCATGACCCATCCCGCCGCCCGTTCAGGATTTCGCTGAACGGAGGCGGCGATGCGGACCGCAAACTGCGGGGGCAGCCGACGCGAATTCGAGGAAATGATTGACTTTGGGGCCCCGCCTGTCGCCCTAGAAAGTGGAGAAAGGATCCAGCGCAACGGGAGCCCGAGGATGGTCAACTTCACCCAGGAGCGGATCGAGGACGGCGATGTCGTTCGCCGCTCGTTCGAGCTGACGGTCGACGGCGAGAGGGTGCCGGCCGTGATCTGGTCGCCCGCGGACGGCAAGGGTCCACGGCCGCTGATGCTGATGGGCCACGGCGGCTCGCAGCACAAGAAGACGCCGACGCTGGCCGCCCGCGCCCGGCGCTACGCCAAGGCGCTTGGCTACGCCACGCTCGCCATCGACGCTCCGGCGCACGGCGACCGCATCAGCCGCGAGGAAGCGGTGGCGATGGCCCGCGAGGTTGGGGCGCGCGTGCGGGGAGAAACTCCGGCGCAAACCGTCGATCCGGAGCGCTTCCGCCAGATGCTCCGCCGCAGCCAGAAGGCGGTTCCGGAATGGAAGGCGGCGCTGGACGCGGCGCAGAGCTTCGACTTTGTCGGCGCCGACGGGCCGGTGGGGTATTGGGGCGTTTCGATGGGCACCGCCATCGGCGTCCCCTTCGTCGCCAGCGAACCGCGCATCGACGCGGCTATCTTCGGATTGGCGGGCCTGCGCGAGGGCGCCGCCGACATGGAGCGCGCCGCGAACGCCATCACCATCCCGCTGCTGTTCGTCTTCCAGTGGGAGGACGCGGTCGCGCCGCGCGAAACCGGCATCGCGCTCTTCAACGCCTTCGGCTCGAAGGAGAAGACGATGCACATCAACCCGGGCGGCCACATGGACATCCCGGAGTTCGAGCGCGTCGACTGGGAAGCCTTCTGGGTCCGCCACCTGGGCACGGCGGACGCGCCGGTCAGGCGTCGCGAAGCCGTGGCCGCGGAGTAGACAGGCCCTGCCGGCGCGGCCGGCGCCTCGTCCGAAGAAAGGGGGCTTCCGATGGACACGCTCAACCTGCGCGACCCGCTGTTTTCGACCTATGTGATCGCGGCGACGCTGATGATCCTCAAGGTCGTCGCCATGTCGTGGCTCACCGTCGTCCGGATGATGCAGGAGAAGGGCGGCTTCCGCGCGCCGGAGGATCTGCGCAAGACACCGTTCAACCCTGAACCGAATCCGCACCAGCGCGAGCCGAATGAGCGTGTGGACCGCATCCGCCGCATCCAGCTCAACGACTTGGAGAACGTGCCCTTCTTCCTGGCCGCCGGCTTGCTGTTCGTCCTGGCGCGGCCGCCGCTCCTCCTCGCCCAATGCCTGCTCTACGGCTACGTCGTCTCGCGCCTGATCCACTTCGCGGTCTATCTCACCGCGCAGACGCACGAGGTGAGAGCCACCTTCTGGACGATCGGCTCGCTCATCCTGATCGTGCTTGCGGTATGGCCGCTGCTCGTCGCCCTCGGCGTTCCGCTCTAGGGCGCGAGGGTCTTCTCGAAGAAGGCGACGATGGCTGCGTCGAACTGGGCGTGAAAGGCCACGCGGTCGAAGCCCGGGCGTGAGGCGCAGATCTCGGCCGAAGCCTGCGCGCGCAGCCGGTCGCTGCACGGCGCCAGGAAGTCGAAGTGATCGGCGTTCGCGACGACGTGGTAGTCCGCCGCCGCCGGCAGGTCGCGATCGACCGCCGCCGCGTAGTCCAGGCCCGGCAGCACGTGATCGTCCTCGGCGCGCCAGAGCTGGATAGGGATGGCGACGCCGGCGAGGCCGGTCTTGCCGAAAGGGAAGCCGAGCGCCGGAGCAGCGACCACCGCGGCCTTGACCCTGGGGTCGTGCACCCAAATCGACTTCGGCAACGCCGCGATGCTGGCCTGCAGCCCGGGCGGCGCATGCTTGATCAGGCCGCACTCGAACGCGCTCGGCACGATCTGGCAGTGCGGCGCGACCTTCGTGAGGTCGGGAACGCCCCCGGCGACCACCAGCGTCGTGAAGCCGCCCGCGGAGAAGCCGAACATGCCGATGCGGGCTGGATCCAGGCGCGCGTGCTCAGGCCACTCGGCCAGCATGTAGTCGATCAGCCGATGGATCTGCGCTGAGCGGACCCAGATCTGCGTCGACGCGCTCTGGTCGCCGTAGGTGTCGCCGGCGTGGTTCAGCGCCGCCACCACGAAGCCGGCGCGCGCCAGGGCAAGGGCGGTGTCGTAGTGCCCGGTGAACTCGCCTCCTGTCCCGTGGCTCACGACCACCAGGGCCAGGCGCTCGCCGGCGGGCGGCGCGTCTCCCGCGACCTCTTGCGTGTAGGCGCCCAGCGCGTGGGGGCTCGCCGGCGCGTCGGTGGGATACCAGATGCCGACGTGCAGCGTCTTGTTCGCCCCGTTGGGAATGTCGACAACCTCGAACCCGACGTTCGCGGCTCGGGCGCCGCCGGCCAGAAAGACGAGGATGGTCGCGAGAAGTCCGATCAGGCGCATGGCTCACTCCGATGTTGGCGTCGCTCACATTGCCACGCGATGTAAGCTGTGTCAACATGACTGCATGGCTAAGGACGGCTATCACCACGGCGACCTGGCGAACGCACTGGTCGAGGCGGCCCTGAAGGTGGTCGAGACCGAGGGCGTGGAAGCGGTCTCCATCCGCGATCTGGCAGCGCAGATCGGGGTTTCGCGCGCGGCGCCGTACCGGCACTTCGAGGATCGCGACGCCCTCCTCGCGGCGGTGGCGCTCAAGGGCTTCGAGGCCTTGGGCGACATCTATCAGTCCGCCGCGGACGGCCCCGGCGATGGCCGCGCGCGGCTGAGGGAATCCATGCGCCGCTACATCGCTTTCGCGACGCAGCATCCGCGGCTGCACAGCCTGATGTTCCAGGCGGGCGTCCTGGCGCCGTCGAGCAAGCCGCCTGGGCTGGCGGGCGCGGCGGCGGAGCGCACTTACGAGGTGCTGTGGGCGACGCTACGCGGCGCCTACCCCCACGCCGACGAGGCGTGGCTGAAGAAGAAGCGCACGACGATGCTGTCGAGCGTCGTGGGCTTCTTGGTGCTGGACGAAGGCGGCCGCTTCCCTGCCGAGTGGGCCGCGCCGCTGACCCGCGACGACCTGATCGAGGCGGTCCTCGACGCCGCGGTTGGCTGAAGCCGGTCGGCTCAGGCGCTCCCGGCGGCTTCGGCGGCGTCAGCGGCCGCGTCTTCGCGCGCGCGGCGGCGCTCGATCAGCCAGACGCAGAGGATGGAGATCTCGTAGAGGAGCAGCCCCGGCAGCGCGAGGCTCATCATGCTGATCGGGTCGGGCGGCGTGACCACCGCCGCCACCACGAAGACGATGACGATCGCATAGCGGCGGCCCGAGCGCAGGAAGCGGCTGTTCACCAAACCCGCCATGCCCATCAGGGCCAGCACCACCGGCATCTGGAAGCAGAGCCCGAAGCCGAGCAGCAACGTGAGCACGAGGCTGAAGTAGTCTTCGACCTTGGGAAGCAATTCGACGGAAATACCGGCGTTTGCGCCGATCTGCTGGTTGAGCGCGAACCAGAGCACGAACGGCAGCATGACGAAGTAGACGAGCGCGGCGCCCAGGATGAACAACACCGGCGAGGCGAGCAGGAACGGCAGGAAGGCGCGGCGCTCGCGGCGATAGAGGCCAGGCGCGACAAAGCGGTAGAGCTGCCAGGCGAGCACCGGGAAGCTGATCGCCACGGCGCCGAAGGCGGCGAGCTTGACCTTGACGAAGAAGAACTCGAGCGGCGCGGTGAAGATGAAGTGCACCGGCTGGGTGTGCACGCCGGCCAGCGACTTCAGCCCGGTCATGGCCAGCAAAAGGTCGAACGGGCCGTGATGGCCGCTCGCCCGCTGGACGGCCAGAAGGGCGGAGGCGCGCTCCATGGGCGCGAGCAGGAAGACGTAGAGCTGCGTCGCGAAGGCGAAGCAGAGGAGAAAACCGACGATCAGCGCCGCCACGCAGACGATGAGCCGGCGGCGGAGCTCGACGAGGTGATCGAGCAGCGGCGCGCGCGATGCCTCGATCTCGGCTTCGTCCTCCTGGCCCGCGCTCACGGCCGTTTGCCGGACTTCTTCGCCCGCGGCCGCGCGCCGCCACCTGTCGTTTTCGCCCGCGCGCGGCGCGGCCGCGGCGGCTTGGCGGCGGACGCGCCGTCACTGCTTTCGACAGGGACCGCCGCTTGCGGCTCAGCCGGCGCGGCCTGCGGCTCGGGCGGCGAGAACCCGGCCTCGGTCGGCGCCGCCCCCGGCGCGGCCGGGTTCCAGTTCATGTAGTGGCGGGGGTCGTTGCGCATGGCCTCGACCTCCTTCTTCAGCTCGTCGAGCTCGGACTGGCGGGCGAGCTCGTCGAAGCTGGCGCGGAACTCGGCGGCCATGGAGCGCATGCGGCCGATCCACTGGCCGACGCGGCGCATGAGGATGGGCAGATCCTTCGGACCGACGACGATCAACGCGACCGCGCCGATGATCAGAATCTCGAGCAGCCGGTTCTCTGGAAACATCGCGGCTCTAAGGCCCCCAACCAGGCCCGATGTAAAGGCGTCGGAGGCGGGGGATTTCTAGCGGGCGACCGGGTCCTTCGGCGTTTCGTTCGCCGGCGGAAGCGTTGGGGCCGCCTGGCTGGGCGGGGTCTCGTGGTCGTCCTTCAGGCCGTCGCGGAACGCCTTGATGCCCTTGGCGGCGTCGCCCATCACGTTGGTGATCTTGCCCCGGCCGCCGAAGACCAGGAGCACGATGACCGCCAGGATCAAGAGATGCCAGGGACTCAGTCCGAGCATGCGCTCACTCCTTGAAGCGCCGACCAGCCCGAGTCAGCGCCCAAATCCTCGCGCCTCATATAAGCCATCGGGCCCGGGATCGCCAATCGACCCCCCGCGACAGAAAGACGTGTCGGGCGCGCGGCCTATTCCCGACGCCGGAGCATCTGCGGGAGACTGAGCGTTCGATCGCTTGCCGCGTCATCCCCCGCCGCAGCGAAGCGGAGTGCGGGGGACCCATAAACGCGGTGCGCGCCAGGCAAGTCCGCCGTCTCTGGGTGGCCCGGACAAGCCGGGCCATGACGATGCGAGGTTCGACGGCGCGGGTCGCTACTCGAGGATCTTGGCGACGACGCCGGCGCCGACGGTGCGGCCGCCTTCGCGGATGGTGAAGCGCAGCCCCTGGTCCATGGCGATCGGGGTGATCAGCTCGACGTCAAGCTCGGCGTTGTCGCC
>DATGIN010000224.1:0-6638 GCA_035295705.1 Caulobacteraceae bacterium
TGATCGCAGGCGAACGCCGCGCCTATTGCGACGCATTGGCCCACGCGACCGACACCTTCGCCCAGTCGGGCGTCGCCGACCTCGGTCCCATGGAGGCCTATTTGGAACGCCTGCTGCGGACCCAGCTGGAGGTCGTCGGGCTCGCCACGATCGTGGACGCCGAGCGCCAGACGGACGCCGCCGGGTAGGCGGCGATCGTCGCCGAGGTCGCTCGGGGCCTGCCCGTCAATGGTCAGCCGGCGGCGCCGGGCCCTCGTCTTCGGTCGTGACGGTCTGCTCGTCGGTCGTGATGTCGTCGTCGGCGGCGCCGGGGTCGGCCCTCGGGACGGTGTCGTCGTCATCGGTCGGCCGCGTCCGACCTTCCGGCTGGGCGCCCGCGCCACCTGCGGGCCTCACCGGGGTGACAGGGATGGCGACCCCGCCCTCCGCCGGTTCCGTTGGAGCATCCGCAACGCCGGCGTCGTCCTCGGTTGTCGCATCATCGGTCGTGTCGTCGTCGGCCGCGCCGGTCTCCACGCTCGGGGACACGCCGTCGCTGCTTCCCGTTCGCTGCGTCTGAGTCCTCGGGTTTGTGCCGGCGTCCTCCGTTGGCCGCGTCTGCGTGACCGGAATGTTGGCGCCGTCCGTGGGCTGCGTCGGCGGACCCGGAATAGCGGGGTCGTCCTCCGTAGTCTCATCATCGGTCGTGACGTCGTCGTCCGCCGGCTCAGGCGCGGCGGGCGGCGTGCTTGGGGCCTCGTCCGTGTGGATCGGGGTGACCGGGATGGGGATGATGCCGATGCCGTCGGGCGGTTCCTGAGTGTCCCGGCCGGCGGGATCGTCGTCGGTCGTCTCGTCGTCTGTCGTGACGTCGTCGTCGGCCCCTGGCCGTTCCCGCGCGGAGGCCCCGCTCGCGCTCCTCAGCACGATCGCGGCGGCGATCAGCGCCACAAGGGCGACGATGGCGACGACGCCGACAACGATGCCCGCCGAAGGCGACGGATGGTCGGCGCTGGCCGGCAGGCCGACCTCACCGGGCGGCGTTCGTGTGGCCGGCTGCGCGGGCGGTTCCGGCGGCTGCGCGGACGGCGCGCCGCCGCTCGGCGCAGGGTTCGCGCCGGCTGCCGGCGGCGGGGTGGGCTTCGGCTTCGGTCGTGAGGCATTGTTTGCCGTCGGCGGGGCAGGCGGCGGGCGGGTCTGCCGCACAGGCGCCGCGGCTGAAGGGGATGTCGTCGGGGCCGCCGAGGGGGCGACCGGCGACGCGCTGTCGGCGGCCGTTGGGGCGAGGTTCAGTATCTGTTGCTGCAGATCGCGCTGGTCGTCCACCGGGCGCGCGGGGATGGCGTCCTGGTTGTTCGTCGCGGCAGGCCGGTCGGCATGCTGATTCTGCTGGTTCAGGCGGTCCAACGCCGGCGTCTGCGCCGCCGTCGCCCAGGCCGCCAACGCCCCTGCCAGGCTGGCGAGGGCGAGGGCGCCGGCGCGCGCGGGCCCAGGTGCGGCATGACCGGCGATCACCGCGTCAGCGCCCTCGACCGCGCCCCGGCCTCGGCAGGGGCGGTTCGAACACATCTCCGGCGGCCGGGACAGTCATGCTGCTTTCCCGGCCCGAGCAGGCCGGCCCCCCTCTGCAAGCAACGAACGGGTGTCGCTAAGGCAAAGCTAGCACCCGAGCCGGGCCTATGGGAGGTTCCGGGTCATCTCGAGCATCGTGGGGCGGAACCCGGCGGCGGCGAAGAGCCGTTGCGCCGTCTCGTTGTTCGTAGCCGTCGACAGGACGATCATTTCGGCGCCACGCGCCGCGAGGGCGTCTACGGCAGCGTCGAGCAGGCGGCGCCCGATCCCCTCGCGGCGCCGCTCCGATGCCACGACCAGGTCGTAGATCACGCCCGCAGGCCCGCGCAGAGCCATCCAGTCGGCGCCCTCGAGTCCGGCGTAGGCGTATCCCAGCACGACGCTGTTCTCCTCCGCGACCAGGACGATCACGTCCTCCCGAGCGAGAGCGCTTGCGAGATACCGCCCGTAGCCCTGCTTCGTGCCCGGACCTGGCGCGATGAAGCGGGACGGGTCGAACGCGTGGTGGAGCACGACCAGCAGCTCGCCGAGGCTGCCGAGGGCGGCTGCATCGTCCGGTGCGCCGGGCCGCACGACGATCTTCGAAGGCTCGTTCATGGCTCGATTTTTCCCCAGGAGCGGCCGCCCACGCGAGGGTTCCGTTCATCAGTAGGCGTCGCGCACCCACCCATCCAGAGGGTTCGGCGGCCATCGCCGGCCTGGGCCCGTTCACGCCTTTGGGCTGCGACCGTGGCTCTGTGTGTTCAGACGGCTTCCTCGGCGCCTTCGTCGGCGACCTTCGCCAGGTACTGAAAGTACGGCGCGTTCGGCCGCGCGGCGGCGAAGCCGCGTAGCCGGTCGGCGTCGATGTAGCCCAGTCGGTAGGCAACCTCTTCGATGCAGCCGATCTTCAGCCCCTGCCTGGCCTCGATGGTGCGGACGAACTCGCTCGCCTGCACCATGGAGTCGTGGGTGCCTGTGTCGAGCCAGGCTTGGCCGCGCCCGAGCCGCTCGACGAAAAGATCGCCGCGCTCGAGGTAGCAACGGATCAGGTCGGTGATCTCGGTCTCGCCTCGCTCCGAAGGCCGGAGGCGGCGCGCCAAGCCCGGCGCGCGGCCATCGAAGAAGTAGAGCCCGGTGACGGCCATGTTCGACTTCGGCCGCCTCGGCTTCTCGGCGATCGAGTGCGCGCTGCCGTCAGGGTTCGAGTTGAGTACGCCATAGCGTTCGGGGTCGCTGACCGGATAGGTGAAGATCGTCGCGCCCACGTCGCGCTCGTTGGCAGCCCGAAGAGCCAGGCTGAGATTCTGGCCAAAAAAGATGTTGTCGCCGAGGATCATGACGCTCGCGCCGCCATCCAGGAATTCCTCGCCCAGCACGAAGGCGTCGGGCAGGCCGGTCGGTTTCGCCTGTACTGCGTAGCGGAAGCTCATGCCGAGCGAGGCGCCGTCGCCCAGGAGCCGCCTGAACGCTTCCTGGTCCTGATCGGTCGAGATGATCAGGATCTCGCGCACGCCCGCCAGCATGAGCACCGACAGCGGGTAGTAGATCATTGGCTTGTCGTAGACAGGCAGCAGCTGCTTGGAGATCGCGATCGTCAGCGGGTGCAGCCGCGTGCCCGCGCCGCCGGCGAGGATCACCCCGCGCCGCACTAAAGAGACGGGCCTCCGACCCACCGGGCGTGCTCGACCGCGTCCGGCGCACCGGCCGCGGCCCGGGCCCGAGCGCGTGTCCACCAGTCGGGATTGTCGAGGTACCAACGGATCGTGCGGGCCAGGCCCTCGCGGAGCGGCGTGCGCGGCCGCCACGCGAGCTGATCGCGCATCTTGGCGGGGTCGATCGCGTAGCGAAAATCGTGGCCGGGGCGATCGGCGATGTAGGTGATCAGATCGCGGCGGCGCGCGCCGGGCAGCGCGGCGTCCACCTGGTCGCAGATCTGCTCGACCAGCGCGCGGTTCGAAGTCTCGGCGCCGCCGCCGATGCAATAGGTTTCCCCGGGGCGACCCCATTCGGCCACGCGCAGCAGCGCCTCGGCGTGGTCCTCGACGAACAGCCAGTCGCGCACGTTGTCGCCGCGGCCGTAGACCGGGATCGGCCGGCCCTCGACTGCGGCGAGGATCGCGACCGGAATGAGCTTCTCCGGATATTGGTAGGGGCCGTAGTTGTTGCTGCAGTTCGTGACGACCACAGGCAGCCCGTAGGTGCGGCCCCACGCGCGCGCCAGGTGGTCGGCGCCGGCCTTGCTGGCGGAGTAGGGCGAGTTCGGCCGGTATGGGCTGGTCTCGTCGAAACATCCGTCCGCGCCCAGCGAGCCGAACACCTCGTCGGTCGAGACGTGGATCAGGCGCAGCGCGTCGGCGCGTACGCCCGGCAGCAAGTCCCGGTACGCCCGCAGGCACTCCAGCAGTGTGGCTGTCCCCAGCACGTTCGTGCGCACGAACAGCAGCGGGTCATCGATCGAGCGGTCGACGTGCGTCTCGGCGGCCAAATGGAAGACGACGTCCGGTTGATGCCGCGCGAGGATGTCGGAAATGGCGTCCCGGTCGGTCACGTCGGCCCGGATGAAGCTGTGGCCGCGTGCGTAGGCCACCGTCTCGAGGTTCTCGCGGCTGCCGCAATAGGTCAGCGCGTCAACGGTGACGACTTCGAGTCCGCGGCTGATCGCCAGCCGCACAACCGCCGATCCGATAAAGCCGGCCCCGCCGGTCACCAGAAGTCGCATGCTTCCGCCACGCAAAGCTCGTGCGCATGGGAAAGTGCGGCCGCGGGCTTAAAGCCGGATTAACCTTGTTGCGGCGACGCCGAGCCAAGCCCCTTACCGCCGATTAAACTCTCGCCCGCCAGACTGCGCGCCTTGAGTCGAACGGGCGGCGCCTTCGCCCACGGAACCGCAGATGGGCCACGCCCAAAGCGAGCTCTCGATCGTCGCCGATCCGGCGCCTGTCTCGCACGCGCGCGTTCCCGTGGCGCGGCCGCAGCTTCCGACCGCGGACGCCGCGCTTCCGTACCTGCGCGCGATCGACGCCAGCCGCACCTATTCGAACTTCGGGCCCCTGAACGCGCGCTTCGAAGCGCGGCTGGCGGCGCACTTCGGCGTCGACGCCGACTGCGTCGTCACCTGCTGCAGCGCCACCAGCGGGCTGACGCTGGCGCTGCAGGCCGCGGCGGCGCGCGGCGGCCGCTATTGCCTCATGCCCGCGTGGACGTTCGTGGCGACGGCGCACGCGGCCGTCGCCGCCGGACTCACGCCCTATCTCCTGGACGTCGATCCGGAGACCGGCGCGCTCGGTGTTGAGACGGCGTGCTCGGCGCTCGCCGCGATCGGGCGCCACGAAGCTGCCGCGGTGATGCCCGTGGCGCCGTTCGGGGCGCCGCTCGATCCTGCGCCCTGGGACAGCTTCGAACAGCAGACGGGCGTTGCGGTGGTGATCGACGCCGCCGCGGGCTTCGATGGGCTGAGCGTCGGTCGCACGCCCGCAGTCGTCAGCCTGCACGCCACCAAGCTCTTGGGCGTCGGGGAAGGCGGATTCTTCATCTCCCGCGACGCCGCAGCGGTCGCCGTGGCGCGTTCGCGCTCGAGCTTCGGATTCGACGGGAGCCGCGAGGCGCAACGGAGCGGCGCGAACGCCAAGCTCAGCGAGCTCGCCGCCGCGTATGGCCTCGCTGCGTTGGACGCCTGGCGCGACCAGCGGGCCGCCTACCAGGCGGTGTTCGACCGCTATCTCGCGGCGTTCGAGGGCCTTCGCGGGTTGACGCTGGCGCGCGGCATGGGCCGGACATGGATCGCGTCGACCTTCAACATCGCCGCGCCCATGGCGGCGACGCACGAGATCGAGAGGCGCCTGGAAGGCTCCGGCGTGGTGACGCGCCGGTGGTGGGGTGCGGGCCTCCACCGCCACCCGGCATTTCGCGACTTGCCGCGCACCGACCTGGCGGTCACCGAGAGGCTGGCGGCGGAGACGCTGGGGCTGCCGTGCTGGCCGGGGCTGCCGAGCCAATCGATCGACGCGATCGCAACCGTCGTCCGTGGCGTTCTCGGGCGCTGACGCAACCGCCCGCCGCCCTCACTGCGCGAAGAGCTTCCTGGGATCGATCGGCAGCCGCTCAGCGAAGCGGCGATACGCAAGATCGCAGACATCGCTCAGCTCAGCGGCGAACGTCGCCGGGTCAGCGATCTCGGCGAGGTAGGCGCGCTGCGCGTCCAGCCATGACGCCCGCAAGTCCGGCTCGGCGACCAACCGATCGAGTTTGTCGAAGTAATCCGCGACGCCTTGCGCCCGATGTTCCCTCGGGACCAGGGCGCCAACGTCGCCGAGGTCGCCGCGGGCGAGGACCGCCGCGCCGGCGTCGATGGCGATCACCGATGAATGACCGCCGCCGACCCGGAACGGGTTGGCGAAGACGTCGCAAATCCCGAGCAGCCCGGCCAGATCCTCGTCGTAGAGGACATGGATGAACTGGCGTCCCAGCACCCTGCCGAACGCGGAAGTCCAGTAGTCCGGCAGTCCGCCGACGGCCATCCAGCGCACGTTGGGCCGCTTGAGGAGAAAGCCGGCGAGTCCGTCGACGAACGGCTGATCCAACTCCCGGCCCAGGCGGTTGCCCACCGACGCCAAAAGCGTCTCGGCGGGCCCGACGCCTATCTCGGCGCGGGCGCGAACCGCACTAGGTTTCGGCAGATTGAGCGGCGTGCTACGCAGGAACCGATAGTTCTCGATGAAGCGTTCCGGGGCGCCCTGTCGCCGCCACAGAGCGCGGATGTAAGTCTCGTCCTGGCCGTACCAGTAGACGTCGGCGAACTGCACCGGCGCCAGGTCGGCGCAGGTGAACGCGATCGCTGGGCCTAGCATCGGCAGCTGGCCGACGTGCAGGCCGAGCGCGTCCTCGCACCAGAAATGATAGGTGTAAGGCCCGCCCGTCGCGGCGCGCTCGAGCCAGTCGGGCGTTTCGCCCATCGCGATGTAACGCACCCGCTCCGCGGCGGCCCCGAACAGTTCGGCGGCGTAGTCCCGCATCGCCGGCGTGAGGCTGCGCGCGTGAAAGACGTCGATGCGCTCGTTCGCGGGGTCGGCGACGAGCGCCCGCACGTAGTCGAACGAGCCCCGGGT
>DATGIN010000225.1:0-9166 GCA_035295705.1 Caulobacteraceae bacterium
TGGCGGCGAGATCCTCGAGGTCGACGCGCCCGCAGGGCGTTTGCGCCACCTCCTCGACAGCGTAGCCGACGAAGGCGGCGGTCGCCGGATTGGTGCCGTGCGCCGAAGTCGGGACGAGCACGCGCTTCCTGGCGTCGCCCCGCGCCTCGTGTGCGGCGCGGATGGCGAGCAGCCCGCAGAGCTCGCCCTGCGCGCCTGCCTTCGGCGGCAGCGCCACGGCCGCCATGCCGGTGAGGGCCTTTAGCCAGCGGCTGAGCTCGTCCATCAGCGCGAGCGCGCCCTGGACCGTCGAAATCGGCTGCAGGGGGTGGATGTCGGCGAAGCCGGGCAGCCGCGCGAGCTTCTCATTCAGGCGCGGGTTGTGCTTCATCGTGCACGAGCCGAGGGGATAGAGAGCCAAGTCGATGGCGTGGTTCTTCTGGCTGAGGCGCACGTAGTGGCGAAGCGTCTCGGGTTCGGAGAGGCCGGGCAGGCCGATCGCGTCGGTGCGGACGAGTTCGCCGAGGTCGCTTGCGTCCAGCTCCGCGGCGGGGAGATCGACGCCGGTCTTACCCCAGCCCTCCTGCTCGAAGATCAGCGCTTCGTCCTGCAGGAGGCCGCGGCCGCCGGTGAGCGCGGCCGGGACGGCTTCGACGATGACTTCGGCATGTGTCGGGCGGCCGATGGCCTGCATGGTCATGCGCGAACCCTCGAAAGAGCGCCGGTCAGGGCGGCGATGTCCTCATCGGTGGTGAGCTCGGTCGCGGCCAGCAGCAGCACATCGTCCATGCCGGCGGCGGGGTCGAGGCGGCTGAACGGGACGCCGGCGAGGATGTCCTGCGCCGCCAGCGTTTCGACGACGGCGGCGGCCGGCTGCGGCAACCGCACGGCGATCTCGTTGAAGAAGCGGGGCGTCAGCACCTCGACGTTTGGCGCGGCGCTGAGCGCCCCCGCCAGCTTGCGCGCCTTGGCGTGGTTGATCGCCGCCAGCTGGCGCAGACCCGCCTCGCCCAACAGCGACATATGGACCGTGAAGGCGAGCGCGCAGAGGCCCGAGTTGGTGCAGATGTTCGAGGTCGCCTTCTCGCGGCGGATGTGCTGTTCGCGGGTCGAGAGCGTGAGCACGAAGCCGCGCTTGCCTTCGGCATCCAGCGTCTCGCCGCAGAGGCGGCCCGGCATCTGGCGCACGAAGCGCTCGCGGGTGGCGAAGAGGCCGACGTACGGACCGCCGAAGCTCAGCGCGTTCCCGATCGACTGGCCCTCCGCGGCGACGATGTCGGCGCCCATCTGCCCCGGGGACCTGAGGAGGCCGAAGGAGACCGCCTCGGTGACGACGACGATCACGAGCGCGCCGGCGGCGTGCGCAGCCTCGGCGATGCGGCTGACGTCGCTGGCCGTTCCGAACACGTTGGGCGTCTGCACGACGACGCAGGCCGTTTCCGCATCCAGCGCCGCGATGACGTCGGCCTCGCCGTCCACGGCGGCGGGCTGGCGCAGGATCTCGACGCCGGCGACGTGCGCCAGCGTGCGGATCGCCTCGGCGTAGTGCGGGTGCAGGCCGCCGGAGAGGATCGCCTTCGGGCGGCGCGTGAGGCGATGGGCCATCATCACCGCCTCGGCCGCAGCGGTCGAGCCGTCGTACATGGAGGCGTTGGCGACCTCCATGCCGCAAAGCGCCGCCACCTGGGTCTGAAACTCGAACAGCGCCTGCAGCGTGCCCTGGGCGATCTCCGGCTGGTAAGGCGTGTAGGACGTAAGGAACTCCGACCGCTGAATGATGTGGTCGACGCTGGCCGGAACATGATGGCGGTAGGCGCCCGCGCCGCAGAAGAACGGCCCGGCCCCGGCGGCGCGGTTCTTCGCCGCGAGCTTCGAAAGCGCGCGCTCGACCTCGACCTCGCCCTGGTGGCGCGGCAGATCGAGATGGCCGTTCATGCGGGCGGCGGCCGGCGCATCGGCGAACAGCGCTTCGACGCTCGGCGCGCCGATCGTCGCCAGCATCTGGGCGCGGTCGTCGGGCGTGAGGGGCAGGTAGCGCATCGCGGGTCCCTTCAGAGGGTCTGCAGGAAGGCTTCGTACGCCGATCGGTCCATCAGCTGGTCGACGGCGGACGGGTCGGAGAGCTTCATCTTCGCGAACCAGCCGGCGGCTTCCGGTTCGGCGTTCACCGTCTCGGGCTCCTTCTCCAGCGCCGCGTTCACCGCGATCACTTCGCCGGCGACCGGCGCGTAGACGTCGGAGGCCGCCTTGACGCTCTCGACCACGGCCAGCCCGTCGCCGACTTTCACCGCCTTGCCGATCTCGGGCAGCTCGACGAACACGACATCGCCCAGCTGTTCGGCGGCGTAGGCGGTGACGCCGATGGTGGCGACGTCGCCGTCGACCTCGATCCACTCGTGCTCCTTGGTGAAACGCATGAGCGGCTCCTTCCCTAGGCGGCGCGGACGTAGCGGTGGGGGACGAACGGCATGGCGACGACCTCGGCGGGTTGCGCCTTGCCGCGGACGATGGCGCTGAGCGCCGTTCCAGGGCGGGCGAGCGCCGGCGGGACGAACCCCATGGCGATCGGGGCTGAGAGCGACGGCGAGAAACCGCCGCTGGTGATGCGGCCGACCGCGGCGCCGCCGGAATCGGTGATCTCGGCGCCTTCGCGCGCGGGCGCTCCTTCGAGCACGCGCAGCCCCACCCGTTTGCGGGAGAGGCCGCCGGCAAGCTCGCCGGCGATCCGGGGCGCGCCGCGCATCCGCCCCGCCTTCAGCCGCGCCTTGGAGACCGCGAAGCCCAGGTCCGCCTCGATCGGCGAGACGCTGGGGTCCAGGTCATGGCCGTTGAGGGGGAGCCCCGCTTCCAGGCGGAGCGAGTCGCGCGCGCCGAGGGCGATCGGCTTCACCCGCTCGTCCGACAGCAGCCGATCCCAAAGCGCTTCGGCGTAGGCCGGCCGCACGAGAATCTCGTAGCCGTCTTCTCCGGTGTAGCCGCCGCGGGTGAGCACGCCGGACTCACCCCCGAACGCGATAGGTCGGGCGGTCATGAACGTGAGCTGGCGCGCCTCGGGCAGGATCTCGGCGACGACGTCCGCGGCCTGCGGGCCCTGGACGGCGACGAGCGCCCAGCCGTCGACCCGGGTGAGCGTGGCCCTGCCGCCCGCCGCCGCTTCGATGAGCGCGAAGTCGCCGTCCTTCGTCCCGGCGTTGACCACGATGTAGAGCAGACCCTGCTGGTCGTCCTCCGGCGGGCGGGCGACCATAAGGTCGTCAAGGATCCCGCCGTCCTCGCCGAGCAGCAGCGTGTAGCGCACCTGGCCGCGGCGGAGGCTCGCGATATCGCCGCTGATGAGCGGCTCGATGAGCGCCGATACGGCCCGGTGATCCGCGTCGCCGTCGCCGCTCCTCGCGTTCAGCGTCAGGAAGGCCGGGCCCATGTGCGAGACGTCGAACGCGCCGGCGTGCGCCCGGGTCCAGAGGTGCTCCTTCAGTACGCCTTCCTGGTACTGCACCGGCATGTCGTAGCCGGCGAACTCCACCATGCGCGCGCCGCGCGCCAGGTGGGCGGAGTGGAGCGGGGTCTCTTTGCGGGCTTGGCTCAAGGCGCTGTTCGGGACTCCGGCGGCGTGGCGAACGGAGCCTGGCGCCCCGCCCTTCGTGTCACGCCCCCGCTGTCCTCGGGCCTGAGAGATTTCAGGCGGCGAACCGCCCTTGCTCCTTCGGCGAGCCCGCTCGAGAAGACGGGCTGCTTTCCAGCGTTCTGGTCGCTCCCGCGGTCCTTTTGCCTGAGCGTTTCCGGGGCGGTTGCGCCTTCGGCTCCGGGGGCGGACCCCGGTCTCTCCCGCGAGAGTCGCTCAAAAGGTGGGCTGGCCGTCCAGGAGAGTCAACCGGACGGCTTGCGCTGGCCGCCGGCGCCTCGGGGGCGGCGGCGTTGCATGAACCGACCACGAAAAACACGAAAGGCACGAACGCGCTCGGACTCCGGCGAAGCCGCAAGATCTCGGATGCGCCGCTCTCGCGGCGGTCCGGCGAGCGGGGGAGGCCCATTCGTGCTTTTCGTGGTTTTCGCGTTTTTCGTGGTTCAAGCCGCCTTAAGCGGCCACGGCAGGCTGAATGCGGGTCGCATGCATCCGCGGGCCGGCTCGACGCAGGTAGAGCTCGGCCGCGATCAGGTTGGGAATCCAGGCGAGGAAGGAGACGGCCCGATAGCCGTCGACAAAGCTCACGTGGAGGAGCGGGAAGAGCGGCAGATAGAGCCTGAGCGTCACCGCCGCGAAGGTGAGCGCGAACGAGCGGATCATCCAGGCGCGGTGCTCCTGGAAGCGTCGCGCGCGGGCCGACCGCCATCCCTGCACGTTCGCGGTCAGCCAGATGACGGCGAGGCTGGCGAACCCGACGGTCGCGATCGGACCGGCGAAGGAGCCGAACGCGACGACCAAGCCGCCGACGCCGCCGACGAGGCAGCCCACCACGTAGGCGCGGCCGATCCAACGATGAGCGACGGGCGCGCGGCGGCGGATGGGGCCGACGAGGTTGAGCGGGCCGAGCAGCAGCGCGCTCGCTGCGCCGGCGATATGCACGTAGAGGAAAGGCCTCGCGAACGCGTTCGCCAGGATCTGCGGCGCCCGCGGCCCAACGCCCGCCAGATAGCGGTACGAGAACAGCGCCACGCCGGCGCTCAGCAGCACTCCGAGGCCTAAGAGCCCCGCCTTCAGCCTTGTGTTCATGCTCGGCCCTCGCTGTCGCTGGCCCCTATCGGCGGGATCGGGGGCGCCTGCGCCAGGACCGTTTCCGCAAACCGCGCCGCTGTTGCGCGAGCGGCGGCGCGAACGGCGCCCTTTCTGCGCGAACGGAGCGCATGCGAAACTGCCCCCGCGTCCATGACTCGCCCGCTTCCCGCCCTGCCCTGGCGGCGCGCCGCCGCCGAATGCGCCTTCCTGACCGCGCTCGGGCTCGTGATGGCGGTGATCGGACCCTATGGCACCGGGGAGATGCCGGCGCTCGCGCGCATCCTCTACTGGCTCATGTGCATCCTGGGCGGCGGGGTGATCGGGATAGCGCTCGACGAGACCCTCGGGCGCCGGTTCTCGGTGATCTGGCAAAGGATCGCGGTCTCCAGCCTGACGATGACCCTCCCGGTGGCGGTGCTGGTCATGGGGGTCGGCCGCCTGGTCACCGGCCAGCCGCAGCCGCTGTTGTCGCTAGGCTTCATCTGGCAGGTGCTGGTGATCTGCGTCCTCGTCATGGCCCTGCGGACGCTGACCTGGCGTCCGCCGAAGACCGTCGTTCGGACGCGGACCGTGTTTGCGCCGCCGCTGCCGGAAGCCGAAGCCGAGTTCCGCCGCCGCCTCTCGTCGAAGCGGCGCGCGGCGCGGCTGATCGCGGTCGAGGCCGAGGACCACTACCTGCGTGTCCACACCGACGCCGGCGAGGAGTTGCTGACGATGCGCTTCGCCGATGCGCTGAAGCTGCTGTCGGCGGCGGCCGGCTTCCAGACGCATCGCTCGTGGTGGGTGGCGGCCGATGCGATCGAGAGCGTGCGCTGGAGCCGGGGCGGCGGCGAGGCGCGCCTGGCCGGCGGCCTCGCGGCGCCGGTGAGCCGCACCCATGCCCCGACCCTAAAGGCCGCCGGCTGGTTCTAGGGCTCGGCGCAAGGCCGCGAAGTCAACGACCTCGGCTGTTCGCGCGTTCCTCAGCTCATGAGGCGGCTGACGATCTGGGCCGGAGCGATCGTGCTGGCGCTGGCGGTGGCGTGGGTATTCCTGCGCATCGCAACGCGCAACGTCGAGCCTCCCGAGCGCAGCGTGGCGCCGACGACCGTGAGCCTGCTTCGCACGCGCCCGCGCGCCGCGCCCGCGGCGGAGCGGCCCTGCCGCGCCGCCCCCGCCTTCGCGCAGGCGGCGCTGCAGAACGCGACGAGCCTGACCACCGCCGCGTGGTCCGTTTTCGGCCGCCCCGAGACCGGCTGGGCGATCTATGCGCCGATGGTTGCGCACGAGCTCGGCACGGCCTGCCCGCCCGACGCGGACGGCTTCGCGCAGGCGCTGGCGAAGTGGCAAAGCGCGCAATCGCTGCCGGCCAACGGCGTCATGGACGAGCCGACCCTGCGCGCGCTCGACCTCGTCTGGCTGCGCCGCCGGCCTTTCGTCGCGGCGACCGCCGGCGGCGCCTGCCCGCCGCCGCCCGGCCCCGACCGCCTCGTCCAGGCGCTGCCGGCCGAAGGCTACGAGGGCGAGGCCATACGGCTGCGCCCGGGCGCGCTCGCCGCTTATCGGCGCATGGTCGCGGCCGCGCGGGCGGAGGATCCGGCCATCGCCGCCGACCGGCGGCTGCTAACCATCTTCTCCGGTTATCGCGATCCGGCGGCGGACGCGTTGCGCTGCCTCGCCGAGCTCAACTGCGGCGGCGCCGCAAGGGCGAACTGCTCGGCGCACCGGACCGGCCTCGCCATGGACATCTTCCTGGGCGCCGCGCCCGGGTACGATGTCGCTTCCTCCGCCGACGCCAACCGCTTCTACCAGTCCCGCACGCCCGCCTACCGCTGGCTGGTGGCCAACGCCGCCCGCTTCGGGTTCGTGAACTATCCGTTCGAGCCTTGGCACTGGGAGTGGACCGGCGAGCCGCCCTGATGAGGTCCCCCTACATCTGGTCGGGCGTTTCGATGCCGAGCAGGGCGAGCGCGGTTTCCAGCTGCGCGAGCGCAACCGCCGCGAGCGCGAGGCGCGAGCCGCGAGTCGCGGCGTCCGGCGCGGCGAGCACCGGGCAGGTCGCATAGAACTTCGAGAACGCCTGCGCGAGGCGGTAGGCGTGCTCGGCGACGAAGTTGGGCGCCCGCTTGTCGTAAGCTTCGTCGACAGCATGCTCGAAGGCGTCGAGCGTGAGCACCAGATCGCGCTCCGCGGGCTCGGCGACGGCGAGGGCCCCCGGCCCCGCCCCCTCCTCGGCGGCCTTGCGCAGCAGCGATTTGATCCTCACCGCCTGGTACAGCAGATAGGGCCCGGTCTTGCCCTCGAAGCTGGAGAAGCGGTCGAGGTCGAAGACGTAGGAGGTGCCGCGGAAGTTCATCAGGTCGGCGAACTTCAGCGTCGCCACGGCCACCTTCCGCGCCGTCGCCTCGAACGCATCGGGGGAAAGCTCGGTCCCGAGGCCCGCCTCGTGCAGACGCTCCCGCGCCCGTTCGCCGACCATGTCGATCAGGTCGCGCAGCTTGAGCACCCCGCCGGCGCGGGTCTTGAACGGCTTGCCATCCGTGCCGTTCATGGTGCCGAAGCCGATGTGGTTCAGCATGCCGTCCGCGGCGTACCCGGCCAGCACCGCGGCGCGGAACACCACCTCGAAGTGGTCGGCCTGCCGCTGGTCGACGACGTAGAGCGCGAGCTCGGGATCGAAGCTCTGCCTGCGATCGAGGATCGTCGCGAGGTCGGTCGTCCCGTACATCGCCGAGCCTTCCGACGAGACGACGATCAGGGGCGGCAGCGTGCGGTTGTCGTCGTTGCGGTTCACGCGGACGATCTCGGCGCCCTGGTCGGCGAACAAGAGGCCCTTGGCGGTGAGGTCCTGGATCATGCCCGGGATCAGCGGATCGACGTCGCTCTCGCCCTTCCAGATGTCGAAGTCGACGCCGAGGGCGTGGAAATCGCGCACCAGCGCCGAGCGCGTCACGTCGTGGAAGTGCTTCCACAACAGCCGATAGCCGAAGCGGCCGGCCTGCAGCTCGGCCGTCGCGCGGCGGGCGCGCTCGCGATAGGCGGGCTCCGTGCGGTTGCGCTCGGCGGCCGCCGGATAGAGCCGGTCGAGGTCGTCGAGCGTGATGCGGTCGAGCAGCGCCTCGATCGCCGCCTCATCGCGCGGGCCGAACGTCGCCGGCCGCTCGTGCAAGGGGTCGAGGGCCGCCGCGATCTCGGGGTCCTCGTCGAAGACGGCCAGGATGAGGAGACCCATCTGCAGGCCCCAGTCGCCGAAATGGGCGTCGCCGATTACCGTGTCGCCGCGGAAGCGGTAGAGCCGCTTGATGCTCTCGCCGATGATCGACGCCCGCAGGTGGCCGACGTGCATCTCCTTGGCCACATTCGGACCGCCGTAGTCGACCAGCACGCGCCTGGGCCCTTCGACCGCGCTGGCGCCGACCCTTTCATCGGCCGCGATCGCCTCGGCGCGCGCGCCGAGCGCGGCGTCGCTGACGCGCAGGTTCACGAAGCCCGGCCCGGCGACCTCGACGCTCGAAAGCCTCGGGTCAGCGCGCAGGCGCGCCGCCACGGCGTCTGCGATCTCGCGCGGCGGACGCCTGGCGGCCTTCGCCGCCGCGAGCGCGCCGCTGACCTGGAAATCGGCCAGCTCCGGCCGGTCGGAAGGGGTCACGCGCCCGAGCGCGCGGTCCAGGCCCAGCTCTGCAAACGCCTCAGCCGCGGCTTCGCCGAGCGCCGCCGCGAGGTCGGTCATCTCGCCGCGGTTTGCGTGTGCGCCGCCGGCGCGGGCGTCCCGGCGTTGGCCAGGAAGCGCTTTCCGGCCTGGTTGAAGGCGACCATGTCGGGCGTCACGTCGAAGCCGACCAGAACCTCGAAATTGCCGCCGGACACCTTCGAGTTCGCGCGCGGGATGACGATCCCGTCGATGTTGTCGGTCATGGTGACGCGGTCGACGCCGGCGGGGAATGTCGCGCGGATGGTGAAGTACTGCTTGTCGAGCACCGCATAGTTCCGGTCGGTGACCGCGACCCAGTAGGTGTACTCCTTGGTGGATCCCTGCGCCGCCGGGCCGCGCCCGAACTCGAACAGCACCTGGGCGCCGACATGGATCGGCTCCGCGCCGCGATAGACGCAGCCTGCGTGCAGGTCTTCGATCTCGCCCGTGAAGCCGACGGCGTCGAACGCCTCGCGGTTGCCCCGGAGCTCGACGTAGCGGGCGGCGTCGTAGAGCGTCTTCACATAGGGACACGGGCCGGCGTTCTTCTTGCCGGGCAGGTCGAGCGTCCTTGGCGTGCCCCAGATCGAGTCGTGCTGAGCCTTGGCCGCGGAGTCGTCTCCGCCCTGGCTCTGCCCTCCAGGACTGCCGTATTGCGCCAGCGCCGGCGCCGCCAGAAGGGCCAGCGCGCCGACCGTCGCGGCGAGAAGAATGGGATGACGCATGGCCGCTGCTCCTCGAAGCCCCGCGCCTTAAGAGCGGCGAAAGCGGGCTTTTGCGTGGCTAGAGATACCGGCTTAGCC
>DATGIN010000226.1:0-7815 GCA_035295705.1 Caulobacteraceae bacterium
GAAGCTCATGCTGCGGCCGCTGAAGCCGCGCGACGCGCCGAACGCCGCCGCGTGGCCGCCGAAGCTCGGGCCGCCTCTGGCGCCGGCGAAGCCCGGAGAGCCGCCGCGCGGGGCGCCGCCGAAGCCGGCCGGTCCGCCGCCGTGGGGCCCGGCCAGCGCAGGAACGCCCACGGCGCTCACCAGGGCCGCGCTTACCAGGGCGGCTATGCATGTCTTCCAGCGGATACGCATCGGCAATCCTTCCCGCGCCCCCGCTCCGCGATCGATTGGAACGCCCAGCGCGGGGTTAGGCTCCCGATTTCCGCGCGTTTGTGATCGCCGGCTCGTGCATCCATCCGGACGTTCGCGCGTTTGCAGGGCCGCCGTCATCGGGCGGCGAGGGGGCTGGCGCCCCGAGGAGCGCGTGATGAAACCAACCTTTGCGATCGTCGGTGCGGGCGCCTTGCTGGCGGCCGCGGCCCTGATGTCCGGCTGCAGCCGAAGCGTGGCGGCGCAGAGCGGCGGCCTGACCCTGACCGGCTCGAAATACTGTACGCCGTTCAAGAACGCGCCAGACTCGACCAGCGCCGCGGCGGTGAACGCCGCGCTGAACGATCCGGCGAACGCCTTCGACGACTGCATCCACCGCTGGGGCTACACCCTCGCTCCGGCCCGCGATCCCGCCGACGTCGTCGCGCAAGCCGCGGTCGACGCGTGCGGACCGATCCTTTCGGCCTGGAACCAGCAGCTGACGGGACAGAGCGACGAGCCGACCAGCTATCGCGGGCGTAGCTCGCGACAGCAGATGCAGGCGCCCAGTCCGGCTCAGCAGCAGATCCGCCAGGCGGAGGCGAAGGCGCTCTTCTACGTCGTGCAGGCGCGCGCCGCCGGCTGCTCCGCGCCGCCAGCGAACACGCTGCTCGCGGTCAACACCCTCAACCCCGCCAACGGGAACACGAACAACGGGTACAACGACGGCGCCAATCCGAACAACGGCAACCCCTACAACAACGGCAGCAACGGCAATCCGAACAACGGCAATCCGTACAACAACCCGAACAACGGAACTCCGAACGCCAACGGCTACAACGGCGGCTGAGCGCCGCCGTCAGCCGCCGCCGATCTTGGGGATGAGAAAGACCTCGCTGTCGGGGCGCAGCGCCGCGGCGTAGGCGTCCTGGTGGATCTCGCCGTCGATCGCGATCGCCATGCGGCGATCGATGAACTCGCCGAAACCGGGAAAGCGGTCGTCGAGCTCGATGATCATGCGGCGCACGGTGTCGGCGGCGACGTCGAACTCGCCGGCGCCGCCGGTGAACTCTCGGCCCTGCGCCCCGGTGATGACCACGTGCGGCATCGGCCGCGCCGTCCTTCCTGCTCCGGCTACGCTATCCCTGGGCGTCGAGCGCCGCGCGGATTTTCGGCGGCGACATCGGCAGCTCGTGGAAGCGCACGCCAAGCGCGCTCCTGACCGCGTTGGCCACGGCGGCCAGCGGCGGAACGATCGGCACCTCGCCGACGCCCTTGGCTCCGAAGGGATGGCGCGGGTTCGGCGCGGTCTCGATCATGATCGCGTCGATCATCGGCAGGTCGGAGGCCACCGGAACGCGGTAGTCGAGGAAGCCCGGATTCTCCATCCGGCCGTCCTTGTCGTAGATGTACTCCTCGTTCAGCGCCCAGCCGACGCCTTGCGCGACGCCGCCCTGGATCTGGCCCTCGACGTACGAGGGGTGGATGGCCCGGCCGACGTCCTGCGCCGCCGTGTAGCGCACGATCTTCACGTGCCCGGTCTCGCGATCGATCTCGACGTCGCACAAATGCACGGCGAAGCCGGGGCCGGCGCCCTGGGCCGTCAGCGACACCTCGCCGCTGATCGGGCCGCCGGTTCGCCCGGAGCGGGCGGCGAGCTGCTTCAGCGTCAGCGGCTTCACGTCCTTGGCCGGGTCCAGGCAGACCGCCTGGCCGTTCTCCCAAGCGACGTTCTCGACGGCGGTGTCCCAGGTCAGCGCGGCTCTGCGCCTCAGATCCTCGACCACCTTTTCCGCCGCGCGGGTTACGGCCATGCCGGTCGCGAACGTCACGCGGCTGCCGCCGGTCAGGCCGGAGAAGCCGATCGCGGTCGTGTCGCCGACCACCGGGCGGACCTGTTCGACGGGCAGGCCAAGCACTTCGGCGGCCATCATCGCCATCGAGGCGCGGCTGCCGCCGATGTCGGGGTTGGCGGTCACCACCACGGCGCTGCCGTCGTCGTTGATATGCACAGCGCCGGAGGACTCGCCGCCGATGTTGAACCAGAAGCCGACCGCCAGGCCGCGTCCCTGGTTCGGACCGAGCGGCGCTGCGTAGTGCTCGCTCTTGCGGATGGCTTCCAGCGTGTCGAGGTAGGCGATCGAGTTGTAGGTCGGCCCGTAGACCGCCTGCATGCCGCTGGCGACGCCGTTCTTCACGCGGATGTCGATGGGATCCATCTCGAGCTTCAGCGCCAGCTCGTCGATGGCGCTCTCGACGCCGAACGCCGAGATCGGCGCGCCGGGAGCTCGGTAGGCCGCAACCTTCGGCGTGTTGGTGACCACGTCGTAGCCGGTGATCGCGACGTTGGGGATGTTGTAGCAGGCCATCGCGGTCATCGAGCCGGCCCCGACCGGCGAGCCCGCGAAGGCGCCGGCCTGGTACTTCAGCACGATGTCGGCGGCGGTGATCGTTCCGTCGCGCTTGGCGCCCAGCTTCACCTCGATCACCGCGCCCGAGGTCGGCCCCGTGGCGCGGAACACCTCCTCGCGGCTCATCACCATCTTCACCGGCCGTCCGGACAGGCGCGACAGCGCCAGCGCCAGCGGCTCGAGGTAGACCGTGGTCTTGCCGCCGAACCCCCCGCCGATCTCGGCCGGGATGACGCGGATGTTGGCCGCTTCGAGGTCCAACAGCTTGGAGCAGTAGGTGCGGACCATGAACTGGCCCTGGCTCGAGCTCCACACGGTGCTCTGCCCGTCCTCGCTGAACGAGGCGAGGCACGCGTGCGGCTCGATATAGCCCTGGTGCACGCCCTTGGTGACGTAGCGGCCCTCGACGACGACGTCGGCTTCGGCGAAGCCGGCCTCGAGGTCGCCGCGGCCGAGCTTGTTCACGCGCGAGATGTTCGAGGGCTTGGACGACGCCTCCGGCAGCCCCTGGGTGAACATTCTCTCGTGCAGCACCGGCGCGTCCGGCGCCATCGCCGCCTCGACATCGATGACGTGCGGCAGCGGTTCGTACTTCACCTCGATCAGGTCGAGGGCCGCCTCCGCGATCACCGGCGAGATCGCCGCCACCGCCGCCACGGCGTGCCCCTCGTAGAGCGCCTTGCCGCGCGCCATGACGTTCAGCGAAAGGTCGCGCAGATCGCCGCCGCCTTCACCGGCCTCGTACTCCTCGGAGGCGAGGTTCGGCAGGTCTGCCGCCGTGATCACCGCTTTGACCCCCGCCAGCGCGCGCGCTTTCTTGGTGTCGATCGAGACGATGCGCGCGTGCGCGTGGGGGCTGCGCTTGATGCGGCCGAACAGCATGCCGGGCATGACGTAGTCGGCGCCGTACTGGGCGCGGCCGGTCACCTTGTCGACGCCGTCCGGTCGGATCGGGCGCGTGCCGACGACCTTCAACTCTGCTGCGGCGGGCTTTTCCAGAACTCCAGTCATGTTCAGGCTCTCCGGACCTGTCTTAAGTCGGCGGCGGCGTCCATCACCGCCCGCACGACCTTGTCGTAGCCGGTGCAGCGGCAGAGGTTGCCGGCGAGGTAGTAGCGGACTTCGGTTTCGCTGGGATCGGGGTTTTCGGCCAGAAGCGCCTTCGCCGCGACCAGAATGCCGGGGGTGCAGAAGCCGCATTGCAGAGCCGCATGCTCGAGGAACTTCTGCTGCAGCGGGTGCAAGGCGCCGCCTTGCGCCATCCCCTCGATGGTTTCGATGCGGCGCCCTTCCGCCTCCGGCGCCAGCATCAGGCAAGCGCAAACCAGGCGGCCGTCGACGATGACGCTGCACGCGCCGCAGTCGCCGGAGCCGCAGCCTTCCTTGGCGCCGGTCAGGCCCAGGTGGTCGCGCAGCGCGTCCAGCAGCGTGGTCGACGGGTCGGTCAGGAACTCGACCGGGTCGTCGTTGACGACCGTGGTGACGTGGGTCTTGCTCATATTTTCCTTCTAGCGCGCCTTCGCCCGCTCATAGGCGATGCCGGCGGCGCGCCGGGCGAGAACGCCTGCAATCTTGATCCGATAGTCCACGGTGCCGCGCTTGTCGTCGATCGGCTTCGCCGCCGCGCGCGCCGCCGCGTCGAGCGCCGCCAGCGCCGCCTCGTCGAGCTTTGTCCCGATGATCGCCTTGGCGGCGTCCGGAACCAAGATCACGGTCGGCGCGACGGCGCCCAGCGCCACCCGCGCGTCGGTGATCGTCCCGCCGGCGTCGAGCGTGAGGTTCACGCCGGCGCCCACGACCGCGATGTCCATCTCCGTGCGCGGAATGAGGCGCAGGTAGGCGTCCGCGGCGTGCGGCGGCCGCGCGGGCAGCTTGATCTCGGCCACGAACTCGTCCGGCGCGAGCGAGGTGGACCCGGGGCCGGTCGGCACCTGCTCGACCGGAACCTCGCGCCGGCCCTTGGACCCGACGACCACGGCGGTTGCGCCGGCCGCCACCATCGCCGGCACGCTGTCCGCCGCCGGCGAGGCGTTGCACAGATTGCCGGCCAGCGTCGCGCGGCCCTGGATCTGGGTCGAGCCGATCAGGTTCGCGCCCTCGACGACGCCGGGCCAGGCGGCGGCGAGCGCCGTATGCTCGCCGAGCAGCGCGCCCGGGGTTGCGGCGCCGATCGAAAAGCCGCCGCCTTCCTCGCGGATGCCGATCATGCCCGGTATGCGCTTCAGGTCGACGATCGCCTTCGGCCGCGCGCGTCCGGACTTCATCTGCACCAGAAGGTCGGTGCCGCCGCCCAGCGGACGGCCGCCGCCGCCCGCCGCAGCCAGGGCGCGCACGGCGTCCTCCACGGTCGTCGGCGCTACGAAATCGAGTTCAGGCAAGGGACCTCCCGACGTCCAACACAGCCCCAACGATGGGCGGCCGGCCCTGCCCGGTCAAGGCGCGATGGCCGTTCCGCGACGTCATCTGGAGAGATCGCCCGTGCGACGTGCTAGGTCGAAGCAAGTCACGGACAACGGAGTTTGTGCATGAAGGTGTTCTTCGCCGGGCTTGCGACGGAGTCGAATTCCTTTTCGTCGATCCCGACCGCCGAGGCGGCGTTCGCGCCCGGCCAACGGCGTGGCGCGGCGGTTTTCGCCGACCGCGGCATGTACGGCGCCTTCGCGCGCGATCTGCAGGCGCTGGTCGCCGCCGAAGGGGGCGAGCTCGCGCCCAGCCTGTTCGCCTTCGCCCAGCCCGGCGCCCCGACCGTGCAGGGCGTCTACGAAAGGTTGCGCGACGCCATCCTGGAGGACCTCCGGGCCGCCATGCCGGTCGACATCGTGCTGCTCTTTCTGCACGGGGCGATGATCTCGCAGAACTGCTGGGACTGCGAAGGCGAGATCCTAACCATGGTGCGCCAGATCGTCGGGCCCGATGTCCCGATCGGGGCGGCTCTCGACCCGCACGCGCACCTGACCGAGACCATGCTCGAGAAGGCGACGGTGCTCTGCTTCATGCAGGAATACCCGCACATCGACGGCATGGCGCGGCTCGAGGACGCCTGGCGCGTCTGCCTGGCCGTCTTGCGCGGCGAGGCGCGCCCGGTGCACGCCGTCTACGACCCCAAGATGATCTCGTTCTGGCCGACCCAGAGCGGGCCGATGCGCGGCTTCGTCGACCGGCTGCTCGAGCGGCGCAACCGCGACGGTATCCTCTCCATCTCCTTCGTGCACGGCTTCCCGTGGGGCGACACCCCGGTCACCGGGGCCAAGATGCTGGTCTACGCGAACGGCGACGAGGCGAAGGCGGCGGCGCTCGCCCGATCGCTCGGCGAGGAGATCTGGAATCTGCGGGAAGACACCCAGATCCGGACGCTGCCGCTCGATGCGGCGCTCGAGCGCATGGCCGCGGTGAACAAGGGGCCGCTGGTCGTCGCGGACATCGCCGACAACGCCGGCGGCGGCGCGCCGTCGGACTCGACGTTCGTGCTTCGCGCCGTGCTCGAGCGCGGAATGACCGACGTGGGCATCGCGCTGATGTACGACCCCGGAGCCGTCGCCTTCTGCCACGAGGTGGGGGAAGGGGCCGAGATCGACCTGCGCATCGGCGGCAAGCTCGGGCCCGCCTCCGGCGAGCCGCTTGACGTGCATGCCACCGTGCGCGGACTGGCCAGGAAGGCCACGCAGCAGGGGCTGGCGGGGCTGGTCGCGATCGGCGACGCGGCGTGGATCGAGGTCGCCGGCGTGCACGTGATCCTAGCCTCGGAGCGCACACAGTGCTTTGGCCCCAGCGCGTTTACGGCGCTCGGCCTTGACCCGACCACGCTCCGCTCGGTGGTGGTGAAGTCGACCAACCACTTCCGCATGGGCTTCGACCCGATCGCCACCGACGTGCTCTACGTCGATACGCCGGGCGCGATCCGCGCCGACTTCGCCAACATTCCCTACCGGCGCTTCACGGCGCCGTATTGGCCAAAGGTGGCGAACCCCTGAGCGCCCAGCGCTACGCAGCTAAGCTGATCGAATGCACAACGTCATCGTCTATCTGGTCGGGCCCCCGGGGGTGGGGAAGTATACGACGGGCAAGGTCCTGGCGGAGCGCATGCCGGCCAAGCTCCTCGACAATCATTATTGGTGCAATCCGATCTTCGAGATCGTCGAGCCCGACGGGCGGACACCTTTGCCGCCTGCGGTCTGGGATCGAACGAACGCCGTGCGCACAGCGGTCCTGGAGACGGTCGCCACCCTTGCGCCGCCGGATCGCAACTACGTTTTTACCCATGCGATCGGCGACGATGGGGGCCATCCGCTGGACTTCGCGATCGCCGGCCACATCCTCAGCGTTGCCAGACGCCGGAAGGCCATGGCGCTGGTCGTGCGACTGTCCTGCGGCGCGAGCGAGCTTTCGAGCCGCATCGCCGCGGAAGAACGCGCGCAGAGGCTGAAGATGACCGACGTCAGCCAGGCGGAGCGCCTCGCTGGGCTCGAGCCGTTCAACGTGAGGCATGACTGGATCGTGGACCTCGACACGACAGAACTGCGACCGGAAGCGGTCGCCGACGTCGTGTTGGGCGAAATCTCGAAGCGCGCCCGCTCCTGACGCCCGTGCGCAAGGCGCCGGCGCTACTCCGGGTCCTTGTCGTAGGTGACGACGCCGTCGGGCAAGCGAACCCAAGAATGGCGGCGACTGTCGTAGACCGACACGCCGGGCGGCGGGAACGCCGGATCGGCAAAGCCCCCCACGGCGACGCTGACCCCCTCGGCCTCGAAGCCTTCCTCGGTGTGGAACAGGTTCGTCCCGCAGATCGGGCAGAAGCGAAAGCGGAACCGGGCGCCCTGGTCGCCGGTGCGGACGTACTCGCTCGCGCGGCCCGTCACCTTGTAGGGGGCTGCGAAGGCCGCCAGCGCCGCAAACACGCTGCCCGTCCGCCGCTGACAGGCGAGGCAGTGGCAGACGCCGACGCCGCGCGGCTCGCCCTCGAGCTCGATGCTCAGCTGTCCGCAGGCGCAGGCGGCGGTGCGAGAAGCCATGGGCGCCACATTAGTCCGGCGCGGGCGAAGGCGACAGCCGGCCGTCGATCCGCTAGGACCGGGGCGGTGGCAGAGCCCTACGACATCGTCATCCGCAATGGCCGCCTGCTCGACGGGCATGGCAACCTCTGGGTCCGCGCCGACATCGGCATCCGCGACGGGCGGCT
>DATGIN010000227.1:0-2205 GCA_035295705.1 Caulobacteraceae bacterium
GGGTCCTGGTACAGGTGCTCGATCCGCCCGGTGTTGAACGACGAAGACCGGCGCTTGATGCCGTGCACGACATATCCCTTGTCGAGCAGGAGCTGGGACAGGTAGGCGCCGTCCTGGCCGGTGACGCCGGTCACCAGCGCGGTCTTGCCGTTGCCCTCGCCACTCATGCGGGCAAGCTATCGCCCGCGACGGCCAGGAGGAGCAAGAAATGACGCGCGACGAGGTTCGAAGGCTCGCCCTGGCGTTGCCGGAGGTCGAGGAAGCCGGCCATCACGGCATTCCGTCCTTCCGGGTCGGCGGCAAGATCTTCTGCACGATCCACCTCGAGCATCCGCGCGTGATGGTGAAGCTCACCCCCGAGGACCAACACAATCTGAGCGAGGCGCACGCCGGCGTGATCGAGCCCGTGCCCGGGTATTGGGGCCGCAAGGGCTCGACGTTCGTGTCGCTGGAGTCAGTCGACCAACAGCTGATGCGCACGCTGCTGAACCTTGCCTGGCGAAACATCGCTCCGAAGCGCCTCACCAAGACGCTTCCTTGAAGCGACGCGTCCTTTCGGGCATAGAGCCGCGCTCACCGCAGCCCCGCCCTTCTCCGAACCCTCGCCATGGCCGTCCCCAAACGCAAAGTCTCACCCTCGCGCGCAGGCATGCGGCGCTCGCATGAAGCGCTGAAGCCGAACAGCTACATCGAGGACAAGGAAACCGGCGAGCTCCGCCGCCCGCATCACATCGACCTGAAGACCGGAATGTACAAGGGCCGCCAGGTGCTGACGCCAAAGGAAGACTAAGCGAAGGCGCGGTCGACGGCGGCGCTCTCGATATAGGACTCGTAGTCCACCACCACCTTCCCGTTCTCGAACGTCCAATCCATCGCCCATTGGGCGCGGCTTCGCGGTGATACGCGCTCGCCGCGCAGACGGATCACGCTGGCGCTGATCCACCGCCTCGCCGTGATCGTAGGGGGAGCATCCGCCGCCGGCGGCATTCGGGGGAGACAACATCATGAGCGACGCGAACATCGCCGCCATTCAGGATCTCTACGCCAAGTTCGGCGCAGGCGACATCGCCGGCATCGTCGCCTCGGTGACGCCGGACGTGGCCTGGGGCTATGTCGGTCAAGAGAGCGACTACCCGGTGTTTGGCGCAAGGCGCGGGCCGGCCGGGGTGGGCGCCTTCTTCGAAAGGGTCGGCGCCAACGAGGACATTCGATCCTTGGATGCGCGCGAGTTCCACGCCAGCGCGGACAAGGTCTTCGTGCTTGGCCACGCCGAGTACGTGCTGAAGGCGTCAGGCAAACCCGTGAGCACGGACTTCATCCACGTGTTCACGTTGAAGGGCGGCAAGGTCGCCCGCTTCGACGGTTTCCTCGATACGGCCAAAATCGTCGCGGCCTATCGCGGCTGAGAGCGGCGCGCTTTTCCGGCGAGGGCGGCTGCGCTAACACCCGCGCTCGCCATTGGGGGAGCCGCGCGTGACCGAAATCGTCGACATTACGGGTCGCGAGATCCTCGACAGCCGCGGCAATCCGACCGTCGAGGTCGATGTCACGCTCGAGGATGGCGCCTTCGGCCGCGCCGCCGTCCCGTCCGGCGCCTCGACCGGTGCGCACGAGGCGGTCGAAAAGCGCGATGGCGACAAGAAGCGCTACGGCGGCAAGGGCGTTACGCAGGCGGTCGACGCGGTCAACGGCGAGATCTTCGACGCGCTCTCGGGCTTCGAGGCCGAGGACCAGCGACGTATCGACAAGACGCTGCTCGCGCTGGACGGAACGGCCAACAAGAGCCGCCTGGGCGCGAACGCCATCCTCGGAGTCTCGCTGGCCGTCGCCAAGGCCGCGGCGGTCTCGGCTGACCTGCCGCTCTACAAGTACGTCGGCGGGGCCGGGGCTAGCCTGCTGCCCGTGCCGCAGATGAACATCATCAACGGCGGGGTGCACGCCGACAATCCGATCGACATCCAGGAATTCATGATCCTGCCGACCGGCGCGCCGACCTTCGCCGAGGCGCTGCGCATGGGCTCGGAGATCTTCCACGCTCTGAAGAGCGCCCTGCACGCGGCGGGTCAGGCGACCAACGTCGGCGACGAGGGCGGCTTCGCGCCGAACCTGAAGTCGGCCGAAGAGGCGCTCCAATTCATCGTGAAGGCCGGCGAGAGCGCCGGCTACAAGCCGGGCCGCGACTTCAACCTCGGACTGGATCCGGCG
>DATGIN010000228.1:0-11550 GCA_035295705.1 Caulobacteraceae bacterium
GGCCTGGTGCGCCCGCTTCGAGCTGCGCGCCGCGTGCGCCGTGCGGGGCCGCCTGGCCACGGTCTCCTTCGAGAGCGGCGATCCCATCTTTCCCGCCGCGCCGCCCATCCCCTTCGACAGCCGGCTCGAGGAGCGCTTCGCCCGCGACGTCGGGCGCCTCGCGCCCGACTGGGATCTGGTGCGCGAGCCCGAGCCGCTGCGGGCCGCCGGGACGCTGATCTTTCCCGACTTCCTGCTGCGCCACCGCCTCCACCCGCGACGCCGCGTGCTCGTCGAGATCGTGGGCTTCTGGACGCCGCAGTACCTGGCCGCCAAGCTGGAAAAGCTGCGGCAGGCCGACGCCGTCTGCCTGCTCTGCGTCGACGACGATCGCGCCTGCGCCCTCGGCGATCTCCCTCCCAACCTCCCCGTCCTGCGCTTCCGCCGTCACATCGACGCGGCGGCCGTGCTGCGCGAGGCCCAGCGCCTCACGGAAGACGAGACCTCACATGCGGCCTAGCAACCCTCACCGGGCCAGTCCGGTGCCAGATCCCGCCCCTGGAGGCGGTCGTCTTCGTCTGGCAGGACCGCCGGCAGACCGAGGTCCGCACCCGGACAGCCGGGGACACTTGGCGATCCGAGGCCGTCGGATCCGGAGCGGGGGTGCGGCTCGAGGTGATCGGGTGCGTGCTGGACGTCGACGCCATTTACGCCGACGCCGGCGGGTAGCTCAGGGACCGGTCGGGATCGCCGCCCGCGGCAGCGGGATGTAGCCGCGGTGGACGAAGCGCCACTCGAGCACGGAGTTGTCGCGTAGCCCGAGCGCGGCGAACGTGGCGTCCGAGAGGTCGATGCCCGCCCGGTTGGTGGGCGTGCGAAAGCTGCCGTGTCCCCGCTCGGAGGCGGGGCGGCGGCCGGTCACCCAGTAGTCGTCGTCGACGTTCCAGGGGCCGACGTCCAGCACCGGCACCACCAGGGTGCGGCCGCCGTAGCGGAGCTCGACGTCCTTGCGCAGCGCGGCCGGGTGCGGGAGCGCCACGAACAGCGCCCCCGGCTTGATGATCTCGCCGCAGGCCAGCCGCCGTCCGGTCAGCCCCTCGCGGGTGGCCAGCACCTGCTGCCAGGGACCGGGCTGCGCCGCCTCGTAGATCGCCCAGACGGCGACCGCCGTGAACGCGCAGGCGAGCCCCACCATCCGGACCCGGCGCCGGGCCCGCCGGCCCAAGCGTGCGCGCATCTCAGAGCAATATCGCCCGCCTGGCCGCGGCGCAAAATTTCCACGGCCGGCGGCGGTTCGGGTACGCTCATCGCATGCATACCAAACTGCGACGTGGCGTAGGGGTGGTCACTCTCTGGCTGGGGATGGGGGCCGCGTTGCTGGGGCTCGCGGCCGCGGGCTGCGGGGGGATGTTCGCCTCCAAGCCGGTGGCGACGCCGGCCGACTTCGAGCGGCTCGGCACGCGGCACTATCCCGACCGTGGCCACGACGAGGTCGCCGCCGCGGCCACCACCGCGCTCAAGCTGCTGGGCTACGAGGTGGTCACCACCGACCCGCGCATCCGCACCGCGCCCAGGGACGTGGCCACGACGCAGTCGGCGACGTACACCGAGACCAGCGGGACGGCGCACTCGTACACCGAGGCGGTCGCCTGGGACATCGACATCACGCCCGAGGGGAGCGGCACGATGCTGCGAGCCACGCCGCGCGCCACCGTGAACGGCGAGCCGATGCCCCAGGTCTACGAGGACTGGGCCGAGCGAAACTTCGGCCAGCTGATGAAAGAGATCGACGGCAACTTGCCCTCGAAGAAGTAGCGCGCCCTCCCCGCGGGCCGCATCTCAGCTGGCCAGCGACTTCTCGGTCTGTTCCTTGCCGTCGAAGCGGAACAGCTTCTGCTTCCCCTCGACGGCGGTCAGCAGGTTGACCGGGCGCCGCCAGATGCGGCCCAGGGCGGCGAGGGTCGAGCGGGCTTGATCGATCTGCAGGTCGGTCCCTTCGTGCCGATGGCGCAGCAGGAGCTCGCCGCGGTTCTCGTGGTTCGAGTCCTCGACGAAGATGAAGGGGTCGCCGAAGTTGGTCAGCGAGAAGAGCATCTTGTGTTTGATCTTCTCGAACTCGCGCGAGTCGATCTCGTAGTTGCCGCTGCGATCGTTAACGGAGAAGGAGAAGAACTTGTTCCGCTCGCAGAACTCGGCGGTGAAGTACTCGTCGATGAAGGTGACGTCGTTGTAGAGCTTGCGCACCTCGAAGATCTTCTTGCGCCCCAGGCCCAGCCGCTTGTCCCAGGCCCGTCGCTGATCGAGGCTCTGGCACTCGTTCCACTCGCGCCCGAACCGCCCCTTGTCCCAGCGCTCCTCGACGTCGCGCAGGAGCTCGATGCCGATCTTGTAGGGGTTGAACTGGCCTGGCGCCGTGGCGAGCACGCCGGCGTTGTGGTCGGCGTAGTCGATGATCTCGCTGACCTTGAGCGCCTTCTCGGTCATGATCTTGCTGTGCCAGTAAGCGGCCCAGCCCTCGTTCAAGATCTTGGTCTGGCGCTGCGGCGCGAAGTAGTACGCCTCGTCGCGCACGATCTCCAGGATGTCGCGCTCCCAGCCGTCGAGCGGCGCGTTCTGTAGCAGGAACAGCAGCACGTCGCGCTCCGGCTCGGTCGGGTTCTTCTTGGGCCGGTCGCGCTCGCGCTCCATCTTCCGCCGCTGCTCGTCCATGAACTCGGGCGGGTTGATGAACTTGTCCATGTAGGACTTGGCGCGGATGCGGGGCAGCTCGGGCGTCGTCTCCTCGCGCTCCCTCTCCCGCTCCGGCGGCGCCTTTCTGGCAATGAAGGGCGACATCGGGTCGATCAGGTTCTCGATGCAGAGGCAGGCGTCGATGAAGGTCTCCACCTTCTCGATCCCCAGCCGCTCCATGTGGCGCCGCACGCGCGTGGCGTGGTTGGCCATCCCGTCGATCATGCGGCGGTTGGTCTTGGAGAAGAAGTAGTTGTTCTTGAAGAAGTCGACGTGCCCCAGCACGTGGGCGATGACCATCTTCTGGTCGACCAGCGAGTTCCCCTCCAGGAGGTACGCGTAGGCCGGATTGTTGTTGATGACCATCTCGTAGATCTTCGAGAAGCCGTAGACGTGGCCCTTTGTCAGGTGCTCGAACTCCATCCCGAAGCGCCAGTGCGGGTAGCGGACCGGGAAGCCCCCGAAGGCGGCCACCTCCTGCATCCGCTTGTAGTCGAGGATCTCGAACTCGACGTCCCAGAAGTCGAGTCCGTAGTCGCGCCCGTAGCCCTCGATCTGGCGCTGGATGTCGTGCAGGTAGGGAGGCAGTGCGGCCATGGATCCCCTAGCTCCCTATTTACCTTTGCCCAGGAAGTCGCGGATCGACTCCATGATCGCGTCCTTGCCCTTGATCTCCGAGACGACCAGGTTGTCGTCCTCGTCGAAGTGCTCGTTGAGGTCCTTGATGAACTGGCCCGAGCCGTACGGACTCTCGACCTGGCCGTAGCAGAACAGGTTCACCTTGGGGAGGATCTCCTTCTTGAGCAGCTCGACGCACTGGACGGTGTCGTCGACCGACCAGTTGTCGCCGTCGCTGAAGTGGAAGGGGTAGATGTTCCACTCCGAGGGGGGGAAGTCGTCCTCGATCATCTTGGCGCACAGCTTGTAGGCGCTGGAGATCATCGTGCCGCCCGACTCGCGCGTGCGGAAGAAGGTGTCGCGGTCGACCTCCTTGGCCACCGCGTCGTGGATGATGTACCGCGACTCGAGCCCCTTGTACTGGCTGCGCAGCCAGGCGTCGATCCAGAAGGACTCGATGCGGACGATCTCCTTCTGCTCGTCGCCCATCGAGCCCGAGACGTCCATGATGAACAGCATCACCGCGTTCGACTGCGGCAGCGGCGTCGTGCGCCACGACCGGTAGCGCCGGTCCTCGCGCACCGGCACGATCACCGGCCGCTCCGGGTTGTAGCTGCCGGTCATGATCTGCCGGCGCAGCGCCTGCCGGAACGTGCGCTTGAAGTGCCGCAGCGACTCGGGCCCCGCCCGCCGGATGCCGACGTAGCGGTCCTTCTGCGAGATGATCCGCTGCTTGCCCTTGGGCTCGATGCGCGGCAGGTGCAGCTCCTCGCCCATGATCTGCGCCAGCTCCTCGAGCGACAGCTCGACCTCCAGCGCGTGCTCGCCCGCCTGGTCGCCAGCCTTCCCGCTGCCGTCGGCGTTGGGGTCCCCCTTGCCGAGGCTGTCGCCGACCTCCCCCTCCCCCTGCCCCACGCCCCCCCGGTCCTTGCTGCCGAACCGGAAGCGCGGGACGTTGATCTGCGGCAGAGGGATCGACACCAGGTCCTTCCCCTTGCGGCCGATCAGCTCGCCCTGCGAGATGTACTTGCGCAGGTCCTGCTTGATCTTCCCGCGCACGATGTCCCGGAACCGCCGGTGGTCGGGGTCGATGCGAAGCGCCATTTAGATCGTCCCCATCAGATCACCATGTCCACGAAGCGGCCCGAGCCCGGGTCATAGACGCCGAAGCGCTGCCCCTTGGACCGGGCCGCCAGCCCTTGCTCGAGCACCCCGAGCGCCCGGCTCAGCACGGCCAGCGGCTGATCGGTCTTGAGGTCGCCCATCAGCTTCACCAGCAATGCCGCGGCCTGGCCGTTGACCTCCACGTTCACCGCGGGTAGCGCCTCGAGCGTTGAGCGGTCCATGTGTGTCGTCACGACCTCCGGTTAGTCTTTGACATCTCCGCGCGCGAAGATCGACGCCACGAAGTTCAGCACGTCCGTGGAGCAGATCTCGCAGTAGCCGTAGTTGCGGATCATCCGGTTCTTGACGACGTCGATCTTCTCCTGCGTGTCGCGATCGACGACCGCGCTCACCAGGCTGGTCAGCTTGATGCTGTCCTTTTGATCCTCGAACAGCTTCAGCTCGAGCGCCTTCTGCAGCCGCTCGTTGGTGCGGAAGTCGAACTGCCGCCCCTCGATGGCCAGCGCGCCGATGTAGTTCATGATCTCGCGCCGGAAGTCGTCCTTGCGCGAGTCGGGGATGTCGATCTTCTCCTCGATCGACCGCATCAGCCGCTCATCCGGCTCCTCGTCCTGGCCGGTGTACTTGTTCTTCACCCGCTCCTTCTGGGTGTAGGCCTTGATGTTGTCGATGTAGTTGGCGCAGAGCTTGGAGATCGCCTCCTCGTCGGCGCTGATGGCCCGCTGGACCTCGTTCTTGACGACGTCCTCGTACTCCTGCTTCACCAGACCCAGCAGAACGTTGAAGTGCCGCCGCTGCTCGTCGTTGGTGATGAGCGAGTGGTGGCGCAGCCCCGACTCGAGCTCGTTCATGACCATGAACGGGTTCACGCACCCCTCGCCGCGGTCGCTCACCAGCGCGTTCGAGATCTTGTCCTGGATGTAGCGCGGGCTGATCCCGTCCATCCCCTCGCGCGTGGCCTCCTTGCGGAGCTCCTTGATGTTGTCCTGCGTGAAGCCCGGCAGCGTCTTGCCGTCGTAGAGCTTCATCTTCTGCACCAGGGTCAGCTGGTGCTTCTTGGGGTCCTCGAGCCGCGTCAGGACCGCCCACATGGCCGCCATCTCCAGCGTGTGCGGCGCGATGTGCTTTCCGCGGATCTTCCCGGCGTTGTAGTCCTTGGCGTAGATCCGCTGCTCTTCGGAGACGCGCGTGATGTACGGGATATCGATTTTGACTGTCCGGTCGCGCAGCGCCTCCATGAACTCGTTGGAGAGCAGCTTCTTGTACTCGGCCTCGTTGGTGTGGCCGAGGATGACCTCGTCGATGTCGGTCTGCGCGAACTTCTTCGGCTTGATCTTGTGCTCTTGCGAAGCGCCCAGCAGGTCGTAGAGGAAGGCCACGTCCAGCTTGAGCACCTCGATGAACTCGATGATGCCGCGGTTCGCGATGTTGAACTCGCCGTCGAAGTTGAAGGCGCGCGGGTCGCTGTCCGAACCGTACTCGGCGATCTTCCGGTAGTTGATGTCGCCGGTCAGCTCGGTCGAGTCCTGGTTCTTCTCATCCTTGGGCTGGAACGTCCCCACGCCCACGCGGTCCTGCTCGGAGAGGATCATCCGGCGGACACGAATGTGCTTGATGACCTGCGCCCAGTCCCCTTTGTACTCCGCCATCAGCTCGCGGAAGATCAGCCGGCAGGCCGGATCGAGGTCGCCCTCGATGTGGACGTGATTCTTCCCGGGCTGGTTGATCCCCAGCTCGATCAGCGCCTTGTCACGCCACTCCGGCGGCATGAGGCGCAAAGGCTCCTCGTGCATCGGGCACTTGAAGGTCGTCGCCCCGGCCGTGATGTGGGTCAGCTTCTCGGGCAACACCCAGTCGTAGGTGTAGAGCGCCCCTTCGGCGGTCCGCGAATACTCCTCCATCCCGCGCTTCATCAGGCGGGCGATGGTCGACTTCGAGCTGCCGACCGGTCCGTGCAGCAGGATCACGCGGCGTTCGGTGCCGTAGCGCTGGGCCGCGCTCTGGAGGACGCTGACGAGGCGCATGAGCGGGATGTCGAGGCCGAAGATGGCGTCGCGCCCGCCGTGCTGCTCGTCCTTGAAGAAGTTGTAGCGGATGAGCCGCTTCTTGTTGTCGATGTACTCTTCCTGCCCGTACGACAGGATCATGTCGTAGACACGCTGGAAGGCGCTGCGCGTGACGGCGGGGTTCTTGCGAACCAGCGCCAGGTAGTCCTCGAAGGTGCCGCTCCAGTTGAGCTCGGCGAACTCCTTCAGGTTCTGGAGCGCGGCGACCTTGGCGATCAGCGCGGGCGTGTCGCCCGCCTTCCCGGTCGATTCGGAAACGGCCATCGGGACGATCTCCTTTCAGACCCGGCGGGTGCTGGGACCACCCCCCGGACCCAGGACACGAACAAAAAAGCGCGAGCCCTCATTATACACGACGCGGCAGCGTTCGCGCGCTCTGAAAAGCGTCATCCATCGCCCGAGAGCGCGCCCGAGACCGCGCCCGAGAGCCGCGCCCAAGACCGCGTCCAACACCGCGCCCGAGAGCGGGGGTCCTGGATCGCGTGAGCGCCGACGGGCTCAGCCCGGCGGCGCTCGTCGCGGGGGATCTAAAGGACCCTCCCAGGGTCCTTTTTACTAATAATGAGAGAGCGAGCCGTCGACGCGGGCGCGCCGCAGGGCGAAGGCGAACATCCCGGCGCCCACCGGCGCCAGCAGGCCGGCGAACGCCAGCAGCGCCAGCAGCGACGAGCGGAGCTCGGCCAGGCCCGAGCCGATCAGGAGCGTCCCGCGCAGCAGGGCCAGCGCGTGGGTGAGCGGGAGGAGGCGCCCCACCAGGCGCAGCCAGCCGGGGAGCACGGTCACCGGGTACATGACGCCCGAGAGGAAGAACGAGAGCGAGCCGATCACCATGGCCACCGGGTTCAGGCGGCGGACCAGCATCGTCGTCGCCGCCGCCAGCAGGCCGAGCCCGGAGAACGCCGCGATGATCAGCGGCGCGGAGATGGCGAGGGCCGGCCAGTTGGCGTGCGAGAGGTCGAGCCCGAGCAGCAGCTTGGCGCCCAGCAGATAGGCGGCCGAGCGCAGCGCCGCCACCACGAACTCGTAGACCGGGGGCGAGCCGAGCACCATCCACGGGGGGGCGGGGGTCGCCACCTCCGCCTCGAGCGTCCCCATCATCTGAGCCACGCGGATCCGCTGGGCGAGCACGGAGACGCCCACCTGCTGGAACTCGGTCCCCAGGAATCCGATCACCACGAAGCCGAGGTAGTTCCCGTGGTAGGCGGCCAGGTGGGGGTTGACCGCCGCGCCGACGAAGCGCGACAGGAACATCAGCGACCCGACCGCCAGCCCGAACCCCAGCACGCGGATCGCGAACGCCATCCGGTAGGCGCCGACCGCCGCCAGCTCGCGCCGGACGAAGGCGACCAGCACCCGCAGGAACCAGGGGAACGAGGCGGCGGGCGCGCTCACAGCCCCAGCTCCGCTTCGATCCGGTCGGGGGGCGCCTCGGCGTGCAGGCGCCCGCCCTCGAGGAACAGCACGCGGTCGGCCATCGCGCGCGCCTCGGTCGGATCGTTGCTGCAGACGATGGCGGTCCGCCCCGCGCCGCGGATGATCTCCTCGCGCAGGAAGGCGCGCAGATCGCGCGCTCCCCGGGGGTCGAGCCCCAGCGTCGGCTCGTCGAGCAGCAGGACTTGCGGATCGCCGAGCAGACCACGCGCGATGGCCAGCCGCTGCCGCATGCCGCGCGAGTACTCCCGATAGCGGCGGTCGGCCGCCTGGGACAGGCCGACCCGGGCCAGGAGCTCGCCGGAGCGGCGGCGCGCCTCCGCCGCGCCGAGGCCGTGCAGCGCCGCGAAGTAGTGCAGGTTGCCGCGCCCCGAGACGCGGAAGTGAAAGCTGCGCTCGTCGCCGACGACGAAGGCGACGCGCCGCCGGAACTCGGCCGTCCCCGCGCCCGCGTCGATGCCGGCCACCTGCGCCCGCCCCGACGACGGCAAGAGGAGGCCGCCCAGGATGCGGACCAGCGTCGACTTGCCGGCGCCGTTCGGCCCCATCACGCAGACGATCTCCCCCGGGCGGACGGCGAACGACACGTCGCTGAGCGCCGTCACCGGGTCGCCGAACAGCCGCCCGCGCAGCATGTCGCGCAGCCCCGCCGGCGACGCGAAGACCTTGCCCAGCCCCTCGACCAGGATCGCCGGGAGCGTCGCCGCGCCGACAGCCGCCGCCGCAGAAGAGTCGCTCATTGCGCCAGAGGTTTCCCGGCGCGCTGGTACTTGACGACCGCCGCGTTGTGCTCGGCGACCGTCTTGGAGAAGTAGTGCGTGCCGTCGTTCTTGGCCACGAAGTAGAGGTAGGCGGTGTGGTCGGGCGACATCACCGCCTCCAGCGCGGCGCGCCCCGGGTTCGAGATCGGCCCCGGCGGCAGCCCCTCGTGGGTGTAGGTGTTGTAGGGGTTGTCGTGGTCGTCGAGCTGGATGCGGCGGATGCGGCCGTCCCACTTGAGGCAGGCGTTCGAGCGCGGCGTCGCCACCGTGCAGCCATAGATGATGGTCGGATCGGTCTGCAGCAGCTTGGGGACGAAGGTCGGCATGCGCAGCCGGTTGATGAAGACCTGGGCGATGCGCGGCCGCTCCTCGGCGCGCCCGGTCTCCTTCTCCACGATCGAGGCCAGCGTGACGATCTTGGCGTCGTCGAACGCGAGCGTCTTCTTCAGCTCGGCGACGGTCTTGCCGTGCGCCGCCTTCAGCTCGGCGAACACCTGCCGGTGCCGGCGCACCAGCGGGATGAGCGCCCGCGCCGGCGGCGTGTGGGGCCGCAGCCGGTAGGTGTCGGGGTAGAGATACCCCTCGAGCGTCGTCCCCGGCACGCCCAGCTCGGCAGCGAACGCCGGATCGGTCGCCTTCATCACCAGCGCCGCCTTGCTGGCGACGCCGGCCGCATCGAGGATCTCGGCCACCTCGACCAGGTTCTTCCCCTCGGGGATGACCACCGTGACCAGCTCGTCGGCCGCCCCCTTGACCAGCGTGTCCAGGATCTGCCGCGGCGTGGCCGGCGCCGCGATCTCGTAGCGGCCGGCCTTGAACCGCCCGGCCACGCCGCGCTGCCCGGCGTAGAGGCGGAAGATGGCCGGGTTGCCGATGAGCCCGGCCTGCGCCAGGCGCTCGGCGACGTCCCCCGCCCCTGCGCCGTTCGGGATCTCGATCTCCACCTTCCCCTGCGCGGTGCCGCCCACCCGGTCGCCGTAGCGCCAGGCGGTGCGGACGACCACGGCCAGCGCGATCACGCCGAGCGCGGTGGTGACGGCGAAGACGACCAGGGCGCGTTTCTTTGCGGTCTTCATTGGACCTTCATCGAGACGTTGGGGACGACCTTCAGGGCGGGGTTCATGCGGGGCGCTTGCTCCCGGCGGCCTGGGCGTCGAGCCAGCGCCGCAGGATGATGGCGGCGGCCAGCTTGTCGACCACCTCGCGGCGCCGCGCGCGGGAGAGGTCGGCCGCCAGCAAGACCTCCTCCGCCTCGACGGTGGTGAAGCTCTCGTCGACGAGCTCGACCGGGACCGCCAGCACCGCCCGCAGCCGCTCGGCGAAGGCCTCGGCGCTGCGCGCGGCGCGCCCCCGCTCGCCCTCGGGCGAGAGCGGCAGGCCCAGCACCACCCGCGCGGCGCCGTGCGCGCGAACCAGATCCTGGATGGCGTCGAGGTCGCGCTGCCCGCCGTGGCGCGCGATGGTGGCCAGCGGCTGCGCGGTCAGGCCCAGCTCGTCCGTCAGCGCCACGCCGATGCGGCGCGCGCCGAGGTCGATGCCGATGACCCGCGAAGGCACGATGGACATCTTAGCCCGGTGCACGGAGCCCGTTGTATACCGTACGCATGGCCGACAATCCCAAAGGCGCCCCGACCGTCCCTGCCGACGCCGGCGTGCCGCAGATGCAGATCGACGTCGACGAGGCGATCGCGCAGGGGGCGTACTCGAACCTGGTCCTCATCAACCACAACGAAAACGAGTTCGTCCTGGACTTCGCCTACATCCAGCCGTCGGCGCCGCGCGCCCGCGTGCGGGCCCGCATCATCTCCTCGCCGCGCCACACGAAACGGCTCCTGCGCGCGCTCGAGCACAACGTCCGCCGCTACGAGGAGCGGTTCGGAAAGATCGAAGAGCCCGAGCCGAGCCCCACGGGCGGCCTCATAAGCTAGGCGCGCGCCCGGGAGGTCCGGCGGCGCGGCTAGAGCGCATCTCATAAATACCGGATGAGGATCCGGACGCAGGCGAGCCAGACGAAGCCCATGAAGTTGCCGGCTTTGGACTCATAGCGGGTGTGGACGCGACGGTGGCGTAAGAGCCAGGCGAAGAGCCGCTCGACATGCCACCGTCGCCGATAGCGACGGAGTGGACGGCCGTCCTGGGTTTTGCGGCCGCGCCTGGGATGGTGAGGCGCGACCAGGTCGATCCCTCGCTTCTTGAGCTCAGCGTCGAGCGGGTCGCTGTCATAGGCCTTGTCGCCGATCAGGAGCCTCGGGAGGGCTTTCGTGAAGCGGGAGTCGATGGTCTCGACGACGAGCTTTTGCTCATTTCGCGGACCACTCGCAATCCTTGCGGCGACAGGAAGACCAGAGCGGTCTGAAATGACCATGATCTTGGTCGCGAGGCCGCGTCGAGTTCTCCCAACCAGAGCGCCCCCCTTTTTGCACCTGCGTGGGTCCCGTCGATAAAAGCCTCCGTGAGGTCCAGCTTTCCGCGACGACGCAGGTGCTCGGCAAGGGATCGAAGGATCTTTTCGAGAGTGCCGTCCCGGACCCAGCCCTGGAATCGACGGTGGCAGGTCTGGTACGGCGGGTAGCGCCTCGGCAGATCCTTCCACGGAGCGCCCGTGCGAAGGACCCAGAGCACGCCATAAAAAACGTCTCGAGGATCGCGGAAGGGCCGACCACGCCCGTTCTCGAGAAGCGTCTCTTTCTCCGGAAAAAGAGGCTCGATCAGAGCCCACTGCTCTTCGGTGAGGTCCACATCAAGGTTAGATCAGACTTCGATCCACCTGTCGATCCCTTACCGAAAAGTGATCGAGTCTCGCGGACTTGGATCCCGCGATTTATGAGATGCGCTCTAGC
>DATGIN010000229.1:0-2674 GCA_035295705.1 Caulobacteraceae bacterium
GGCGTCGCCCGGCGGGCGACGATGGCCTCGCTATCGGGATGACCGCAGATGGCGCAGGGAGCGGGCACGGGGCTCAGCGCAGCCGCCTGAGGTAGGCGGACGGCCAGTAGGTGAGGGGCTGAAGCGCCGTCTCGGCGAACGGCCGCGGTGGCGCCTCGATGCAAAAGTCGTCGCGGGCGGCGGCGAACGCCTCGGCGGCGGCCGCCGGATTGTCGTCGCGCCAGCCCGGATCGACCCCGGGCGCGCCGACGAGGTCACGCATGATCCCGTCGGTCGCCACCAGATAGCTGCCAACCGAAACCAGCTGCGCGTAGGCCTCGAGCTCGGCGGCGACGTGCGCGCGGGTGTGGTTGGAGTCCAGCACCACCATCACGCGGTCGTCGGGGCCGATCAGCGCTCGCACCGCGTCGACGACGCCTTGGTCGGTCGAAGACCCTTCGATCAGCGAGATGCGCCGCGCGAGCGGGTGCGCCTCGATGGCGGCGCGGTTTTGCGGTCGGATCTCGATGTCGACGCCGACGACGCGGCCGGCGCCCATGGCCTCGAACAGCGAGGCGTAGAACACCAGTGAGCCGCCGTGCGCGATGCCGGTCTCGACAATCACGGTGGGGCGCACCTGCCAGATCACCTCCTGGATGCGCACCAGATCGTCCGGCAGCTGAATGATCGGCCGCCCCATCCAGCTGAAGCCGTAGGAGTACTTCCTGGACCAGCCGATCCGGACGACGATGTCCGAGAGCAGCTGGAACGCCCGGTCCGAGTAGAGGTCGACCTCCGCCGCCGCCTCGGCGCCCTGCAGGATGAGCCCGTCCGGCCCGTCCTCGACGGTTATGCGCATGCGTCCCTCCGGGCCCTGAAGTGCTCAACGATGTCGGCGATCGACGCCTCCAGCGAATAGCGCGGCCGAAAGCCGCTGGCGCGGGCGAGCTCGGCCGGGTCGCCCACCAGCACCGGAAGCTCGTCCGCCCGGTCGAGGGCGGGATCGACGGCGACCAGGTCGGGCCGGCCGGCCGCCAGCGCGATCGTCTCGACCAGGTCGCGGATGCGGATGCCGTGGCCGCTGGCGATGTCGAAGTCGCCGCCCGCTTCGGCGCCGGCGAGCGCCGCGAGGGCGGCGGCGCAGTCGCGCACGTCGATGAAGTCGCGCACCGCAAGGCCGCGCGACACGCGGGCCGGCTCGCCCGCGGTCAGGCGCCGCGCGAGCCCGGTGGCCAGCCGGTCGGGGTGGTCGTGGGCGCCGAGCAGGTAGAAGAGGCGCGCCCAGGCGAAGCTGGCGCCGGCGGCTCGCGCCTCGCGCGCCAGCACCAGTCGGCAGGCGTGCTTGGCCGCCGCGTAGAGGCTGCGCGGGCCGGCCGCGCGGCCGCCTTCGACCGCCAGGTCGTATTCGAGGCAGGTGCCGGTGGCGACGATGCGGCGCCCCCCGGCGGACAGGAACGAGCGCGCCAAGAGCTCGCTCGTGCGCGCCCATTCGAGATTGTCGACGGTGTCGGCGTAGACGCCGGGCGTCGCGATCCAGGCGACGTGCGCCAGCGTCTCGGCCCGCGCCGCCTCCACCATCTTCTCCGGCCCGTCGCGCAGGAGGTCGGTCTTTATCCAGTCGGCGGCGGCGGAATCCGTGCTCGGGCCGTTCCGCGAGGCGCCGACGACCGTCCAGCCGGCGGCGGCCAGCGCCGCCACCAGCGGCGCGCCGACGAACCCCGACGCGCCGGTCACCAGGATGCGGCGCTCAAGCGCTTGGGCCATGCCTGTCCGTTATGTCCTGCTCTGCCGGGCGCCGAGGCCGATCGACCGCATGAGGCGCCGCCTGATGATGTGGCGGGTCTTGTACACGCGCCGGTCGGCGTAGGCGAAGAGCAGCGCCCGCCAAAGCGCGCGCCTGGGCCCCGGCGGCACGCGCTCCTCGATGAGCTCCCAGGAAAGGTCGACGAAGCGGCGGCGGACGCCGAGGATCACGTCGAGGTCGATCTCGGTGCGGGGCGGCGGCCGCTCGCCCGCCGCGGCGAGGCGCGGCCTCAGCGCCTGCTGGAAGGTGGTCGCGTCCGTGCCGATCACCGCCCGGTCCATGAACGCCGGCAGCATCAGCATGAAGTCGGCCGCCCAGGGGTTGGGGCCGTAGGCGTCCCAGGCCCGCATGGGTCGCACCAGCGCCTCGCGCCGCCAAAGGCCATAGACCCAGCTCGGGGCCGCGCCGAACATCAGCGCCAGGGTGGCGGCGAAGCCGGAGCGAGGCCGCGCCGGGGGCGGCGGCGAGCGGCGGATCACCTCGCCGCGAAAGAAGCCGACGGTCTTCCCCGCCGCCAGCGCCATCCGCGGGTGCGCCTCCAGGAGCGCATGCAGCGCCTGGAGATAGTTGGCCTCCCAGCGGTCGTCGCCGGCCTTCCAGAGGAAGTACGGCTGGCCAGAGCGGCGGAAGGCCTCGGAGAAGTTGGCGATGGCGCCGCGGTTCTCGGGCTGGCGGACGTAGCTGAACCGCGGGTCGCGGCTCGCGAACGCGCGGGCGATCTCGCCGGTCGCGTCGGTCGAGGCGTTGTCGACGATTGCCGCGCGAAAGTCGCCGAATGACTGGGCGGCGACGTTCTCGAGGCACGCCTGGATCCGGGCGGCTTCGTTGAACACCGGGATGCCGACGCCGATCTGCGCGGCGGGCGCGGAGGGCTCGCTCACGACGCCCCCA
>DATGIN010000230.1:0-15531 GCA_035295705.1 Caulobacteraceae bacterium
GACTTGCGCGCGAACCTGCGGCCGGTGAAGAGGGCCGCGCCCGCCGCCAGGCCCGTGAGCAGGCCGAGCGCCAGCGTCGCCTGCGGCCGCATCTGCGCCGCCGTGTAGAGGCTCTGACGGCGAACGCCCTTGTGGTAGGTGCGCTCGCGCAGGTCCTGCCCCGGCTGGTGCAGGCTGTCGGCCTTCAGCGCCGGCGCGGCCGACCCGCGCTGGAGAATAGGGGCGACGATGGCGAGCACCGGCTCGGCGATGCTGGGCGCGAGCGCGGTCAGGAAAGCGATTGCGGGCCCGATCCCGCCGATGGTCAGTTCGCGGACGCGATGCTCCGCCGCATAGAGGATGGCCTCGGCCACCAGGGGCGTTGCGTAGACCGGCGGGGGGCTCTTGATGCCGCCCTCGGTCAGGTTCTTCGTGTGGTCGATATAGGGCGTATCGGTCGTGGCCGGCTTGATCAGCGTAACCGAGATGGGCGCGTGCTCGCGCATGAGCTCCATCCTCAGCGCGGCGGTGAAGGCCTTCACGCCGTGTTTGGAAGCGGCATAGGCCCCCTGCCACGGAAAGGCGAAGTCGCTGAGCGCCGAGCCGAGGTTGATGATGGCGCCGCCGCCGGGGCGCGCCCGCAGATGCTCGGCGGCGACCAGCGAGCCGTAGACGACGCCCCAGTAGTTCGTGTCGAACAGGCGCCGCTGGTCTTCGATCGGCGTCGAGGCAAGGGCGCCGAAGATGGTGACGCCGGCGTCGTTCACCCAGGTGTCGAAGCCGCCGAAACGATCGACGGCGCCCTGCGCGATGGCGCGCACGTCGGCTTCGCGCCCGACGTCGGCGACAACGTAGGCCGCCTTGGCGCCCTTCGACGCCAGCTCCTCGCACACGCTCTTCAGCGCGCCTTCGTTGCGCGCCGCGATGATCAGGCTCGCGCCGCGCTTGGCGGCGGCTCTGGAGGTGGAGAGGCCGATGCCCGAGGTCGCGCCGGTGATGACCATCACCTGCTCGCGAAGGGGCTTGAGCTTCAGCCTGTTGCGACGCGACGCCATCCTGCCTCCGACCGCTTCACCGACAGCCAAAGGCTAAGAGCGGCATGCCCATAGAGTAAGCCCTCTCCCCGCGGACGGGGAGAGGGTCAGGGTCGAGGCGGCTAACGGGGGCTGATCGCGGTCGAGGTCACCCAGCCCCGGTTGCCGTTCTCGTCGTCGACCTTCCACCACACCCCGTTGCGGTCGCCGGTGGGGAACACTTCGTCGCCGGGGCTGAGGTCGCGCACCCGGCGGGACTCCGGCGAGGCGTCGGCGCGCATCACCGTCGCGTGGGTGACGTTGTAGGCCTGCTGCGGCGCGTTCGCGGCCGAGGCCTGGGCGTCCTCGCCGCCTTGGCTTTGCATATAGTGCACAAGGTCGGTGAAGGCGTTGAAGTAGGCCGCCGCGACCACCTGGCCGATGTCGGTGTTCGAATAGCCGCCGCCGGCTGCGGCGAGGAAGCCGCCCCAGCCGCCGTAGCCGCCGAAGCCGCCGATCGAGAAGTCGGTCTTCTTCGCCGCGCCCTCGGCGACGTAGAGCTGCTCGGTCGTCCGCGCGTTCTCGAGCGTGATCAGCGTGTGGGCTTCCTGGCTTTTGGTGTTGATCGAGCCGGCGATGGCGCCGAACGCGCCGGGCAGATAGTGCCCGAACGCAGCGCCGAGGTTGCTGCCGCCGGAGTCGGAGTTCGAGTTGGCGATGTCGGGCACGATGAAGAAGTCGGCGGTAGCGATCTGGCCGCGCCCGACGTTTGAGCCGCGCTGCAGCTCGCCCGACTGCGCCAGGCTCTCCTCCTCCTGCCGCATCTGCAGGCCGGCGTTGCGGTCGACGATGCGCAGGCAGCCCGAGCGCGATGCGAACAGCTTCAGCAGCGACTCCGGGTTGGACAGCCCGAGCGGACTCCACCAGTCGCGATCGGGCTCGCGGATGGCGGCGGTGCCGATCGGCCGCGTGCACTGGGGCAGCTGCGGGGTCCGCTGGTCCTTGGGCTGGCCACGGTCCATTCCGTACTGAGCCGCAGCCGGACCAGCGGCGGCGAATCCAACCAGCGCCGCGCACAGCGCAGCGCCTAACGCGAAAATTTTCATAAGCTTAGCTCCCCCGGGGCCGGATGGCTTCGTGCGACCTTATCCGCGACCCGGGGGGCGATCAATCAACGGCGAGGGGCGCCGTTTTCAATATCCGTTGAGCCGGGCGTAGCGGTCGCGATGGTACGACTGGCCGCCGTAGCTCGCCTCGGCGGCGCGCGCGCGCTTCAGGTACAGGCCGGCGTCGTGAGCGTCGGTCATCCCGATGCCGCCGTGCATCTGCACCATCTCGTTGGAGACGAGATGCAGCGTATCGCCCATCTTCGCCTTGGCCAGCGAAACGAGCTCGGGCGTGTCGGGCGCGTCGTTGTCGATGGCGGCGAGCGCCGCTTCGACGCAGCTGCGGGCGAGCTCGAGGTCGGTGAACATCTTCGCCGCACGATGCTGCAGCGCCTGGAACGCGCCGATCACCTGGCCGAACTGGACGCGGGTCTTCAGGTAGTCGAGCGTGGTGTCGAACGCCTGGCTGGCGGCGCCGAGCATTTCGGCGGCGAGGCCGGCGCGCGCCCGGTCGAGCACCTTCTCCAGAAGGTCCCACCCCTTGTCGGCCTCGCCGAGGACGGCGTCGGCGCCCACCTCGACGTTCGAGAAGCTGACGTTGGCTGCGCCGCGGCTGTCGGCCAGCTTCAGCGCCTTGCGCTCGATACCCTTCGCATCGGTGGGAACGAGAAAGAGGGTGATGCCCTCCTTGTCGCCCGGCTTGCCGGACGTGCGGGCGGACACGACACAGAGCCCGGCCGCCATGCCCTCGAGCACGAAGGTCTTCGAACCATTCAGTGTGTAGCCCGACCCGCTCTTCTTCGCCTCCAGCGCCACCTTTTCCGGGGCGTGGTGGGGGCCTTCGTCGATCGCCAAGGTCGCCACGAGCTCGCCCGAGGCGATCTTCGGCAGGTAGGCGCCCTTCTGCGCGTCCGTGCCGCCGAGAATGATGGCGCTCGCCGCCGCCAGCGCCGAGGAGAGCAGCGGCGAGGCGGTGAGCGTCCTGCCGGTTTCCTCGAGGATCAGGCCGAGGCTGAGATAGCCGAAGTCGGAGCCGCCGTACTGCTCCGGGATGATGACACCGGTCCAGCCCATCTCGGCCATCTCGGCGAATGCGGCCGGGTCGTAGCCCAGCGGCATGTTCGCATCCCGCATCTTGCGGAACGCCGACACCGGCGACTTCTCCTGCACCCAGGTGCGCGCCGCGTCCTTCAGCATGCTTTGTTCTTCAGTCAAAACGGCCATTTCAATCGTCCCTAGTTTGAAGAGCTGCCCAGCGGGTCGGGCAGGCCGAGGATCCGCTTGGAGATGATGTTGTTCTGGATTTCGTAGGAGCCGCCAAAAATCGTGGTGGCCTTGCCGCCCAGCCAGCCGCGCACGGCCGACAGCTCCTCGGAGGAGAAGCCGTCGCCCTCCCAGCCGAGGCCCTGGTTGCCCATGATCTCGATGGTGAGCTCGGCCTGGTCCTGGCCCATCTTGGTGCCGGCGTTCTTCATGATCGAGGTCGCCGTGCTCGGGCCCTGGTTCGAGCGGGCCTCGGTCATCATGCGCAGCGCCGTGAGCTGGAACGCGCGCCGATCCATGTCGTAGGACGAGACGCGGCTCCTGAGGTCGGAGTCCGCGATCCGCCCTTGCCCGTCGAGGCCGACGTACTTCTTGGCGAGGTCCGGCACCGAGCCGCCGACGCCGAACATGCCGCCGCCGCCCCCGCCTCCGCCGCCGCCGGAGAGGCCGCTTCGCTCATGCTGCAGGAGGCGCTTGGCGATGGTCCAGCCGCCGTTCAGCGGCCCGACCAGGTTCTCCTTCGGCACCTTCACGTCGGTGAAGAAGGTCTCGCAGAACGGCGAGGCGCCGGCGATCAACTTGATGGGTTTGACCTCGACGCCGGGCGTCTTCATGTCGATCAGCAGGAAGCTGATGCCCTCGTGCTTCTTCGTCGTGTCGGTCCGCACCAGGCAAAAGCACCAGTCGGCCCACTGCGCGCCGCTCGTCCAGATCTTCGAGCCGTTCACCAGCCAGTGGTCGCCCTTGTCCTCGCAGCGGCACTGCAGCGAAGCCAGGTCGCTGCCGGCGCCCGGCTCGGAGAAGCCCTGGCACCAGTTCACCTCGCCCTTCACGATCGGCGGGATGAAGCGCTTCTTCTGCGCCTCGTTGCCGTACTCCAAGAGGGTGGGGCCGAACATCATGACCCCCATGCCGCCGATCGGGTTCCACGCCCCGATGCGGTTCATCTCCTGCTGGACGATGCGCGCCTGCACCGGCTCGAGCCCGCCGCCGCCGTAAGCCTTGGGCCAGGTGGGCGTGCCCCAGCCCTTGTCGCCGACGCGCTGCTTCCAGGCGCCGACGTCGCCGCCGCTCTCGCTCGCGCCCTCGACGAACATCATCGCGCCGCGGCCCTTGAGCGAGGACGGGAAGTTCGCCTCCAGCCATTCGCGCGCCTCGGTGCGGAACGCGTCGAGCTCGGTGGCGCCAAAGTCTGCCATGTTGAGAAGTCTCCCTGGGCCCGCTCTTTAGGCGGACGCCGTCGGGTCAGGCAACCCGAGGATCCGCTTGGAGATGATGTTGTTCTGGATCTCCTGCGAGCCGCCAAAGATGGTCGTGGCCTTGCCCGACAGCCAGCTGCGCACCGCCGAAAGCTCGTCGGCCTCGAAGGCGTCGCCCTCCCAGCCCAGGCCCTGGTGGCCCATGATCTCGAGCATCAGCTCCGAGCGCTCCTGGCCGATCTGCGTGCCGGAGTTCTTCATGATCGACGTGGTGGCGCTGGGGTTCAGGTTGCCACGCGCCTCCGCGACTGCGCGCGACATGGTCAGCGCGTGCGCTTTGGCCCGCATCATATGGTCGGCGACGCGCGCCCGAAGGTCGGAATCGGCGATGCGGCCATGCGCGTCGAGGCCGACGTAGCGCTTGGCCATATCCGGAACGCTCGCGCCGCCGGCCATCATGCGGCCGCCCCCCTGACCCGAGCGCTCGTGCTGCAGGAGACGCTTGCCGACCGTCCAGCCGCCGTTCAGCGGCCCGACCATGTCGTTCTTCTCGACGCGGGCGTTGGTGAAGAACGTCTCGCAGAACGGCGACGAGCCGGCGATCAGCTTGATCGGCCGGGTCTCGACGCCCGGCTGGTGCATGTCGATGAGCACGAAGCTGATGCCCTCGTGCTTCTTCGTCTGGTCGGTGCGAACCAGGCAGAAGCACCAGTCGGCGTACTGCGCGCCGCTCGTCCAGATCTTCTGCCCGTTCACCACCCAGTGGTCGCCAGCGTCCTCGCACTTGGTCTGCAACGACGCGAGGTCGCTTCCCGCGCCTGGTTCCGAGTAGCCCTGGCACCAGCGCACCTCGCCCTTCACGATCGGCGGGATGTGACGCCGCTTCTGGTCCTCGGTCCCGTATTCCAGGAGCGTCGGGCCGAACATGCTGGTGCCCATCCCCGCCATCGGGTTCGTCGCCCCGATGCGGTTCATCTCCTCCTGCAGGACCCGCGCTTCGCTCTGCGAAAGCCCGCCGCCGCCGTAGGCCTTCGGCCAGGTCGGCGCGCCCCAGCCCTTCGCCGCCATCCGCTGCTTCCACAGCTTCTGGTCCTCGTTCGGGTTCAGCATGGCGTTGTACGCCTGCTCTTCGCTTGTCGCCTCCGCAGCGCGCCGCAGCGAGGCGGGATAGTTCTCGTCCAGCCACGTCCGCGCTTCGGCGCGGAAGGCGTCCAGGTCGGAGCCGCCAAAATCAGCCATCGATCAATCTCCTCATCAAATTCCAACGATGCGGGCCGAAATGTCCCGCCTTCCAAGGCAATGGAAATCTACTTCGGGTCCGGCAGTCCCAGCACCCGCTTGGAAACCACGTTGATGTTCACCTCCGAGGTGCCGCCCTCGATCGAGTTGCCCTTCGAGCGCAGCCAGCCGTGGGTGGCGATCAGCTCGGCGGGCGAGAAGCCCTGGCCCTCCCAGCCCAGCCCGTGGTTGCCCATCGCCTCCACCATCAGCTCCGACCGCTCCTGCGCGAAGGCGGCGGCGGCGTACTTGATGATCGAGGTCGCGGCGCTTGGACCGTTTGACGCGCGGCTCTCCGCGGCGATGCGCGCCGTGGTCAGCCCGAAGGCCTGGAAGTCCATCTTGTTCTTGGTGATCCGCGCGCGGAGGTCGGCGTCCGCCAGCGCGCCGCTATCGTCGACGCCGACATAGCGCTTGGCGATCTGCCCGAGGTCGCCGGCCGCGCCGCCGGCCCCTCCGCCGCCGCCGAAGCCGCCGGAGATGTTCTGCCGCTCGTACTGCAACAGGCGCTTGGCGATGGTCCACCCGCCGTTCAGCGGCCCGACCATGTTCCCCTTCGGGATCTTCACGTCGGTAAAGAAGGTCTCGCAGAACGGGCTTTCGCCGGAGATGAGCTTGATCGGCCGCGTCTCGACGCCCGGGCTCGCCATGTCGATCAACACGAAGCTGATGCCCTCGTGCTTCTTCGTCGTGTCGGTGCGCACCAGGCAGAAGCACCAGTCCGCCTTGTTGGCGTACGAGGTCCAGATCTTCTGGCCGTTGATCAGCCAGTGATCGCCCTTGTCCTCGCAGCGGGTCTGCAGGCCGGCGAGGTCGGAGCCCGCCCCGGGCTCGGAATAGCCCTGGCACCAGCGGATCTCGCCGCGGACGATCTTCGGCAGGTGCTCCTGCTTCTGCTGCTCGTTGGCGAACTCGAGCAGCACCGGACCCAGCATCCACAGCCCGAACGACGCGAGCGGGGTGCGATAGCCGCCGCGTGCAATCTCCTGCTCGACGATGCGCGCTTCGGCCGCCGACAGGCCGCCGCCGCCGTAGGCCGCGGGCCAGGTCGGCGCTGTCCAACCCTTCACGGCCACGCGCCGCATCCAGACGATTTGCGGGTCGTCGCTGCCGGCAAAGGCGCGGCCGCCCCAGATCGCCTCCGGGTCTGTCTTCGCCTTCGGATCTCTCAGCTCCGCCGGGTAGTTGGCCTTCAGCCAGTCGCTGGCCTCGGCGCGGAACGTCTCCAGCTTGTCGGCCCCAAAGTCTGCCACGTCTCGGTCTCTCGTCTGCCTCTTGCCGGATGCTCTAGCCTACTCCAGCGGGGCGGGCCAGCAAGCCGGTTCAAACGGACGTTTGACCGCGATCCGGCGATGAGGAGCGGAGCGGAAAGGCCTGGCGCCGCCGGCCCGCCGTGCCATCCTGCAGGTGGGAGCGGGCGGTTGAGTCGGGGGGTCGCGCATGCATCGCTGGCTGGTCGGGATCGCGTTCGCGACGGCGTTCGCCGGCGCCGCCGCGGCGCAGTCGATCCTGGTCAAGGGACCGCACGATACGACCGCGACCGTCACCGAAGCCGATCTGCGCGGCATGTCACGGGCCTCGGTGACGATCCCCTACGGCCAGAAGGCGACCTATACCGGCGCGCTGGTAAGCGACATCCTGGCGACAGTGGGCGCGCCGTCGGACAAGCGGCTGCACGGGGCGCCGGTCAACCAGATCCTCATCGTCACCGGCTCCGACGGCTTCACGACGGTCCTCGCCATCGCGGAGGTGGAGAAGAGCTTCAAGACCCAGCCGGTGATCCTGGCGGACGAGGAAAACGGCAAGCCCCTGCCGCCCAAGGAGGGGCCCTTCCGCCTCATCGTCGGGGGCGAGCTCAAGCCGGCGCGGTCGGTGTTCGACGTGACGGCCATCGAGCTTCGGCCGGTCAACACCGGCTCGCCGATGCCGGCCAAGCTGCCGGACTAGACTCAGACGCCGGGCGGCGCTGGCAGCGCGAGCTCCACGCCCAATCCGATTCCGTCGGTGATGAACTCGAGTTTGGCGCCCAGCTGGCGCGCCAGGCTGCGCACCATGCGCATGCCGAGCCCGCCGTCGCGCGCCGGATCCCAACCTTCCGGCAGCCCGATCCCGTCGTCGGCGACTTCGATCACCGTCCCGCCGTGCGCCCCCCGGTGGCAGCCAACCTCGATCAGCCCCGAAACCCCGGTCGGATGCGCATACTTGACCGCGTTGGTGACCAGTTCGCCGACCACGAAGCCGACGGCCAGGGCCTCCTGGGTCGGGATCTCGCACTCGGCGGTCGAGATGTGTCTGAGCGTCATGTCCACCTTCGTGGACATGGAGGCGACGGCGGCTTCGGCGATTTCCCTGAGGTAGTCGGACATGTCGATCGTCGGGGCCTTGCCGCGGGCCGCGAGCAGTCGGTGGAGGCGGCCGACCGTCTCGATCCTGTTGCCGATCTCCTCGAGCGCCAAGCAGGCGTCGGTGGCGCTGAGCGGCTCGCCCGCCCGGGCGATGCCGGCCGCCTGCAGCCGCACCAGCCCGGCGATCAGCGTGAGGTTGTTGGCGATTCTGTGATTGGATTCAGCGACAAGGACGTCCGCCGCGACCGACCTCGCAGTGTCGCATACATCGGTCTGCAAGTATTTGGAGATAATCTGGTCCGGCATCGGCACTACCTCACGCCACCGCTATACACCAATCGTAATGCAGACGCACTAAAAAGGTTCGTCGACTACCCAACTCTTGCTCCTAACGCTGTAACGCCACTGACTTAGGCAATATAGCCGTGTGATATACCTGCGGAGAAGGCGTCGTCTCCGACGGCTGAGCAAACGGCGCCAAATGAGTAAGCGACGCTAGCAACCAAACCGGCGCTATTGACGTTCATTGAGCAGCGCAATAGGCAGACTCACACCGGAGTAGGGGGCGCTCATGAGCGATCCATCGCGCGGCGAGCGGCTTCAGATCATGTTGACCGGCGAGGAGCTTTCGGCCCTCGATGACTGGCGGTTCCAGCGGCGGATGCCAAGCCGGGCCGCCGCCGTGCGCGAATTGCTGAAGCGCGGGCTCTCTGCGGAAGGATTCGAGGTGGCCGACCGCGGCGTCAAGTCCAGCGACTATGGCGTCGTCGACGACGCCTTCGGTACGAAGGGCTAGGCTGGCCCGCGGGCGCCGAGGCGCGAGGCCAGGCGCCGCGTGCGCCGCACGACGGTCGCGGCCGTTCCCAACGCGATCAGCGCCAAACCGATCGGCAGGGCCCACTGGAAGCCGCGCCAGAGCGGCGCAAGCGCGGCTATCACGCACGTCGCGGTCAGCGCCGCCATGCGGTGCGGCTTGGCCATCGGGCCGCTGAAATCGGCGGCGAACCCCAGCCCGCGCCCGAGCTCGCGCACATAGGCCGTGAGTACGGCCAGCGCGCCGCAGATCCAGCCCAGGACCGGCCCCAGCGCGGCGTAGCCGCCCTGCACGGCGTAGCCGGCGGCGACCAGGAAGAGGAGGTCGGCGATCCGGTCCGGCAGCTCGTTCCAGATCGGGCCGGCCGCGGAGCCGCGCCCATGCTCGACCGCCACCATGCCGTCCAGCATGTTCGCGAGCAGCCGAAGCTGCACGCAGACGGCTGCGCCGATCAGGACGCCAGAGCGCGCCCAGCCCGAGAGCGGAGCGGCGGCGGCGAAGAGGCCGGCGCCGGCGGCGGCGAACACAAGGCTTAAGGCCGAGATCGCGTCCGGCGAAACCCCGGCGGCGGCGAGGGCGCGCGCCAGCGCCTGCGCCCAGCCGGCGCCGCGGGTCTTCAGCGGCCGACGGTTCTCGAGCGCGGTCATGCCCGGGCGGGCGCCCGTTCGCGCGTGAGCGTCCAGACGTAGACCCAGGCATAGGTCGACGAGACCGCCCACGGGAGCGAGATGGTCGCCCACACGTGCGCCGTTCCGGCGAGGCGATGGGCGGTGACCAGCAGCACAAGGATGGCCGAGCAGCTGATCGCGGGCGGGGCGACCAGCGCCCACACCCCGGAGAGGCGCATCGAGGCCGCTTCCAGGAACCGCTTGAGCGCCAGCGTGATCGCGCCGGAGGCCAGGCCCTGCACCAGCCCGGCGGTCAGCGCGTGCGCGAGCCCAGCGGCGCGGTTGGCGAACACAGCCCAGGCGCCCATCGCCAGGAAGGCGAAGGCGACGTGCACGAGCGTCGAGCGGGCGAAGGCGGCGAGCTGAGGCGGCATCTGCGCCCGCGACCGTCGCCCCAGCCGCGGCGGACGGTCAAGCGGCAACAGGCTTGACCGGACCCCTGCACTCGCCATGCTGAGCGTTCGCGTCATGACGCTCTCATCGCTGCTAGCGGCGGCTCACGTCCGCCCGATCGCCCCTGCGCTGGCCTGGGGCATGGCCGGCGTCCTGGCGCTGCTTCTGCTCGGCACGCTCGCGGGGCTGGCGCTGCCGGTGCTTCGCCCGAAGGACGACCACACCAATCTGCGCCAGCGCACGGCAAGCTGGTGGGTGATGGCGGTCCTGGTCGGCGCCGCGCTGGTGCTCGGCTGGGGCGCGGTCATGATCCTCTTTGCGGTGGTGTCCTTCATCGCGCTGCGCGAGCTCCTCTCGCTCGCCCCCTTGCGGCGCGAGGACCGGCTGGTGGTGCTGCTCGCCTATCTGGTCATCCCGGCGAACTACGCTTTGCTGGCGAGCAACCTCTACGGCATCTACCTGGTCTTCATCCCCGTTTGGGCCTTCCTGGTCGCGCCCTTCATCCTGGCGATGATCGGCCAGACGCGCGCCTACCTCTCGACGGCCGCCACCTTCCATTGGGGGCTGATGACCTGCGTCTACAACATCGGGTTCGCCGCCTACCTGGCCATGGCGCCGCTCACGAAGGCGCCCCAGGCCGGGGGCGCCGGCCTGGTGTTCTTCCTTCTGCTCGCAACCGAGGCGAACGACGTCGCCCAGTACGTCTGGGGGCGGCTCGTCGGGCGGCGAAAGATCATGCCCAAGGTCAGCCCCAACAAGACCTGGGAGGGATTCGTCGGCGGCTGGATCACCACCTTCGCGCTGATGTGGTTCCTCGGCCCGTTCTTCCTGCCGGTGCGCGGCTATCAGCTCGCCGTCCTGGCGGCGGCGCTGCCGGTGGCGGGATTTGCCGGCGACGTCACCATGTCGGCGATCAAGCGCGACATCGGGGTGAAGGACACCAGCCGCCTCATTCCAGGGCACGGCGGGGTGCTCGACCGGATCGACAGCCTGACCTTCACCGCGCCGGTCTACTTCCACCTCATCACCTTCTTCGCCTTCGGCCGGCTGCCGTGGCCCTGATCCGCATCCTCTTTCTGATGCTCTTCGCGCGCCCGCTCGCGCGCGTGATCACCGGCGCCGACGTGATCGGGGCCGACAACCTGCCGCGAGCCGGCCCGGCCATCATCGCGGCGAACCACAACAGCCACGTCGACACGCTGTTGCTGCTCACCATGTTTCCGGTGCGGCTGATCCCCAAGCTCCGCCCGGCGGCGGCGGCGGACTATTTCCTGAAAGGGCCGATGATCGGCTGGTTCTCCCGCAACGTGGTCGGGATCGTGCCGGTCGAGCGCACCAAGGCGGGCACGGGCGAGGATGTACTCGCCCCGACGCGCGAGGCGCTGAAGGGCGGGGCCATCGTCTTCGTCTTCCCGGAGGGCACCCGCGGCGATGCCTCCGACGAGATCGGCGAGCTGAAAACGGGGGTCGCGCGCCTCGCCCACGACGTCCCGGGTACGAACGTGATCCCGGTATGGATCGAGGGCGCCGGCCGTGTGCTGCCGAAGGGCGCGCGCGTGCCCGTGCCGATGAACTGCACGGTGCTGATCGGCGCGCCGCTGACCTGGACCGGCGACCGCATCAGCTTCATGCTGGCGCTGCGCGAGGCGCTGTTGGCCCTTCGCGCCGAAGCGCCGCCGCAGCGGTGGCGCTAGCGGGGGGTTGTCATGAAGCCAAAGTCCGCGGTGCTCGCCGTCGCCGGCGTCACGCTCTTTCTTGCGGCCTGCACGGCCGGCGCGCCAACGCGTGACCAACAGGTCGCGCGCGGGCAGTATCTGGTGAAGATCATCGGCTGCTCCGACTGCCACACGCCGGGGGGCTTCTCGCCGAAGCCGGACATGACGCGCTTCCTGGCCGGCTCGGATTCCGAGTTCATCGTGCCTGGCCTCGGCGTGTTCACGCCGCCGAACCTGACTCCGGACAAGGCGACGGGGCTTGGCACCTGGACCGCCGCGCAGATCGTGACGGCCTTCACCACCGGCGTGACGCCCGGCGGCCGCACCCTTTCGCCCGCCATGCCCTGGACCGACTTCGCCAACCTCAGCCGCGACGACGCCACCGACATCGCGCTCTACCTCCAGAGCCTGCCGCCGGTCAGCAACGCCATTCCAGGGCCTGGTCCCGCGCAGCCGTGCATCGACAAGGCGGTGGAGTGCATCGTCCAGCGCCCGCCGGTCGCCCAGCCGTAAGGTCAGCCTCGGCGGCCGCGGCCTCCAGGGCGGGTCACCGACGGCGACCAGCCCCCGCGCCGTGGCGCGCCGCCGCGGCCGCGCTCGTCTCCCCAGGTGTGGGCGCCGGCGGGACCATGCCGTTGCGCCGCGATCCGTCGCTCGATCATCGCCCGCGCCTCGGCCAGGCGATCGGCCTCCGCCTGGGCGTAGTCGAGCAGGTCGAGCGTCGCTGCGGCGGCGTCCGGATCGGCCGGCCGCCCGACGAGGGAAGCGATCGGCACGCGCTCCTTCCGCTCGAGCCAGCTGGCCTCGACGACCGCCGCGAACCGCGGCTCCAGCTTGTGCTTGGCGAAGGCCACGGCCGCGGCCTTGGAGTTCACGCGTCCGCTCTCCAGCGTGTGCAGGGCCCGCGCCGTCGCCAGCGCGGTGAAGGACTGGTTCAGATGCGTCTTCAGCAGATCACCCTCCTTCGCCAGGCGGGCGAAGAGGTTCATCAGCGTTCGCGCCTCCTCTCGCAGCGCCTCGGCGCCGACCGGATCGATGAGGCCGCGCGGGTTCGGGCCCGCCAGCACCACGCCGTGCTCACGCATGATCCAGCGGGGGATCTGGCGGTTGTCGTGCTCGCTGCGGACCAGCGTCGACTCACCGTTGCCGATGAACCAGAACGGATAGACCTCCGGGTGGAGGCCGCTCGCCCCGGGATCGGCCCAGTCGGGCGCGCGCGGCTCGCCGGGCGGATCGCGCGGCTCGGCCGTGCGGCGACGCCAGAGCGCTTGCGGTGCGTAGGAGCCTTCCAGCCGCTCGCCCCACGGGCTGGCCAGCGGATAGAGCTCGGCATGCAGCGCCTGCAGCTTGGCGAGCGCCGGCGAGTCGGCGGCGAGGTCGTCGCGGATCACCACGATGAAGTCGACGTCGCTGTGCTCGTCGAAGTCGCCGAGTCCGAACGACCCGTGCAGGTAGGCGCCGACGAAGTTGTCGCCGAGCGCCTCGCGCGAGCCTTCGACCATCCGCTCGAGGATGGCGTTCAGGTCGGGATAGGGGGTCGGGCGGCGGTGCGCCGCGGCGGCGTGGCCTTTGGATTTCGGCATGTGTGAGGTCCGTATGATCGATTGAAAGCAAGGCCGCTCGCGCGCGGATTCGCGCCCTGCCGCGAGCGGCGGCGTCAGCCCTTTTGCGGGCTGGGCTCAGCGCCTCAAGCGATCGACTTCACACATCGGTCTGAAGGACATCTCCAAGTGGGCGGCTGTCTAGCAGACGCCGCCCTCGCGCTTCAAGACGGCCGCACTCGCGGCGGCAGCCCGTTCGCGCTAGCAACCGCGGCCATGCCCTCCGATTCCAGACCGTTCGACGCCATCATCTTCGACCTCGGCGGCGTCATCGTCGCGCACGACAACGCCGTCATGGTCGAGCGCGTCGCCTCGCGCTGCAACGCGACCCCGCGCGAGGTGAGCCGGCTGATGCGCCGCCGGCCCTGGGACACCGGGGCGCCGATTGCCGAGCTGCACGGCGAGCTCGCCGCCGAGCTGGGGTACGAGGGGGATTTCGACGGCTTCGCCGCCGACTTCTGCTGTCACTTCGCGGTCGACCCCTCGATGCTCGCGTTGACCCAGCAACTCTCGCGAGGGCAGCGGGTGCTGCTCTTCTCCAACACCAACCAGGTGCACTGGGACTTCCTGGTCGCCGAGACGAACGGCGCTCTCGGCGCCTTCGAGGCCTATCTCAGCCACGAGCTGGGCGCCGCGAAGCCGGCGGTCGAGGCGTTCCAGCTGGTGGCGCAAAAGGCGGGCATCGCGCCCGCTCGCTCGCTCTTCTTCGACGACGTCGCCGCCAACGTCGAGGGCGCGCGCCTGGCCGGCTTCCAGGCCGAGGTGTTCACTGACGAGCCCGCGCTCCGCGCGCTGCTGGCGGACAGGCGAGTGCGGCTGTGCTAGCGCCAGTGCCTGGCTGGAGTGTTCCCGATCGTCACTCGGTCAGGGGCTGTGGCTGACCGTAGGCAAACCCGCCGCCGCCCAGGCGTTCACTCCGCCGCGGTACCAAACGACGTCGGTGTAGCCGGCCGCGACCGCCGATTTGGCGAGCTGGTAGGATTCCGGGCAGGAGCCATCGAGGCAGAAGAAGATCAGCTCCATCGTCTTCGACGGGATCTCGAACTCGACCTTCTGGATCGTGTTCGGCTGCATGCAGTCGGCGGTTGGCAGTGTTGGTTCGGTGGAGCAGCCCCTGGCGTCGATCAGCCACAGGTGGATCTGTCCGGCGTCGTGGGCCTTGATCTTGGCGACCAGCTGCGCGGTCGTGATCACCGTCGCGCCCTGGAGCGTCAGCGGCGGCCCTTTCGGCGCGACGACGTCCTCATAGCCGGCCACCTGCTGCGGGTCGGCGGCCCGGATGGGCGTTGTGTCGGCTCCATAAGGCAGGGTGTCCGACTGCTGTCCCGGCGCCCTGAGGAAGATCCCTGCCACGACCGCCAGCAGAAGGACGCCGACGACGCCGGCGCCCCCGAACAGCATGAGCCGCCGAGACCGAGCGGATGCCGGCGCGGGCGATACGGTTGGCGCCGGGGCCGCCTCTGGACCGGCCGCCGGTTCGGTAGCGGCGCCGAGGTTCCGTCTGATCGTCTCCTTCAGGGCCCCGATGTAGGAGTGCGGAGGCTTCGGGAACGCGTCGAGCCAGTGCGTGCGGCCCAGGTAGTAGTGAAGCTCCGGGTTGAACGCGACCGCGGCGATGCGGAACGGGACGATGGTGACGTTATGGCCGGCGGCAAGGTTGATCTCGTTGTGAACGGCCTGGGACTGGTTCACGTGCTCCGAGAAGATCAGCACCATCACGCGCGCCGCCTGGATCGCCTCGGTGATCTGCTCTCCGTACGCCCGGCCGGCCACCTGATCGCGCGGCGCGATCCAGCACCGGATGCCGGCCGCCTCCAGGCCGTGGCAGACGGCGTCCGCGGCAACCTTGTCGAACGTGCTGTAGCTGATGAAGACGTCGTGGATCGCCGGTCCTCCTCCGATGGAACGGCTACCACGGCAACGCTCCGTCGTGCAGCCGCGCTTGGGGCGAGAAAGCCGCGCAGGCTCGGTCAGGTGTATCGTCGACCCGCAAACGCCTCGGTCAACGCGTGATCGACCGGTTGAGGGCGACCTCCCGCCAAAGGTAGTTTGCGGCCGAAGACGGAGGAGACACGCCCCATGCGCACATCGAAGCCCCGGATCGCGCCGATCGCGGTCGCGGACCTGACCGAGGAGCAGCGCGAGGCGGCGGCGCCG
>DATGIN010000231.1:0-8974 GCA_035295705.1 Caulobacteraceae bacterium
TTTGGGCCCTTCTTCGGCCGAACAGCCTTCGCGGCGCCTGCCCGGCGCCCGCCCAGCCCAAGACCCATCTGCTTCGCGAAGCTTGAGCGTGCCGCAGAGTAGGCTGGGGCGACCATCGGGTAGTCCCCCGGTAGCGCCCACTTCGCGCGGTAGGCCTCTGGCGTGAGGCCATACTTTGAGCGCAGGTGCCGCTTCAACGATTTGAACCGACGCCCGTCCTCAAGGCAGATCAGGTAGTCGGCGGTGATGGACTTCCTGATCGGGACGGCAGGCGATCGAGGCGCTGCAGGCTCTTGCGCCGGGGCGCCGACGTTGGTCAATGCCCCATAAATCGATACGATCAAGCTGGGCAGATCGCTGGCCGGCACCGTGTTGTTGCTGACGTAAGCCGAGGCAATATCCGCTGTCAGCTCGATAGATAAAGCTCGTGCGTCTTCAGCTTCCGCCACCTGAATTCCTCGTAGTTGGTGTGTCGCAGGACAGCTTGGCCACAGACCGGCCGTAAGCGCAATCGCGCGCCGCGAGGTGCAAGATCCCCGGTAATGTCGACACCAGCGGGCGCGACTATCAAAGGATGTTCAGGGATCCGGACGTAGACGGAGCTCCCTTCTGCGTTACTTCAGCGGAAAATGAGGTTGGGCTAGCCTTTACCCTGGGGAGGGCCCCGAGCTCCTCCCTAGAGCCGATGAGGCACGACCGACTAATCTCTCCGAGGAGTGCGACCGATAATCAGATGTCCAGATCGAGCAAGCTTCCTAGCGCAACATCGGACCCAGCTCGGAAAGCGATCTAGGAATATCTTCGGGGTCTCTACGGCACACCTAAGTCGCCTTGTCGTCTGGCGAGTTTGGATGACTGATAGCGTCCACCCTATCGCGTTGGGTCAATCTAACGTCGCCGATCTCGAGAGCCATACCCGGCGGCATTGGCATGGCGGCCGCGCCAATCGAGCCTCGCTGCACGTTGAGCTGGTCTGGACGCCGCGGTCGCCGGGAAGCGCCGCGATCGCGCCCTGCTGAGGCGGTGGGGCTGCACCGTATCAGTTGCTGCCCGTGAGCGCACGGCAGCCGAGACCCAGGTTCACTGACCGCCGGAATCGGACCCTCCTGGCTCTGCCAGGGTTCGAAGGCCTCGCGTGGTCGCTCCGTCTCGCGGCGCCTCAGAACGTGTACTGGAAGGCTACATAGTAGGTGGTCGGGTACTTCACGGCGACGGCATCGACCGCGTAGGCGAGGCCGCCGCGGCCGGCCGATAACAGCAGGTGGTAGTGGTCAGTGAAGTCGTACTGACCACCGAAATTGAACCCGCTCGACCCTGGTCGCCCGACCATGCTCGAAGTTTGATGGAAGACCTCGGCACCTAGCGCTAGCTTCTTGGTTACTTGCCGCTGCAACAGCCAACCGGCGAACCAATAGTTCCGGTTTCCCGGGCCGGGATTGATCCAGTATCCGCCGCCGCCATAGGTGGTCCAGTCACCGAAATCCTTTTGCAGCCAGACCGGCAGGTAGGCCGCGACGTAGCCGCCGCCCAGCCCCCGCTTCGCGTCGCCGCTCGGCAGCTCGACCAGCGGGAACACGGCGACCTCGGGATACCAGTCGTCCTTGCCTGGATTGACGAGGCGGTACTTGGCGCCGACTTCGGTGTCCCCCAGCCCGTATTGCCGCGCCTGTCCGTCTGGCGCGTCGTAGGCGAGGTTGCCTACGAAATGCAGCTGCAGGTTTGGGGCTGCGCCGTAATTGACTTCGATCGAGGGTCCCACGCCAGTCGCCGAGCGGCGATCAAAAGCCCCATCCGAGAACGCATAGACTTCCCAATGACCAAGATCGACCGGCTCGGGATCGTCGGTGATGAACGGTGGTCCTGCGCGTGCCCGCGGCGCATCGCACAGAGCAATGATCAGCGCGAGCGCGACTAGGCCGATGTGGCGGTAGCCGATGGGCGGGGGCATGGGGCGAGTCCGTAGCCCCGATACTCGAGCCGTGGTGGGCTCACAAGGCGAGAGCGACACTCGCGCACGCGTCGGCCGCCGTCCAGCGCGCCACCGCGTAATCTTCCCGCGTGCCGGCCAGGGGGTAAGCGGTAGGGCCAGCCATCGTTCTCCATCGTGACTACAACGGCCTGTGGGTTCGCATCGCCGATCTCACGGCGCCCGATAACCGGGAAGTGTTCTCGCCGAACAGGGACAATCAGCTCCGGACGGGAACACTTGCGGGTGCGAACGTGGTGGCTCGAGGCGAGGGGGGAAGCGTTCGTAACTCAAGGCTCTCGGCGCCCGCGGCGTTGTTCGTCCATCCCGCGGGACCTTCAGGTTGTGCTTGGGCCTGTCGCAGACAACGTCGCACGCGAGATCCAGGAGGCGCTTGGCGCGGGAGGCTCCGCCGCCGCCGATAAACCGATGACGGCGCCGGCAGCGGTCCCGGTCGATGCGGCGACGGTGGGCGGCGCTCCTTGCGGCGCTTGGCGGCGCCGGCAACATCCAGCGGCTCGAAGCGGCGTCCAATCGCCTGCTCGTGCGGTTTGCGGATCCCGCCAGGCTTGACGCCGTAGCGCTGAGAGCGCTCGGCGCGCGCGGGATCGCCGAGACTGGTCCCGGCACCCCCCAGGTCCTGCTCGCGCTGGATGCAGGGGGCTTGGCGGCGGCGTTGGCGCACTGAGAGACCTTCGTGCGCAAATAAGCGATTGTTCGCATTCCCCGCGGATGCTGGCCCTTCGCTGGGTTGCGGACCGCTCTACTGACCGTTGCTGATCCGCGGATCGATCCACCTGTTCGTCCAGGTTGGGGGGTGAGTCGCGTCTCCCAAGTAAATCGCGTAACGACTGTAGGGGTTATGCTCCTTGTTCATGTAGCAGAAGGTGACCGTCTTTTTGTCGTCACTCAATGCGATGTGCTTGATTTCAGCGTGGTTCGGACCGACCGGCACGATGTGTTGAGGGTCGTAGTTTGACCCTTCGTCGACGTCCATGAATCCAAGAACCTCGGCCCGCGAGTCTGAGTAGAAGACGATCGCTGGGTCGCTAAGTTTGAGAGTCATTTGAACCCAAATGGGCTGATGCTTCGTGTGGAAGTCGAGGCTGCCCGTTGGGTCCACTCCGACGTCGGGGTCTCCTGAGTCCTTCACGAACGTCCATGACCGATTGGCCTGGCTCGATCCAGTCAGGTTGATCTCAATAACCACTTCGGCAGCTTGCTGGTTGTCGCACGCGTGCATGGTCGCCCCCGACTTCGGTCTTTGCGCCTTGCCGCTCCTCACCATCGAAAGTCAACCGCAGACGTAAACGGCTACTGCACCCGCTAGGCATTCCTGGTCGTCGCTGCAGTTACCGGAGAGTGGCCGATACAACGCGATAAACCCGTGAGCGGTTAGGCCGGCCGGGTATGGACATGCGAAGATGGCAGGCTTGCCCGCTCGTCGCAGCGGCCCTCGATAAGGCCGGCGGCGCAGGCGCGCCGAGCGTGCGACGCGAGAGCGCGTGCGCAATCTTTCATACTCGGATATAGCTTTCGTTAAGGATGGGGTGGGGCCTTTGCGAAGGGTTCGGGCCGAAAGCGCGCGGCTGAGCCAGCGGGCGTGGCGTTCCGGCGTACTCGCCGTAACGGCGTCGAGGCTTGCGGCCGCCGTGCTTGTCTGGGCCGCGAGCGCGGCCGTCGCCGTCGCTGCGCCGCTGTCGCACAACGATCCGACCCAGGCGCTGCCCCCGCCGCCGCCGGCTCCCGCGCCGGGGCTTGGCCTTCCGGCCGCGCCGATCCCGCTCGCTCGGCAGGACAAGTCGGTCCGGCTCATTCTAGCGGGGGTGAAGTTCAACGGCGCTGTAGCCGTGCCCGAAGCCAGGCTGCAGCCGGCGTGGGCCGATTTGAGGGGCAAGTCCGTCAGCCTCGCCGACTTGAGGGCTATCGGCCGCCGCGCCGAAGCGATCTACGCCGGGGCGGGCTATCCCTTCGTGGCGGTGGTCCTCGGCGTCCAGGAAGTCCGGAACGGCATCGTCAACTACGACGTGGTCGAAGGACGCATCTCCGATCTGACCGTGCTTGGATCCAATCTCGCTGCGCGTCGACAGGCAACGGCAGCCTTCCAGCCGATCGTTAATCGCTCCCCACTGCCGCTCTCGGATGTAGAGACTGCATATCAGCTAGCCAAGCTTGTGCCGGGCCTTTCAATCTCGGGGACGCTCCGGCGCGGCAGCCAGCCGGGCGGTATGGACCTCGTCATCGATGCCCAGCGCCCGATCGAGTGGCGTACCTACGTGAACGTCAACAACCTCTACGCCGACCCGGTAGGGCCGTGGGGGGTCCTGTTCGGCGCAGACTATTTCGGGCCAACTAAGTACGGCGACGAGGCCTCGGCGCAGGTCTACACCTCGGCGCCGGTGGGGCGGCAGGTGCTCGTGCGGGCGAGCTACATGCAGCGGCTCAACGCCTCCGGCACCGCGGTGACGGTTTCGGGTCTGTGGGGCAACGCCAACCCGAAAGGCAGCCTGTCGCCCCTGGCAATCGCCGAGGACGTCACCACGCTACGCGCTGAAGTTTCTCAACCCCTGTTGGAGCGGCCGAACTCTGACCTCCTTGCTGATCTTGGCCTGGAAGGCACCAACCAGGTAACCAAGGTCTTTACCAATATCGGGCTGAGCGACGACGACCTGCGCGTGCTCGACTTCACCTTCTCGGGGGAACATCGCCACGCGCTCGGACGGCTCGCCTTCTCCGCCGAGATTCGCCGCGGCGTCGACATCGCCGGAGCAAGCCGCCCCGGCGAGCGCAATCTGTCGCGCTTCGGTGGCGACCCTCAGGCCACCGTCCTCCGCTTCAACGCTGAAGTAGAGACGGCGACGTTCAAACACCTCCGCCTCGTGGCGCGATTGAATTCCCAGTACTCCGGCCAGCGGTTGACCGAACCGGATGAGTACTCCGTCGGCAATCTGACGATCGGCCGAGGGTACCAGCCAGGCGCGGCGTTGGGCGACAACGCGCTAGGCGGCTCGGCCGAGTTGCGGGTCGGGCCTTTCGGCGTCGCTAAGAATCTGCACGCCGAGCCTTTCGCCTTTTACGACGTCGTCAGCCTCTGGAACGACGGGCCCCCGCCCGTCCTTCCGTACGCGCACCGCACCCTGAGCTCCGTAGGCGGGGGCGTGCGCTTCCAGTTCGAGGGGAAAGCGCACATGGACTTGCTGTGCGCCATTCCGCTCGTGTCGCCCGTCGGCCTCGGCGAGCCCAGACCCAGCCCTACCGTTCTCGTCAACCTCACCATTGGTCTGAACGACGCCTTCGCTGCCATCCACCAGCGCCTTGCGGGAAATTCAAAATGATCCGCGTCCAGCCTGTCCTCCGCGCTCCCCTCCGCGTGCTCGCCACTCTGGCGATGACATTGGCTTGGGCTGGCGCGGCGTTCGCCTTGCCGAGCGGGCCAAGTGTTGCTGGCATCTCAGGCGGCGGATCAAATCCCACGTTCAACACCAGCGGCTCTAGCCTCACCGTCACCCAAACCAGCACACGCGCCGTCATCGATTGGAACACGTTCAATATCGCGAACGGTGAGAGCGTCACATTCAATCAGCCGTCCTCGAGTGCGATCGCCTTCAATGTCGTTCCTGCAAGCGCGGGCGTAACGACGATCGCCGGCCAGCTCACCGCCAATGGCGGCGTGTGGCTTTTCTCGCCGTCGGGGATCGTCTTCGGGGCGGGTGCCCTGGTGAACACCGGCTCCTTCCTCGCTTCGACGGGCCTCTTTAACAGCACATCGCTCAACGAGGCTCTGAACGACAACTCGATCCAGATCTTTCCCCAGACCTCGCTCAGCACGGCCACGATCGAGGTGGACGCCGCTTCGGGGAGCTTGGCTGCCGCGTCAATCACCGCCACCAACGGCTTTGTCCTCTTGCAGTCGCCGACCATCGTCCAGGCCGGCAACGTCACAGCGAGCGACGCGGTCGTTTACAACACCGACGAGGATATCGGGAACGGGGTGACCATTTCGCCGGGGGCCAGCGGTGTCACTCTGGTGGACGAGCAGTCCTTCAGCGGCGGCCAAGGCGCGTCGAATTTTACTCAAACCGGCACGACTACGGCTGGGACTTGGTTCGAGGTCGACGCCGCCGAGGATGTGACCTCCGTGCCGGGAGACGGCATCATCAATCTAGGCGGTCATGTCGCCGCATCGGGCATGAAGGCCACCGGCAACCCGGACGACAAGACCAACGGCTTCAGCGTGATCCTCGACGGCGACTCCGCGGGCGACACCACGCACTCAGAAGTGACCACGGTCGACGGGTCCGCCGGTGTCATCGACGCCGCTGACGGCATCTTCGCGCAAGGCGGAGAGGTTAAGACCGGCCAGTGGACCAGCAGCGGCGGTGCGGTGACTATCAGTGGCGGCGGCGCTGGGGTCGAGGTCGATCAGCCGCTGGTCTCCACCGGAACCGGCCTCGTTTCGATCGGCGCGGTCAGCGTCGCCGTCGATGCGAACCTCACCGCCGCAGGATCGGTGCTGATCGGATCGGAAGAAGGGATTCAAGTCGGCGCCAACGTCACTATCCAGGCCGGCGATTCGATCGGCGGATCGTCGCTCACCCTCGTCAGTGCGGGCTCGGTGGCGGCCGACCCGACGTCGACGCTGCTGGTCGGGCCGTCCCTAAGCGCTCCGAACGGCGCCCTCAGCGTTTCAGCCGGCGGCAATATCGATGTCACAACCGGGTTCAACCTGCACCAGACCCTCGTCGGCCAGGGCGGTGACGTAACGCTGGGCACGGCCGCCGCGGGCACCATCACCTTGCAGGCGACGGCAGTGAACGACGTCGGCGGCACGATCAACATCCCCGGCGACATCAGCGCTCCGGGCGAGATCAGCCTGGACGCGACAGGGCCGGCCGATGTGGATGGATCGATCACCAGCGCGGGGTCGATATACATCGCCGCCGATGCATTGAACCTGGGCCCGACGGGCGGCATCGCCGCGGGGTTCTCCGGTTCCGGCCCCGCGCCCGCAGGGACGCTTAGCACGGGTAGCGGCTCTGCCAACCTCACGCTGCAGGATTCCACGAGCGCTGATCTCGTGCCCGTCGCGCAGGCGCCGGCGGCCGGCGATATCGCGCTGGGCGCGCCGATCACCTGGTCGAACCCGGGCGACCTGACCTTGGATGCGTTCCATTCCATTATCGTTAGCGGCAGCATCACCGACACCGGCACGGCCCAGGTTGTCCTGAAGACCGACGACGGCGGCGCAGGCGGCGACTATTCCTTCATCGATGGTGGCAGCCTGAGCTTCACCAATACGCCCGGCGGCGGCCAGGGCCTGACCATCAACGGCCAAGCCTACACCTTGATCTATTCCGAAGCCGATCTGCTCAACATCAACAACGACCTTGGCGGCTTCTACGCACTCGCGGCGCCGCTTGATCTCGCGCCTCTGAATTCCGCCGAGACCGGCGGAACGGCCACGATCTTCTCCGCCGCGCCGATCGCCAGCCTGGTCAGCGACCCGTTCACCGGCACGTTCACCGGCCTCGGGAACACGATTTCCAATCTGAACATCGTCGCCGCCACCCCGATCGTGCAGGTTGAGGCGGCGGGCTACGCCACCACCGGGCAGGTCGGCCTCTTCGGCACCGTCGGTCCAACGGGCGTGGTCAGGGACGTCAACCTCGTGAACGCCACGGTCAGCGGCGTCGATGGCATGCAGGTTGGCGCGCTGGTCGGCGGACTTGCCGGGACGGTCAAGGACTCGTCCTCGTCGGGCGAGGTCAGCGTCGGCAGCGGCCTCACCACGGCGCAAGGCTACGCCGATGCAACCGCGGGCGGACTCGTCGGCGGTAGCGACGGGACAATCGTGAACTCGTCGTCGTCCGCGTTCGTCTCGGCGGGCGACGGTTTTGCCGGCGGCCTCGTCGGCGTGGTGTCCCAGGGCGGCAGCGTCGCTGGGTCCTCCGCCTCCGGAGATGTCAGTGTCGGCAGCTACTCGGGAAACACGGCCGATCCCGTCCCCATGGCGGGCGGACTAGTCGGCCTGATCTACGGTTACCAGTTTGGGGGAGTGAACCCGATCCAGGTCGAGGTGAGCGGGTCGTTCGCGACGGGCGACGTCACTGGCGGCAGCGGCACGGACGTCGGGGGCTTCGTGGGCCTGGTGGAGCAAGGACAGGTCACCACCTCTTACGCCACGGGATCCGTTACTCAGACCGCGCCGCCAGTCATTTTCAGCGCGAGCAACTTCCCGAGCAACCTCATCGGCGGCTTCGCCGGCGTCGTGTTCACCGGCGGAAGCGTGACCCAGTCCTGGGCCAGCGGCGCGGTGACGACCATCGGCCCGGCAGCGGCGGCTTCAACCACGACGCCCGGCTCGTTCGCCGGCGGATTCGTCGGTGACATGGACGGAGGCGCTACCATCAGCGACTCCTATTCCCTCGGCCCCGTGACCGCGACGGGCGGCGCCGGCAATATCGACGGAGGGTTCGCTGGTCTCATTCAAGGCGCGGCGACCGCCGACGCCGTCTATGCAACCGGATTGGTCAGCAGCACTGGCGTCGCCGCAGGGCTGGTCGGCCTTCTGGGCAACAGCGCTGACACCGCTTCGCCAACCGGCTTCATTTCGAACAGTTACTGGGACGAAGGCACAACTGGACAGAGCGTTGGGTACAATCAGAACGGCTCGGGTACGCCGACGCAGGTCACGGGGATTAGTGGCGCGGCCGCCTACGACCCTGCGACGTACGCCAATTTCGACCTGGCCAACACGTGGTTCATGGTCCCCGGAGACACCCGGCCGATCCTGAGGTCTGAGTACTCCACCACCATCACAGACGCCCATCAGCTGCAGCTGATGGCGCTGAATCCGGGCGCCGCCTACACGCTGGCGAACAACATCGACGCCAGCGAGACGTCCAGCGCCTCCGGAGTCTGGAATTCCGCGAGCGGATTTGTTCCCGTCGGCGGCAACAACGGGGTGTCCTTTACCGGCACCCTGAACGGCGCCGGCCACACCATCTC
>DATGIN010000232.1:0-2231 GCA_035295705.1 Caulobacteraceae bacterium
GCGGCTTCGCGCCGAACCTGAAGTCGGCCGAAGAGGCGCTCCAATTCATCGTGAAGGCCGGCGAGAGCGCCGGCTACAAGCCGGGCCGCGACTTCAACCTCGGACTGGATCCGGCGGCCAGCGAGTTCTTCAAGAACGGCAAGTACGAGCTCGCCGGCGAGGGCAAGAGCCTCGACCAGGCCGGCATGGTCGACTACCTCGCCGATCTCGCAGCCAAGTTCCCGATCGTTTCGATCGAAGACGGCATGGCGGAGGACGATTTCGAAGGATGGCGGCTGATCACCGAGCGACTGGGCGGCAAGCTGCAGCTGACCGGCGACGACCTTTTCGTCACCAACGTCGCGCGGCTGGCCGAGGGGATCGACAAGGGCCTGGCCAACTCGATCCTGATCAAGGTCAACCAGATCGGGTCGCTGACCGAGACGCTGGACGCGATCGCGCTCGCCCATCGGGCGGCCTACACCGCGGTCATGTCGCACCGCTCCGGCGAGACGGAAGACGCCACGATCGCCGACCTGGCCGTCGCCACCGGCTGCGGCCAGATCAAGGCCGGTTCGCTCTCGCGGTCCGATCGCCTCGCCAAGTAAAACCAGTTGCTGCGCATCGAGGAGGAGCTCGGCGGCCAGGCGGCCTACGCCGGGGCCGACGCGCTTCGCCGCCTTCGCTAGGACGCTAACGCTTCGCTAACCAAGCGCGGGCAGCCTTTGCGGGCTATGCGCCGAAGCTTCCGGTCCTACATCCCGACCACCATTCTGGCGGCGCTCATCTTCTACTTCGGCTTCCAGGCGATGACCGGCGACCGCGGGCTGCTCGAGCGGGCGCAGCGCAACGCCATCCTGGCCGCGAAGACCGAGGAGCTCGCCAAGCTCGACGCCCAGCGCCAGGACCTCGAGCGGCAAGCCCGACTCCTGCGCGACGACAGCCTGTCGGCCGACCTTCTCGATGAGCGCGCCCGCTCTCTGCTAGGCTTGGCCGATCCCAGGGACTATGTGATCCGCACCGACCGCTGAGCGTTCCTCCCACCAGCGAGGACGGCGTTTGCGGGCCGGCCAGGGATGAGCGAGATGGCGCGGGCTGCGGCCGCGGAAACCAAGAGCAGGGCGGCGCCGCCGACGGCCAAACGGGAGGCCGCCGACAAGGACGAGCTGCTCGCCTTTCACCGTCAGATGCTCTTGATCCGCCGCTTCGAGGAGCGCGCCGGGCAGCTCTACGGCATGGGCCTGATCGGCGGTTTCTGTCACCTCTATATCGGTCAGGAAGCGATCGCGGTCGGCATGCAGGCGGTCAAGCAGCCGGGCGACCAGATCATCACCGCCTACCGCGCGCACGGCCACATGCTGGCCTGCGGCGTGGATCCGAAGACGGTCATGAGTGAGCTGACCGGCCGCGAAGCAGGCGCCTCGAAGGGCAAGGGCGGCTCGATGCACATGTTCTCGCCCAAGAACGACTTCTACGGCGGCCACGGTATCGTCGGAGCGCAGGTGTCGCTCGGCACCGGCCTCGGTTTCGCCAACCGCTATCGCAAGAACGGCAAGGTCGCCTTCGTCTACTTCGGCGACGGGGCCGCCAACCAGGGGCAGGTCTACGAGAGCTTCAACATGGCCGAGCTCTGGCGCCTGCCGATCGTCTATCTGATCGAGAACAACCAGTACGCCATGGGCACCAGCGTCGAGCGCTCCTCGTCCGAGACCCACCTCTACCGTCGCGGCGCCAGCTTCAACATCCCAGGCGCCGAGGTCGACGGCATGGACGTGAGCGCCGTGCGCGACGCTGGCGAGAAGGCCGCAAGGCACGCCCGCGACGGCAAAGGCCCCTTCATCCTCGAGATGAAGACCTATCGCTACCGCGGGCACTCGATGAGCGATCCCGGCAAGTATCGGACCCGCGAGGAGATCGACGAGGTGCGGCACACCCGCGACCCCATCGACCACCTGCAGGAGCGGCTGGAAGAGGCCGGCTACGCTGACGAGGCGTACTTCAAGGCCGAGGACGCCGAGATCCGCCGCATTGTCGCCGACGCCGCCGAGTTCGCCCGCACCGCGCCCGAGCCGGAGCCGAGCGAGCTCTATACCGACGTCTACGCGGAGAGCGCGGCTTGACCGACGTCCTGATGCCCGCCCTTTCGCCCACGATGGAGGAGGGGACCCTCGCCAAGTGGTTCATCAAGGCGGGCGACAAGGTGCGCTCCGGCGACGTCATCGCCGAGATCGAGACCGACAAGGCGACCATGG
>DATGIN010000233.1:0-2209 GCA_035295705.1 Caulobacteraceae bacterium
CCATGGTCGCCTTGTCGGTCTCGATCTCGGCGATGACGTCGCCGGAGCGCACCTTGTCGCCCGCCTTGATGAACCACTTGGCGAGGGTCCCCTCCTCCATCGTGGGCGAAAGGGCGGGCATCAGGACGTCGGTCAAGCCGCAAGCTCCACGACGAGCGGCGTCCAGCGGGCGCCGCGGCGCTCGAGCCGCGCGGCGGGCGTCTCGCTGTCGTAGTCGACCGGCCGCGCTTCGCGGGCCGCGAGCGCTGCGATGGCCATCCCGACCACGTTGAGGACCGCAAACCCTTCGATGGTCGCGGCGGCGAACGCACCGCAATGCTTGCAGACGATGAAATCTGACGTCCCCGTCCCGAACCGGTAGCGCGCGACGTCTGCCTCTCGGAAACGTAGCGTCAGGCGGCCGTCGGGGTCGCCGACCGTCTTGGCGCCGTGGCGGCGGCAAAAGCTGCACTGACATGCTCGCACGTCGATCGCCTCGGGCGCCGCCGGGGTCTCGAAGCGCGCCGCCACGGCGCCGCAGTGGCACTGGCCCTCGAAGACGCTCACGACACGTCCTCGCGGCTGAGATGCGCCAGCGACGCCGCGTGCGCCTCCCAGTTCCGGCCGTCGAACGGTTCGATCCGGAGGTCGATCGCCGACGCGTCGTCCAGGCAGCGAGCGTTCACCGACCAGCCGTCGGGATTCGAGCGGGGGCGGTAGAAGCTTTTGACGCCGCACGTCTTGCAGAACAGGTGGTCGGCGACGCCCGTGTTGAACCGGTAGCTGGTCAGCGCCTCGGCGCCCGCCAGCAGCCGAAAGCGGCTCTCGGGCACGATGATGTGGACGAACCCTGTCCGCTCGCAGATCGAGCAGTTGCAGCTCTGCGCCTCGACGACGTCGGGCAGCGCCGCTTCGAAGCGCACGGCGCCGCAGTGGCAGCCGCCTCCGCGCCAGCTCAGGCCGCTCATCGGTAGGCCACCCCTTTGGCGGCCGCGACGATCTTGTCCACCGACGGCAGCGAGAGCGCTTCCAGGTTGGCGGCGTAGGGCAGCGGCACGTCTTCCTGGTGGACCCGCGCCGGCGGGGCGTCCAGCCAGTCGAACGCCTCCTCGATCACCCGCGCCACGACCTCCGCGCCGACGCCCATGGGCCCCCAGCCTTCCTCGACCGAGACCAGGCGATTGGTCTTCTTCACGCTCTCGACCACCGCGGCGGTGTCGAGCGGACGGAGCGTCCTCAGATCGATGACCTCCGCATCGATCCCGTCCCCGGCCAGCGCTTCCGCGGCCTCCAGTGCGAAACCGACCATGCGCGAGTGCGCGGTGATCGTCACGTCGCCGCCCGGGCGGCGCACCTTGGCGCGACCGATGGGCAGGACCCAGTCTTCCACGTCCGGGACATCGAACTCGTGGCCGTAGAGCATCTCGTTTTCGAGGAAGATCACTGGGTTCGGGTCGCGGATCGCCGCCTTCAGCAGCCCCTTGGCGTCGGCGGCGTCGTAAGGGGCGATCACCTTCAGCCCCGGCACGTGCGCGTACCAGCTCGAGTAGTCCTGGCTGTGCTGGGCGGCGACGCGGGCGGCCGCGCCGTTCGGGCCGCGGAAGACGATCGGGCAGGCGATCAGGCCGCCCGACATGTAGCGGGTCTTGGCCGCCGAGTTGATCAGCTGGTCCATCGCCTGCATGGCGAAGTTGAAGGTCATGAACTCGACGATCGGCTTCAAGCCCGCGAACGCCGCGCCGACGCCAAGGCCGGTGAAACCGTGCTCGGTGATCGGGGTGTCGACCACCCTGTCCGGCCCGAACTCCTGCAGGAGATCGCGGCTCACCTTGTAGGCGCCCTGGTACTCGGCGACTTCCTCGCCCATCAGGAACACGGCTTCGTCGCGACGCATCTCCTCGGCCATGGCGTCGCGCAGCGCGTCGCGGACCGAGATGCGGACGAGCTTGGCCCAGGACGGGATTTCAGGGTCCTTCGCAGGCGGCGTGAGGGGGGCGGCCGCTTCACCCTCCGGCCGCGGCCTGGCGGCCTCCGGCGGCTGTTTCTCCGGATCGCCGGCCGCGGCTTGCCGCGCCGGCTCGGTCTGTTCAGCGCGTTCCCCTCCCCCTTGCGGGGAGGGCCGGGGGGCGGGGGCAGCGCCGCGCTCCTCCGGCGGGGCGGCGGCGCCTGCATCCCCAACGTCCTCCCCGCGAGGGGGACGAGGCTTTGCAGTTTGCTCGGGCTTTGGCGG
>DATGIN010000234.1:0-2786 GCA_035295705.1 Caulobacteraceae bacterium
GGTTTCGCCGGCCGCGCGCAGCCGCTGCGCTATGGTGAGACGCTGGCGCGCGATGGGGTCGAGGTGAGCCTGGTTCCCGCCGGCCACGTGCTGGGATCGGCGCAGGTGGTGGTGCGCTGGCAGGGGCTGACCATCGTCGTCTCCGGCGACTACAAGCGCCGCCGCGACCCGACCTGCCCGGCGTTCCAGGCTGTGCCTTGCGACATCTTCGTCACCGAGGCGACCTTCGCGCTGCCGGTCTTCCGGCATCCTCCGGATACGGAGGAAATCGGCAAGCTGCTGAAATCGGTCGAGCAGTTTCCCGAGCGCACGCATCTGGTCGGCGCCTATGCGCTCGGCAAGGCGCAGCGCGTCATCTGCCTCCTGCGCGAGGCGGGGTACGAAAAACCGATCTACGTGCACGGCGCGCTCGAGCGGCTGAACGCGGTTTATGAGGCGCATGGGGTCAGGCTGGGGGAGCTTCGGCCGGCGACCGCGGAGGACATCGGCGACCTGGCCGGCGAGATCGTGGTCGCGCCGCCTTCGGCCATCGCCGACCGCTGGTCGCGGCGGTTCGCCGACCCGGTGACCGCCTTCGCCTCGGGCTGGATGCGGGTGCGCGCGCGCGCACGCCAGCAGGGCGTGGAGCTGCCGCTGGTGCTGTCCGACCACGCCGATTGGGACGAGCTCACCGGCACGGTCGCCGAGCTGAAGCCGGCCGAGCTCTGGATCACCCACGGCCGCGAGGAGGCGCTGGCCCGCTGGGCGCACCTGAACGGCGTTCCCGCCCGCGCGCTCTCCCTGGTCGGCTACGAAGAGGAGGACGTGTAGGCGCGGGGAAGCGGGTTTCCGGGGTGAGGTCCGGCCGCCAAGCCAACACGCGCCGCGGGCGGCTTGGAACCAAGCACACCAAGCACACCAAGCACACGAAGATGGCGAAGCCGGCCGGGCTTCGCGGGTCCCCGCTGACGCTGGGTGTGGTTGGAGTGCTTCGTGGTCGCGAGGGGCTTGCGCCTGCCGGGCCCCGTCTACCGAACGCGGCCCTCCCCTGCCCGCGGAACCCCTTTCGGAGAGATGTCCGAAAGCGCCTACATTCGAGACATGCGGGCTTTTTCCACCCTGCTCGACCGGCTGTCGTTCACGCGCTCGCGGAACGCCAAGCTGGTGCTGATTCGCGACTACCTCGCCGAGACGCCGGACCCGGAGCGCGGCTGGGCGCTGGCGGCGCTGACCGGCGAGCTTTCCTTCAACGAGGCCAAGCCCGCCTTCATCCGCAAGGCGGTCGAGGCGCGCATGGATAGCGACCTCTTCTACTGGAGCTACGAGTACGTCGGCGACCTGGCCGAAACGGTGGCGCTCGTCTGGCCCGCCCGGCCCGGCGCCAACCGAGAGCCCGACCTCTCCGAGGTGGTCGACGCGCTGCGCTCCGCCTCGCGCCGCGAGGTGCAACAGCTGATCGAGGGTTGGCTGGACGCGCTCGACCCAGACGGCCGTTGGGCGCTCTTGAAGCTGCTCACCGGCGGCCTGCGCGTCGGCGTGTCCGCGCGGCTGGCCAAGCAGGCGGCGGCGGATTTCGGCGACGTCGACGTCTCCGACGTCGAGGAGGTGTGGCACGGGCTGAACCCGCCCTACGACGACCTCTTCGCCTGGCTGGAGGGTCGAGCCGAGCGGCCGTCGCCGCAGGCCAAGGGGCGCTTCCGCCCGGCCATGCTGGCGCAGGCGATCGACGAGGCGGTCGACTTCGCCAGGCTCGACCCCGCCGACTATGCGGCCGAGTGGAAGTGGGACGGCATCCGCGTGCAGGCGGTGAGCGAGGGCGGCGTCAGGCGCCTGTACAGCCGCACCGGAGACGACATCTCAGGCGCCTTCCCCGACGTGGTCGAACAGCTCGCGTTCGACGGCGCGATCGACGGCGAGCTCTTGATCCTGCGCGACGGCCGGGTCGCTCCCTTCGGCGACCTGCAACAGCGGCTGAACCGCAAGAGCGTCGATTCCGCGCTCATCGCCCGCTTCCCGGCCGGGGTGCGCGCCTACGACATCCTGGCCGAGGACGGGGAGGATCTGCGTCCCCTGCCCTTCGCCGAGCGGCGCAAGCGCTTGGAGACGTTCGTCGCCGCCCTCGCCCGGCCGCGCATCGACCTTTCTCCGCTCGCCGCTTTCGCGACCTGGGATGAGCTCGCACGCCTGCGCGCCGACCCGCCGGTGGGCGATCCGCAAGCGGCGGAGGGCCTGATGCTGAAGCGCTGGGACTCGATCTACGAGGCCGGACGGCCGAAAGGGCCGTGGTTCAAGTGGAAGCGCGACCCCTACCTGATCGACGCGGTCCTGATGTACGCCCAGCGCGGGCACGGCAAGCGGTCGAGCTACTACTCCGACTACACCTTCGGCGTCTGGAGCGAGGGCGCGCTGACCCCCGTTGGCAAGGCCTACTTCGGGTTCACCGACGAGGAGCTGAAGGCGCTGGACAAATTCGTGCGCGACAACACGACCGAGCGGTTTGGCCCGGTCCGCGCGGTCCGGGCCGGGCGCGACTTCGGCCTGGTTCTGGAAGTGGCGTTCGAGGGCCTGCAGCGCTCGCCGCGGCACCGCTCGGGCGTCGCCATGCGCTTCCCGCGCATCAGCCGCATCCGCTGGGACAAGCCCGCCCGCGAAGCCGACGAGCTCGCCACGCTCGAGCGCATGCTGGAGGCCATCGAGGCAGGCCGGGCGCCTGTCAGGGAATGAAGGCCGTTCCGCCCGCGATGCGCTAAGAGAACGCTCCGCGACGAGTCGCCAGGCATCAAAAACAGGCCCTTCTCCAACTTAGG
>DATGIN010000235.1:0-11039 GCA_035295705.1 Caulobacteraceae bacterium
CGCGACGCGGGTGATCGTGGTCGGACACACCGACACGTCTGGAGGCTTCGCCTACAACATGCGGCTCTCCGAGCGGCGTGCGAAGGCGACCGCCGATGCTCTGGTGGCCGACGGGGTCAACTCCTCGACCCTGCAAGTCGACTGGAAGGGCAAGACGGATTTGGCCGTTCCCACCCCTGATGGCGTCAAGGAACCGCTCAACAGGCGCTCCACGATCTCCATCAACTTCTAGGGATAGCGTTCAGTCAAACGCGTCGAGGGCCGGTCGCAAGACCGGCCCTCTTCTTATGGCGCGCCGAAATTGCGGAGCCGGCGCGGACGCGCGCGCAGGCGCTGCGCATTCGCTCCGGCGGACAGCGCCTGGTTCCGTAGCGGGGCTAGGAGTCCGCTCTATCGCGGTCGAATACGAGGCGGCGGAGCTCGGACCGCCGGGTCTTGGCCAGCCCAGCGGTGGTGCGCGGGAACTCGCGGAAGGTTTCGATGCGAATTCGTTCGAAAAACGGGGCCGCCCCGAGCGCCCGCTCGACGGCGCGCGAGTCGACTTTCCCCTTCGCCTGAAGGGCGACAACCAACTCCTCGACGCCGGTGTCGGAAAGGCCCGTGAATAAGCAAACCTCATCGACGTCCGGAAGCAGTTGCTGCAGGCGCTGTTCGATCGGCGCCACGGCGTGCTTGACGCCCTTGATATTGATCACGTCCGCGGTTCGCCCGAGGATGCGAATGCGGCCATCCTCGCGGCGAATGGCCATGTCGCCCGGGTAGAAGTAGCCGCCGCGGAACATGCGCGCGCTTGCTTCCGCGTCGTCAAGATAGCCGGTGCTGTCGCCTTCGGTGATCCGAGCGCGCAGCTCGCCTTCGACGCCGGGAAGGCATTCGACGCCGTCCTCGTCCACGACCTCGATGCGCCCCTCAGCTCGTGGGCGCAGCCAAATCAGGTCCTCGACGGTCTCGAACCGCGATTGCATCAGTGAGTTCGCCATCTCGGTGGAAGAGAACCCGACCACGAAGTTCTTGGAGATTCGCGCGACGGCGGCCCGGGCCAGGCTTTCCGGCACGAAACCGCCGCCACAGCGCAACAGCAGCCCCTCGACCGGCCCTGCGCTCGGGTCGCGAGCGTCGACGATCAGCCGCAGAGTCTCCGGGGTCGTCTGGGCGTAGGTGATCGGATAGGCGAGGAAGTTGGCGCTCCTCTCGTGCGTCTGGTCGATCACGACGCCCCCGCCCTCCCGCCACGCCGCAGACGACGTCTTGAAGCCGATGCCGGTCCACAGGCCGAAGAAGAGGGCATGGAACAGTGTATCGCCGTCGAACCCATTCATCTGCGCACGAGCTGCGTTCCGCTGGTCTTCGACGGCCCCCTCTACTAGAAGCTTCTTGTACGAGCCGGTCGTTCCCGAGGTATAAAGGATGTGTCCGCCCAGAGGGCGGCTGTCAGACAGCACTGTCGGTGGATCGCCTTGGCGAATGTCGTCGTAGATGGCCTCCGGTACGATCATTCGCCGAACGCCGGTCAGACTGTCAGCGCCCTGTGACAGCGCGGCCTGATTGTGCTGGTGCGTCAGAACACAGCTTATGCCGCGCACGCGGAGCGCGTCTGCCTGAGCGAGAGATTCAACTGCGATCGTCGTCAATCCGAGCGCCCTGGCCGCCATGATCGCCAGCCACCCGTCAAGGACGTTAACGCCGACCACGACAGCAACTGTCAGAGGCGAAAGATCCTGCGCTAAAAGGAACTGGCGCGTTTTCTCAATCGCGCGCGCAAAGGCAAGATAGCCTAACGGTCCGTTGTTGTGGATGACCGCGATCTTCCCGGGTTGTTCCTGCGCCCAGCGATAGATCTGGTTGACGATCAACGACAGTCCCCGGCGCGGCCGTCACACTCGTGGGCGGCCAGTCAATCGTCATTCGTGTACAGCGTCGAGGTGCCTGTGCAAGCCGCGCTGCTCTCTTTCTGAACAAGCGCCGACTGAAACAGCGTAACGCGCCCTCGAAATACGAGGCGCGGCTCGCTAGAAGCGAAGCGGTATGGAGACGCCGGAAGCCCGCGGGTATGCTATCTGCACTGAGCCTAGGTCGGGCAGCGTCTTCCTCTGCCAGCTGCTGGCTTCTACTGGCGTTCTGGGCGCTCCAACGGAGTTCTTTGACCCCCTTTTCGTCCAGCGTGCGGTTCCAGACTATCCTGCCGACCCGGAAGCCCAGCTTCTAGAAATCCCGCGCCTAGGCTCGACTCCAAACGGCGTCTACGGGTTGAAGGTCTTCGCAAGGCACTTTGATGCTGTTCGCCACACGCGCTGGGTGGAACGACTGCCGCGGCTGTCCTTCGTCCATCTTATCCGGCTCGACGTCCTGGGCCAGGCGGTCTCTCATGTCCGGGCCATGCAGACGCAGCAGTGGACCGCCCGAGCCAAGGCGCGGTGCGAGCCTGTGTACGACTTTGAGCTGATCAACGCCGAGCTCTTGCGCCTTATCAACTCGCAAGCGAGATGGGCCTACTATTTCGGCCGCAACGGCATCCCGTTCCTCCACCTGGCTTACGAGCACCTCGTGCAGCAACCGCAAAGAGCTGTGGAGGCGGTCGCCCAGCTCATTGGCTTGCAAGAGTCTCCGGTTGTGGACTTCAGCAAGGTGAGTGCCGCGATCCAGCGCGATGAGCTGAGCGAAGAGTGGCGCCGGCGCTATGTCGCTCAAGCGAGAGATCTCGCGCATTTTCACTAGCGAGGTGCTGTGGTCCTGTGCCAGCCCCTCGCACACGTCTCTCCGAGCTTGGGCCGCCTTGGCAGGCACCGACGTGCGCATTCTTCGGCTTTGGGCGTTGCCGGCCCTCTGCTAAAGGAGCTTAACGGCGCGATGGCCGTAACTTAAGCCCGCGCCGCGCCCCCACCCGCGGTTAGTAAGGACATCACACCCATGAAGATCGCGTTCGCTGTCGCCTTTGCGGCCATGGCGCTAGCCGCGCAGGCGCGCGCCGAGGCGCAGGCCCAAACGGGCCCGGAGCCAATTCCTGGCATACCCGGTTACGACCAGCCGGCCCTTGGGGCCGAGGCGTGCCACGTCGCGAACCCCAGCGCCGCTTTGTGCGTCATCCCGGCCAAGACCTCAGGACGCTACCTGGTGGTTGCGGCTGGCACCTCGACCGCGAACGGGGCCAAGCCTGCCCAGGGCATCGCCATCGGCGGCGACGGCTTCGTTTGCGCGAGGGCTACTGACAACACCCCGTGGACCAGCGGTCCACGCACCCTTCGAGTCGAATGCACAATCACGGTTCTGACCGACAGACCCCTGGAAGTTCGAGTGAACTACCAAGACAAGGACGCTACCAAGGACCCGAAGGGTCCGAAAATCGGCATCCAACGCCTGCCATGGGCGGGAGTGGTTGAAACCGTCGGTATCGGCGCGCAAGCGGGGACGCCCCAAGCGGCGCCCGCTGGCGAGACTCACTCAAGGCAGAAGTAACCCGTCAGCCGCGATGACCGCCTCCAGCGCGCTTACGATGTGATAGCCGCTGGAGGCGGGTGATGCTCCGGGTTCGAAGCCCCCGCCTTCGCGTCGCAAGTCGAGCCAGGCTCCGGGGATCGGAGCGTCGAGGTAGGCGCCCAGCGCGCGGCTTGCCTGTGTGGCCGCTCGCTCCGGGTCTGGTCCCAGCCCCGCCAGGGCCGCCTTGAGCCGCTCAGCCTGCGGCCATAGCCTCGCCGATGGCGTGAGCGGGGCGCCGTCCAGGCGGATCGCGTCGACCGCGAAGCCGTCGGTGTCGACGCCGTGCCGCTCGCCGAAGGTCACGAGCGCTTGCGCGAGGCCGGAGCGGTCCCCGCCGCCGGCGCGGCGCAGACGATCCAGCAACCACGCCCACTCGAACTGGTGGCCGGGGGCCGCGCCCGCTTCCTCCAGCGGGCGCCAGTCGCCATCGAAGGCCTCCGGCATGCGATCGCCGCCGGCGACCAGCCTTCGCTCCATCAGCACCGCGATGGCGACGCCGGCGTCGAGGTCCTCGCCCGCGCCCGTCGCCGCATATAGCGCCAGGAAGCCTTCCAGGAGGTGCATGTGCGGGTTCTGGCGGCCGGCGTGCGGGGCGATCTCGCCTTCGCGGAAGCCGCCAGCCGGGTCGCTCCAGGCCGAGGCCAGGCGCCGGCGCGTCGCGACCGCCGCATCGACGAAGTCCGTCCGTCGAAGCGCGCGGCCCGCCTCGGCAAATCCAAGGATGACGAAGGCCTGGGTGTAGAGGTCGGTCCGCGCGTCGGCCGGCGCGCCATCCATGTCAAAGCGGAAGATCCAGTCCCCTGCCGGCGTCCGCCCGCGCTCGAGCAGGCGTTCGCCCGCCGCCGCCGCCCGCTCCGCCCAAGGGCCGTTCCAGCCCAGGCGGCCGGCGGTGCAGCAGGCGACCATCTGCCGCGCTTGCACCAGGGTTCGGCGCGGCGCCGGCGGCGGGCGGCCCTCGGCGTCCAGCATCTCGACGAACTGACCCGTCGCCGGGTCGAACCCCGCTCCGGTCCAGAGCGGCGCCATCCGCTCGAACAGCCACCGGCGAGCGCTCTCGGCGGAAGCGAGCGGACCTGCGTCCACCGGGGTCAAGCCGGTTCGCGCCCGCGCCTCGCCAGCATCTCGGCGATCGCGCGGATCTCCTGCGCTCGGGCGCGAGGCGCGACCAACACGCCGGCTTCGGTGGCCACGATGACGAGGTCGCTCACGCCGATGGCGGCGACGGTCGCGCCTTCCGACCATACGAGGGAGTCCCGCACGTCGGTGAGGTGAACATCGCCGCGCAGCGTGTTCCCGTCGCCGTCCACATCGGACAGCCGCCAGACCTCGTCCCATGCGCCAACGTCGGCCCAGGCGAAGTCGCAGAGGACGACGGCGGCGCGCTTTGTCCGCTCCATCACCGCCCGATCGACCGCTTCGGCCGGGCAGTGCGCAAAGCCCTCCGCGTCGAGCAGAAGGGGGCTGTCGTCGACCGCAGCGGGGAGCGCGGCGATGGCCGCCGCCGCGATGTCGGGGCGCGACGCGGTCATCTCGGCCAAAAGGACCTCCGGCGAGAACAGGAAGTAGGACGCGTTCCAGCTGTAGTCGCCAGCCTCGACGAAGCGCTCCGCCGTCGCGGCGTCGGGCTTCTCGTAGAACGCGTCAACCTCGAACAGGTCCTCGCCGAGGGGAGCGCCGCGCTTGATGTAGCCATAGCCGGCCTCGGCGCGGGTGGGCTTGATCCCCAGAAGGACGATCCGCTCCGCCGCGACCGCCGCCCCGCGCCGGACGGCGGCGCGGAACGCCGCGGCGTCAGCGATCACGTGGTCGGCGGCCAGCATCAGGACCAACGCGCCCGGATGCCGGCGGCGCGCGAGCTCTGCGGCGACCGCCGCGATCGCAGCGGTTCCGCGCCCGCACGGCTCGAGCACGATTTGCCACGGCGGCGCCGCAACCGCGCCGAGCTGCGCCTGGGCCAGGTCGCGGTGCGCGCGCCCGCAAACCACGACGGGCGGCAGGAAGTCCCGATCGGCGACGCGTCGGACCGCCTGTTGGAACAGGCTCTCGCCGCCAAGCAGCCGCCTGAACGGCTTCGGCGCCGCTGCCGTCGACATCGGCCAGAGGCGGGTTCCCGCGCCGCCGCAGACGATCACCGGCAGGATCGCGGGCGCAGGCGCGCTCACCCGGCTTACCCGGCCGAGCGTCCGCGCCGCATCGGGCGCTTGGCGCGAAGCGGCTTCCTCACGCGCGGCTCGCCGCCTTTGGCCTTGGCGGTGATTTCCTTCAGCTTGACGTGTTGCAGCGTCGAGAGGCTCTCGCCCGCCGCGCCCTTGGCCGGGTCTCCGAAGGCGCGCCCGAACGTCTTCACCCGCTGCTCGACCGAGCCGAGGAACTCATCTTCCCATTCGCTCAGGTCGGCCCCGGTCTGGGTGGCCGCACGCCGGGCTCGCTCGAGCGCCCGAAGCGCGGCGCGTTTCGCCTGGCTCTCGTTTCGCTTCACAGCTCGCCGACGGCCTGCAGGTAGAGGTCGATCAGCGCCTCTTCCTCCTGCCGCTTGGCCCGGTCCTGCTTCCTGATCCGCACCACCTTGCGCAGGATCTTGGCGTCAAACCCTTCCCCCTTCGCCTCGGCATAGACCTCCTTGAGGTCAGCCTGCACGGCCGCCTTGTCCTCCTCGAGTCGGTCGATCCGCTCAATCAGGCTCTTCAGCCGCCCCTGGGCGGTTCCCGTCAGGTTTTCGGTCGCGGCGGAATCTTCGGCCATGGCGGCGGTCGGCTGGTCCTTAGGAGCAAAGCCTAACGGCCGGCGCGCGGCCGGCCAAGGGACGGAAGGACGCTCGGTGCGGCTCCCGCCGGGGACGTCTAGCCCTGGCGAGCCTTAAACCGCGGGTTGGTCTTGTTGATGATGTAGATGCGGCCCTTGCGGCGCACGAGCTTGCAGTCGCGATGGCGCGTCTTCAACGACTTCAGGGAACTGCGAACCTTCATGACTCCCGCGCTTTCGTGACGCCCTCAAAGGGAGGGCGGCCTATAGGTCGCAGAGGCTCGAAAGTCAATTTTGCGCGGTCTTGCTGAGCGCCTGTTCCGACCGCTACGAAAGCACATGCGCCGCCGAGTCTTCATCGCCTCCGGCCTCGCCGGCCTGGCCATGCCGGGCGCCAGCTTTCCCGCCGCCGTCAACGCGCCGCTCGACCAAGCCAGCTTCGAGGCGTGGCTGAGCGACTTCATCGGCCGCGCCGGCCGCCAGGGGGTCTCCGTCGAGCTCATGCGGCGGGAATGCCGGGGCCTGGCGTACGACCCGCGGGTCGTGGCGCTGGACAGCCAGCAACCGGAATTCTCGCGCCCGATCAGCGAGTACATCCAATCGGTCGCCGCCGACGCCCGCGTCGCGATGGGCCGGCGCAAGCGCGCCGCCGCGCCCTTCCTCGCCGGTATCGAAGCCCGCTATGGCGTCCCCGCCGAGATCCTGGTCGGAATCTGGGCCGTCGAGTCGGGGTTCGGGATCGACCAGGGCGACTTCGACGTCCTGCGCTCGCTTTCGACGCTGGCGGCGGCCGGACGCCGCCGCGACTGGGCGGAAGACCAGCTCATCGCGGTGTTCCGCATCCTGGCGAGCGGGGAGGCGACGCGCAGCCAGCTGAAAGGCTCGTGGGCGGGCGCGATGGGCCAGACCCAGCTCGAGCCCTCGGTCTACCTCGAAGATGCGGTCGACGTGCATGGCGGCGGCCGCCCAGACGTCTGGGGCTCCGCCGCCGACGCACTGGCCTCGGCGGCCAATCTGCTGGCGAAGTCGGGTTGGCGGCGCGGCGAGGCCTGGCAGCGCGAGGCGCGGCTGCCGGCCAACTTCGACTACGGGCTCGCCGAGGCGCCGGCGAAGCCGGTGTCGGCGTGGTGGGCGCTCGGCGTTCGCCCGGCGCTCGGCGTAAGCTTCGGCGAACGCGCCCCCGAGGCGGTGCTGTTGCTGCCCGCCGGCGCGGCGGGCCCGGCGTTCCTCGCCTACCCGAACCACTTCGTCATCCGCAAATACAACAACTCCATCGCCTACGCGCTCGGCGTCGGCCTGCTCGCTGACCGCATCGCCGGCCGCGCCGGCGTGGTCGCGCCCTGGCCGCACGAGCTGCCGCTCTCGATCGCCGACCGGGTCGGCGCGCAGGTCGCGTTGCTCAGGCTCGGGTACGACGCCGGCCCGGCCGACGGGCAAATCGGCCTGAAGACGCGGACGGCGCTCAGAGCCTGGCAGCGCTCCCGCGGCCTGCCGGCCGACGGCTACCTCACGCCGCACATCGCAGGCCTGCTCGTCGCCCAAGCCGCCGGCCGATAGGGTCCCTCTCGCCCGCCGCCGGACAGGGCGTTCGACCAGTGCAAACCCGGAATTAAGCATTAACGCCGAGGATCGCCCGTCCATGCCGCGTCGGGCGCCGGGGAGCCGCACTTGTTCCAGATCATCGGCATCGTGCTGCTCTTCGCCATGGTGTTCGGCAGCTTCATCATCTCGGGCGGCAAGCTCGCTGTGGTGCTGGAGGCGTTGCCGCACGAGTTGATGTGCATCTTCGGCGCCGGCGCCGCCGCCTACCTGATCTCCAATTCGATGACGACCCTGAAGGCCACGGCCCCGAACATGGCCAAGGTGTTCAAGGGCCCGAAGTGGAAGGCGCAGGACTATCGCGACCTTCTGAGCCTGCTCTTCCTGCTCACCAAGACGATGAAGTCCAAGGGGGTCATCGCGCTCGAAAGCCACATCGAGAAGCCGACCGAAAGCGGCATCTTCAACCGCTACCCCAACCTGATGAAGGACCATTTCGCCATCGACTTCATCTGCGACACGCTGCGCATGATGACGATGAACCTCGAGGATCCGCATCAGGTCGAGGACGCGATGGAAAAGCAGCTCGAGAAGCATCACCACGAGGCGCTGGCGGTCGCGCACGCGCTCTCGAACATGGCCGATGCGCTGCCGGCGCTCGGCATCGTCGCGGCGGTGCTCGGCGTCATCAAGACCATGGGTGCGATCACCGAGCCGCCGGAAATCCTCGGCATGATGATCGGCGGCGCCCTCGTCGGCACCTTCCTCGGGGTCTTCCTGGCCTACGGCCTGGTCGGGCCGATGTCGGCGCGCATGAAGCACGTCGTGGAAGAGGAAGCCTCGTTCTACCGCATCATCCAGTCGGTGCTTGTCGCGCACCTGCATGGCAACGCGGCGCAGATCTCGGTAGAGATCGGGCGCGGCAGCGTGCCCACGCCCGCACAGCCCAGCTTCTTGGAGCTGGAGGAAGCGCTTGGCTCGATTCCGGCCGAGGGATAGGGTCGCATACTGATCACGCCTCCGTGAACTTGGTGCTTGCCCTTCGGCCCTAAGACGGCATAATCAGCAACAGCGCAGGCGAGGCGTTGCTGGGATTCGGCCGTGGGGTAGGCACGGGCGGCAGCCAGAGACGGGCTTGCTGATCGGCGCAGCAACCTCCTTCTAGGGGACCAGGGACAATGACCTCCGAAGCTCTTCGTAAGATCCTCGTCGCCGGCGCCGCTATCGCCGCTCTTTCCGTCGTCGCCTGCAAGGGTGGCGCGAACAACGAGGAAAACGCCGCCGCTGAATCCGCGGCTTCCGACATGGGCGCCGCCGAGTCGGCCGCCGCCGCCGCTTCGTCGGCTGCTTCCGATGCGGCCATGGCCGCTTCGTCGGCTGCGATGTCGGCTTCGGCCGCCGCCAGTGCTGCTGCCCCGGCGAACCAGTAAGTCTCGCCTCTTCACGAACGTTTCGAAGGGCCGCCCCCCAGGGCGGCCCTTCTTGCATCCGGCGGCCATCGCCGCTCCTCTCGCCCGCAAATGACCGGTGTTGCGCCTGCAGCCATCGCATGGGACGGCGATCAGCCGCGTTCGATCCGCTTCGACGACCTCTATTATTCGCGCGCCGGCGGCCTGGCTGAGGCCAGGGGCGTCTTTCTTGCCGGCTGCGGCCTTCCGGACGCCTGGGCGGGCCGCACGGACTTTGTCGTCGGCGAGCTTGGGTTCGGGACCGGCCTGAACATCGTCGCGCTGCTCGACCTCTGGCGCCGCGCGCGCCCGGCCGGCGCGCGGCTGCACGTCTTTTCTGTCGAGGCCCACCCGCTCGCCGCTCAGGGGGCCGCCCGCGCGCTGGCGACGTGGCCCGCGATCGCCGAGGCAGCCGACGCCTTGATCGAGCGCCTGCCGCGGCGCGCGGCCGGGTTCCATCGCATCGAGCTCGATGCGTACGGCGCGACGCTCGATCTGGCGCTGATGGACGTCGAGGCGGCCCTGGCCTCCTGGAGCGGGAAGGCCGACGCCTGGTTCCTCGACGGGTTCGCGCCGGCGCGGAACCCAAGGATGTGGTCGGACGCCGTGCTGGCGGCGATAGCGCGGCGCTCGGCCGCGGGCGCGCGCCTTGCCACGTTCACGGTCGCCGCGGGCGTACGTCGCGGGTTGGCGGCCGCCGGGTTCGATGTCGCAAAGCAGCCGGGCTTCGGCCCAAAGCGCGAACGCCTGGAGGCGCGGTTCGGGGCGGCGCCGCGCTATCGCTCGCCGGCGGCGCGGCCGCGCCTCGCCATCGTCGGCGCCGGCGTGGCGGGGGCCGCGCTTGCGCGCGCGGCGTCTGCGCTCGGCGCCCGACCGCTGGTCATCGAAGCCGAAGCGCCCGGCGCCGGCGCTTCTGGGAACGCTGCGGCCCTCGTGGCGGCGCGGCTGGACGCAGGCGGCGGGCCGATCGGCGCCCTGTACGCCCAGGCGCTGGCGCGGGCGGCGGACCTCTATGAAGCGACGCCGCAAGCTATCATCGCGCGCGGCGCCTACCAGTTGGAGACGGCTCCCAAGGACGTCAGCCGCTACGACCGCGTCGCTGCCAGCGACCTGTTCGATCCGGCTGCGCTCGAGCGGCTCGACGCCGCAGCGATGGCGGCGGCGCTGGACGAGCCTGACGCGCCGGGCGGCCTCTTCTTTCGCGACGCCTGCGTGGTCGAGCCCGCCGCCATACTGGCGCAGTGGCTCGGGAATAGCGAGCGCATCACCGCGTGGATCGCGGCGCTCGAGCGACGGGATTCGTGCTGGCGGTTGCTCGACGCGCGCGGCGACGACGTCGCGACCGCCGAGATCGTCATCGTGGCCGCTGGCCTCGACACGGTCCGTCTGATCGAAGATGCGCCGCTTACGCCGCTGCGCGGCCAGGTCAGCCTCGCGGACGGGCTGGCGCCGCCGGCGCTGCTGGGGGCCGCCTACGCGATTCCGACACGCAGCGGGGTGCTGTTCGGCGCCACCCACGACCGCGACGATGCGGCGGCGGACGTGCGCGGCCCAGATCACAGCCGCAACCTCGAGCGGCTGGCGGAAGCCGCGCCGGCTCTCGCCGCCCGGCTTGCCGGGCTCGACCTTGCGGGCCGCGCGAGCGTCCGCGCGGTGACGCCCGACTTCATGCCGCTAGCGGGCGCGGCGGGCGCACCCGGCCTCTTTGTTCTGTCCGGTCTTGGATCGCGCGGATTCTGCTCGGCGCCGCTCTTGGCCGAGCACGTGGCCGCAACCGCGCTCGGCGCGCCCTCGCCGCTGCCGTCGCCGCTCGCCGCGCTGGTCGAGCCGCATCGC
>DATGIN010000236.1:0-24740 GCA_035295705.1 Caulobacteraceae bacterium
TCGTGTCATTGCGGCCTGCGCCGCAGCTCTGGCTTGCGTGCTCGCCCAAAGCGCTGCTGCGGCCGCGGGTGACGGCCCGGCGCCGCAACCTGCCAAGGCGACCGATCCCAGGCGCTACGCCGGGCGCTGGTACGAGATCGCCCGCCTGCCGAACAAGCTCGAAGCCGACTGCCAGGCCCCGACCTCGGACTGGGCGAAACAGACCGACGGCTCGTTTTCCGTGGTACAGACCTGCCGCCAAGGCTCGCCCTCGGGGCCGGCGAAGATCTGGCGGGCGGCTGGGCGGATCATCGACGGCAGCAACAACTCCAAGATCCGCGTCGGCTTCTTCGGCGGCTTCATCCACCAGGACTATTGGATCATCGACCACGCCGACGACTACAGCTGGTGCCTGATGTCGACGCCGAGCTCGCGGTGGCTTTGGATCATGGCGCGCTCGCCGAAGGTCTCGCCCGCGCTGAAAGCCGCCCTGGTCGCCCGCGCCCGCTCGCTCGGATACGACATCGCGCGCCTGATCTACGACCAGCAGCCGCCGGCCTGAGCCGGCCGCCGCTCGCGTCAGGCGCCGCCCGCATGAGCCCGCTCACCGCCTTCGGCCTCGCCGCCGTCGTGGCCATGCTGGTCTGTTACGCTCTGGAAGCGCGTTCGCGCTGGTGGACGCTGGGGTTCGCGGCCGCCTGCGCCCTCGGCTCCGTCTACGGCTTCCTGCAAGGGGCTTGGCCGTTCGGCGTGGTCGAGGCGGTCTGGACCCTCGTCGCCCTGCAAAGGTGGACTCGCCGCCGAAACGCGCCGACGGAGCGGAACGCTGACCTGGGGTAGCGCCACAGCTTTACAGCGGAACGAAAACTGAACAGTCTCTCGCCCATGGCCGCCGACGATGAGTCTGTCGTCTTCACCATCACCCGCCCGGAGGTAACCGGCGTCGTCACGCGCGGGGCGGCGAAGCTGTTCCTGGCGCTGGGCTATTCGCCGCTTGCCGAGGTCACGCTGCCGAACGGGCGGCGGGCCGACCTGATGGCGATCGGGCCGCGCGGGCAGATCGCCATCGCAGAGGTGAAGTCGGGGCTGGAGGACTACCGCACCGACAAGAAGTGGGCCGAGTACGCACCCTATTGCGACGCCTTCTATTTCGCCGTCGACGCCGACTTCCCGCGCCAGATCCTGCCGCTCGGCCCGGGCCTGATCGTGGCGGACGGATTCGGCGGAGCGGTCATCGTCGAGGCGCCGGTCACGCCGCTGGCGTCCAGCCGCCGCCGGGCGCTGACATTGGCGTTCGCTCGCCTGGCCGCCGCGCGGGCGCTGGCCTTCTAGGGATTGGCGAGGCCCCAACGGGCGCTGGCGCGCTGGTAGGCGGGACGCGCCTCGATGCGGCCGGCGTAAGCCTCGAACGCCGGCTCGCGCGGCAGCGTGCCGTTCGCGAAGCCCCACGGAAAGCCGGCGCCGAGGCAGGCGTCGACGGTGGTGAACTGCTCGCCGAGCAGCCAGGGACCGACCGCAAGCCCCTTGCGCAGCGTGTTGAGCACCCGCTCGTAGTCGCCGTAGCCCGCCATCTGCGCCGGCAGCGGGGGGCGTCCCGCCATGCGCTCGACCAGCACCGCATCGAAGCTGGTGTTCAGGAAGTGCCAGCGCAGATAGGCGCCCCGGCGGGGGTCGCCGATCGGCGGCGCAAGCCCGGCCTCGGGGTACTTGTCGCCGAGGTAGATGCCGATGGCGCCGGTCTCGCTAACCACCTCGTCGTCGTCCCGGATGGCCGGCACCTTGCCCATCGGATTGATCGCCAGATACTCCGGCTTCTGTCCGTCGCCGGCGCGAACGTCGACGACCTTCACCTCATACGGCCGCCCGAGCTCCTCCAAGAGGTACATCGCCGTGTTCGAGCGCGAGTTGGGGCAGTGGTAGAGGGTGATCATGGCGGCCGGCCTCCTGGAACGGGGACAGCATAGCCGCGGCTCCTGACAACGTCCTGGCGGCAGAGGCGCCGGGGCGCGCCTACCTCGGAGCGCGTTTGGCCAGGATGCGCTGCAGCGTGCGGCGGTGCATCGAGAGGCGCCTGGCGGTCTCGGAGACGTTGTGGTTGCAGAGCTCGTAGACCCGCTGGATGTGCTCCCAACGCACGCGGTCGGCCGACATCGGGTTCTCCGGCGGCGCCGGCGCCTCGCTCTGCCGCGCGAGCAGGGCGCGCACCACGTCGTCGGCGTCCGCCGGCTTGGCCAGGTAGTCGACGGCGCCGGCCTTCACGGCCGCCACCGCCGTCGCGATCGCGCCATAGCCGGTCAGCATGATGACGCGCGCATCGGGCCGCGCCGCCTGGATCGCCTCGACCACCTGCAGGCCGTTCCCGTCGCCGAGCCGCATGTCGAGGACGGCGAAGGCGGGGGGCCTGGCCTTGATCAGGGCGATGGCCTCCTCGATGGACGCGGCCAGCTCCGGCTCGAACCCGCGCGCCTCCAGCGCGCGCCCCAGACGCGTCCGGAACGGGGCGTCGTCGTCGAGGACCAGAAGGCTCTTGTCCTTCAAACTGGCGACCGCGCTCGACAAATCCTGCATGTCGCTACCCATTGACCAAAAAGCCCAAACGGCTCAGCCCGCGTCATGATGTCGCTGAGCGGCCTAGACCTCAAGTCCCTTCCTCCACAACCGGCGCGTGCTCGCCCACGCCAAGCTCGAACCCGCCGGGCGCCGGCGGCGCCTCTATGGCCGCGAGCGGCCAACGGGCGGAGATCAGCGCGCCGCCGGCGTTGCGGAAATCAACCTTGGCGCCGGTTCGTTCCAGCAAAGTCTTGGCGATGAAGAAGCCGAGCCCCATGCCCACGTGCCCCGAGCGGGAGCCTTCGGCGCCCGGACGGCTGGTCACGTAGGGCTCGCCCAGCTTGGCCAGGACATCGGGGGAGAAGCCCTTTCCGTCGTCGCGCACCTCGACCATCACGCTTGCTTCGTCGAAGCGCACGCTGACCAGCACCTCCGAGCGGGCGAAGTCGACGGCGTTCTCCACGAACGACGTCAGCGCGTGCAGCACCTCGGGCATGCGGCGGATTTCAGGGGGGCGGAGGCCGCGGGGGCCCGACACCACCGCCTCGACCCGGACGCCCATATCGAGGTGCGGCTCGATCGCCTCGTTCGCCAGCTGCAGCAGGGTCATGCGCGCGTGCACGGCGTCGTCGGTGTCGGGCTCCTCGGTCAGGCGGGTGAGGATCTCGCGGCAACGCTCCGCCTGCGAGATCAAGAGGTTGGCATCCTCCTTCAGGGAATCGCTCGGCGCCTGGCGGGCCATCTCCTTGGCGATGACGGTCATGGTGGCGAGCGGGGTGCCGAGCTCGTGGGCGGCGGCGGCGGCAAGGCCGCCGAGCGCCGAGAGCCGCTGCTCGCGAGCGAGGACCGTCTGGGTGAGATAGAGCGCCACCTCCATCCGCGAGGCTTCGGCGGCCGCGCGCCATGCGTAGCCGGCCGTCAGCACGATGCCGGTCAGCGTGGCCGCCGCGACCGCAAGCCGGAACAGCACCGGCGTCGTCGCTGGCGACTCCGGCGGCCAGGGCGGCGGCAGCGACCAGACGCTGATCACCAGCAAGACAAGCGCGGCGAACGCCCCGACCATCAGCGCCTGGCGCTCGCGCAGCGTCGCGGCGCCCAGAGTCACGGGCGCGATGAGCAGAAGGCAGAAGGGGTTGAGCACCCCGCCGGTAAGGAACAGGACGATCGCCATCTGCGCGATGTCGAAGGCAAGCTGCAGCGCCAGCGTCCATTCCCCGCGCGCGCGGCGGAGCGGCGCGATCAGCGACATCACGAGGTTGATGGCGGCGGCCGCGGCGACCACCGCGAACGCGATCGCGAGCTGGGGTTGCGGGCCGAGCCACAAGGCGCCGGCTAGGAGGGCGATCAGCTCGGCGCCCAGAGTGAGCCAGCGCAATCCGACCAGGACGCCCAGCCCCAGCCGGCCCTGGCCCACCGCGGTCTTGTCCGGCGCGCCGTCGCCTTGCCCGGGGTCGGCCTTGGGCCTATCCAGGGTGAGAGGCAGGGCGGGCGCGCGCGCGAACACCTTCACGCGTGGGAGTTTAGCAGTCGATCGCCGATGAGAGTCACGTCCTTCAGAATCTGGGCATGGAGCGCGGCGGGCCTCGCGGCGCTGGCGCTTGGCGTCTTCGTGCTGGTCCGCCCGGCGGCGCAGCCGGCGACGACGCAGGCCAGCGCGCCGATCGGCGGCCCCTTCAGGATGACGGACCAGAATGGACGGGCGGTCAGCCAGGACCTGCTCAAGGGCAAGTGGAGCGCGGTCTACTTCGGCTACACATACTGTCCCGACGTCTGTCCGACGACGCTGCAGATGCTGGGCAGCGTCGACCGCGGCCTGGGCGCCCGGGCCAAGGACTTCCAGGTGGTGTTCGTCACCGTCGACCCCGCGCGCGACACCCCGTCCCAGCTCAAGCTCTACCTGTCGAACAGCGTCTTTCCCCCCGGCGCCATCGGGCTGACCGGCACGCCGGCCGAGGTCGCCGGAATCGCCGGCGCCTACGGCGTCTACTACCAGAAGCAGGGAAGCGGCCCGGGATACTCGGTGAATCACTCGTCGGCCATCTACCTGATGAACCCGAAGGGCGGGTTCGACAGCGTGATCGCCGCGGACTCCTCGCCCGACCAGGCGAAGACCGCGATCCTGAAGGCCATGAACGGCTAGGGTTTCGCCGCCGCCCACGCTCTGGCTTGGAGCGGTGGACTCGGTTCACTATCTCTGATGTATGCTGCGGCGCACAATCACCGGGGCGGCGTCAGGGGGGACGTAATGCTCTACGCCATGCGGGAGGCGGCGTACTACGCCTCTACGCCGATGCGGCTGATGGCCAGGGCCGCGCGCGACTTCTGGAGCTCGCCGCTCAACCCGGCCGCCGACACCGAGATCGGCCGCAGCCTCTATGCGGGAGCCGACCTGTTCGCGAATGTCACCCGCCGCTACGGCAGGCCAGCGTGGAACATCACAAGCGTCGAGATCGACGGATCGCCGGTCCGCATCCGCATGGTCGAGGCCTGGCGCTCGCCGTGGGTGAAGCTGATCCGCTTCGAGCGCGACGCCGGCGACCTTCGCCGCGCCGGCCGCACCGCCGTCGAGCCGGCGGTCCTTCTGGTCGCGCCGCTCTCCGGCCACTACGCGACGCTGCTGCGCGGAACCGTGCAGGCCTTCCTGCAGGACCATGAGGTGTTCGTCACCGACTGGTCGAATGCGCGCGACGTTCCGATGCTGGACGGCCGCTTCGACTTCCACGACTACATCGACCAGGTGGGCGAAATGATCCGCGCGATCGGCGGCCGGCCGCACGTGGTCGCGGTTTGCCAGCCGGGGCCGCCGGTGCTGGCGGCGGCCAGCTTGATGGCCGAGGACGCCGATCCGGACCGCCCCGCCAGCCTCACGTTCATGGGCTCGCCGATCGACGCCCGCCTCTCGCCGACCGCGACCAACCGGCTCGCCGAAGAGCGGCCGTTCACCTGGTTCCAGCGCCATATGATCTACACCGTGCCGCCGCCCTACCCGGGCATGCTGCGGCGCGTCTATCCGGGCTTCGTGCAGCTCTACAGCTTCATGCAGCTCAACCTCGACCGGCACATGGAAGCGCACCAGCGCTACTTCGACGACCTGGTGAAGGGCGACGGCGACTCCGCAGAGAAGCATCGCGAGTTCTACGACGAGTACCTGTCGGTGCTGGATTTGAGCGAAGAGTTCTACCTGCAGACCGTCGATATCGTGTTCCAGCAGCACTTGCTGCCAAAGGGCGAGCTGACCCATCGCGGCCGTCTGGTGCGGCCCGCCGCCATCACCGACATCGGGGTGATGACCGTCGAGGGCGAGCACGACGACATCTCCGGCATCGGGCAGACGCAGGCGGCGCATGACCTGACCCCGAACGTCGCGGCAGACCTGCACGAGGACTACGTGCAGCCCGAGGTCGGCCACTACGGGGTGTTCAACGGCCGCCGCTTCCGCGAAGGGATCTATCCGCGCGTTCGGGACTTCATCCGCCGCTGCGAGGCGGCGGCCCACAGCCGGGCCGGCGTCAAGCTCGAGGCGGCGGCCGGATGATCGGCGCCCCGGCCGGGGCTTGAGCCCCGCGCGCAGCGGGTTAAGCCCACCCCATGCGGTCGCAATCGATTCGCCCGACCCACGGCGACCTCGTCGACGCCGACGGCGCGCCGGTCCGCCTGCGGGTCAATCCGCGCGCGCGTCGGGTCAGCATCCGTATCGACTCGGCCAGCGGCGAGGTGATCGCAACCGCGCCCAGCCCGCGGCGGATCGACGAGGCGATGGCGTTCGTGGCGCGCCGCCGCGGCTGGATCGAGGCGCGGCTGAGGGAGCTCCCGCGCGCCCAGCCGTTCGAGCCCGGCGTCGTCATCGAGGTCGCCGGCTCGCCCTGCGAGCTCGTCTCGTCTGCCGGGCGTCCGCGCTGGCGCCCCGCGGACGAGGATCAACCGCTGGCGCTGCTGGCCCCGGGCGAAGGCCCGCCATTCGCGCGCGCCGTCGCCAACGCGCTCAAGGCCGAAGCGCGGCGCGTTCTGCTCGAGCGGACGGCGTTGCACGCGCGAACGCTTGGCAAGCCGGCGCCGGCGGTCGCCATCGCCGATCCGCGCGGCCGCTGGGGCTCCTGTACGCCGCCCCGGCGCGGCGGATTCGGCGCCAGCCTGGAGGTGGGCCGGGTGCGCTACTCCTGGCGGCTGATCCTCGCGCCGCCAGCGGTGCTCGACTACGTGGCGGCGCACGAGTGCGCGCACCTGGTCGAGGCCAACCACTCGCCGCGGTTCTGGGCGGTGGTGAAGGGGCTGGTCGGCGACCACAGGCCCTATCGCGCCTGGTTGCGCGCGAACGGCCCGCGCCTGCACGCCATGGGTCGCTAGCGGTTCTTCAAGTCGGCGGCATTCCCGGCAGCGGCGCCGGCGGCGCAGGGGCGCTGCTCGGCGGCGGCGCGCCGCTCTCGGCCGGCGGCGCGCCCGAGAGCACGGCGCCGGTAAGGTCCGGCGGGGCGGGCTGCGGCGCCGCGCCGCCGGGGATGGGCTGCACGCTCATGTGCGGCAGCTCCGCGGCCATGAAGTCATGCCAGATCGCCGCCGGCGCCGTGCCGCCGGTCACGCCGCGCATGGGCGTGTTGTCGTCGCGCCCGGTCCACACCGCCGCCGTGAAGCCGCCCGTGTAGCCGATGAACCATGCGTCCCTGTAGTCGCTGGTGGTGCCCGTCTTGCCGGCGACGTCGAAGCCGGGGACGGCCGCGCGCGTACCGGTCCCCGAGGTCACGACCGCGCGCATCAGCTCGATCATCTCGGACAGCGGCGGCTGGCCGATCACCTGCGCCCGCGGCGGCGGCGCCAGGTCGTGGTCGTACAGCACCTGGCCGGCCGCCGTCTGAATGCGCTCGACGCCGTAGGCCTTGGTCAGAAACCCGCCGTTGGAGAAGGCGCTGTAGGCCCCCGCTATCTCGACCGGGGTCACTTCGACCGCGCCCAGCGCCATCGAGGGGCCGGTCTGGATCGGCGTGGTGATCCCCAGCCGGTGCGCCGTCGCAGCCACGTTGACGGTCCCGACCTGGTTCGCCAGCCGCGCCGCCACGGTGTTGATCGACTGGGCGAACGCGGTCTCGAGCGTCAGCGGGCCGAGATAGCGCGGTTCGAAGTTATGCGGCGTCCAGTTGCCGATGGTGATCGGCTCGTCGACGCTCATCTCCTGCGGCGTGTGGCCGGCCTCCATGGCGGTGAGGTAGACGAACGGCTTGAACGACGAGCCGGCCTGCCGCTGGGCCTGGCTGGCGCGGTCGTACTGGCTTTGCCCGTAGTCGACGCCGCCGACATAGGCGCGGATGCGGCCCTGGCCGTCGAGGGCGACCAGCGCCGCCTGCTGCACGCCGCGGCCCGTCGAGTCGGCGACGACCGAGCGAACCGCGTGCTCGGCGGCGGCCTGCGCGGAGAGATCGAGCGTGGTCTGCACCACCAGGTCCTGCTGCGGCTGGCCGACCAGCGCGCGCACCTGCTGGTCGATGTAGTCGACGAAGTACTGGGCGTTCTGGTTCGGCATGGTCGTCGACACGCGCACCGGCTGGCGGAACGCATCGTCCCGCTGCTGAGCCGTGATCGCGCCGGTCTCGACCATCTTGTCGAGCACGATGGTGGCGCGCCGCTCCGCCCGGTCGGTCTCGGAAACCGGGCTGTAGTGGGATGGGCCTTTCATCAACCCGGCCAGCAGGGCCGCCTCGCCCACGGTCAGGTTCTTGGCCGGCTTGTTGAAGTAGCGCTGCGAGGCGGCCTCTATGCCGTACGCGCCTTCGCCGAAGTAGACCCGGTTCAGGTACAGCGACAGGATCTGCTTCTTGGTGAACTTGCGCTCCAGCCATACGGCCAGCACCAGCTCCTGCGCCTTGCGGCGGATGGTCTGGTCTGGGGTGAGGAAGAGATTGCGCGCCAGCTGCTGGGTGATGGTCGATGCGCCCTGCTGGGCGTGGCCGCTGCGCACGTCGGCCAGCATCGCGCGCGCCATGCCGATCGGGTCGAACCCCCAGTGGGAGTAGAAGCGCTGGTCCTCGATCGAGACGAAGGCGGCCGGCACGTACGGAGGCAGCTGGTCGATGTCGACCGGCGGCGAGAACTGGCTGCCGCGCACGGCGATCTCGGAGCCGGCGCGGTCGAGATAGGTGATCGAGGGCTGTCGCTTGACGTCGAAGATCTTCGAGGTGTCCGGCAGGTCGAAGGCGAACACGCCGAAGAAGGCGACGATCCCGATCGCGGCCCAGATGACGCCGACGATGCTCCAGTAGGCGACGGCGCCGACGAGCGAGCGGCGACGGGGCGCGGGCGGCGGCCCGCGTCCGCCCCCCGGCCGCCCCCCTTGCGCGTCCGCCATCTCTCGTCCGTCCCCTGACAATGCACGCCCGAAGCGCGGCCGCCGCTGGGGTTCTTAGCGAAAGGGGCCGCGTCGCGCGAGGGGTGGGCCTTCGCGCGCCATGACAGGCTGCGCCGGGCGCGCTAGGGTCGCCGGCCCTTGATCGCAAAGCGCCGCGGAGCCCGGCCGATGGTCGTCGTCAGCAGGTATCTGGTCGTTCTTGCGGTCGCGCTTGGCCTTGCCGGCTGCAATGGCGAACGGCCGATCGCGGAAGCGTGGACCGGCGGCGATCCGGCCAAGCTCGCCGCCGACAAGGCCCAGTGCCACGCCGAGGCCGACAAGCTCGACGTCAGCCAGCCCTCGACCTATTCCGACCCGCGCTACGGAGTCACCAGCGCCATGGCCGAGGCGGTGGCGCGGGACAACCCGCTGGCCGACCGCGGGGCGATCGTGCGCCAGGCCGCCTACGACACCTGCATGGGCGACAAGGGCTGGAACCTGGCGCAGTAGTGCCCGAGCCGCAGCCGACCATCGCGGCGGCGCGCGAGCGGCTCCGCCAGACCTTCGGCCACGCCGAGTTTCGCGGACTGCAGGCGCCGGTGATCGCCGAACTGCTGGCGGGCCGCAACGCCGTGGCGGTGCTGCCGACGGGGGGCGGCAAGAGCGTCTGCTACCAGATCCCCAGCCTCTTGCGGCCGGGCGTGGGGGTCGTGGTCTCGCCGCTCATCGCGCTGATGACCGACCAGGTGGCGGCCCTGGATCAGTCGGGCGTGGCGGCCGCGCGGCTGGACTCCACCGTTTCGCCCGCTGAGCGCCAGGACATCTGGGAGCGCATCGAAGCCGGCGCGCTCGACCTCGTCTATCTCGCGCCCGAGGGCCTGATGCAGCCGCAGACGCTCGAGCGGCTCGGCCGGCTGAGACCGGCGCTGATCGCCATCGACGAGGCCCACTGCGTCAGCCAGTGGGGCCACGACTTCCGACCCGAGTACCGCACGCTCGGACGCCTTGCGGAGATCTTCCCCGCAACGCCGAGGCTGGCCGTAACCGCGACGGCCGACGCGCGGACGCGCGAGGACATCCGAACCGAGCTCCGCCTGCAGGACGCGCGCGAGTTCGTCGCGAGCTTCGCGCGGCCCGAGATAGCCCTTTCCGCCGAGCGGCGCTCCAGCCGCTCCGAGCGGCGGGCGATCGAGCTGGTCCAGGCCCGCGCCGGCCGGCCCGGCATCGTCTATGTCGGCACGCGCGCTGGCGCCGAGAGCATCGCAGACGCGCTCGCGGCCGCCGGCATGAATGCGCTCGCCTATCACGCGGGGCTGGACGCCGGACTTCGCAAACGGCGGCTTGCCGCGTTCGTGGCCGGCGAGGACGCGGTGATGGCCGCAACGATCGCCTTCGGCATGGGCATCGACAAGGCCGATGTCCGCTACGTTCTGCACGCGGACCCACCCGGGTCGATCGAGGCCTACTGGCAGGAGATCGGTCGGGCGGGCCGGGACGGCGCGCCGGCGGAGGGGATCACACTCTACGGGTCAGCCGACCTCGCCAAGGAGCTTCGCCGCATCGGCGAGCGCGACATCGGCGAGGACGTCCGCCGCGTGCAGATGCGCAAAGCCCGGCAGCTTTACGCCATGCTCGAGGGCATGGGCTGCCGCGCCGCGGCCGTGCGCCGCTACTTCGGCGAAACCGACGTCGAGCCGTGCGGTCAGTGCGACCTGTGCCTGAGCCCGCCGCTCGCCGTCGACGTGACCGAGGGCGCGCAGAAAGCGCTGGCCGCGGTGCATCGCCTCGGCGGCCGGCTGGGGCGCGGGCGCGTCGTCGACCACCTGTTGGGGAAGACCAAGGACGTGAGCGCGTCGGAGGGCCGGCTCTCAACGTTCGGCGTCGGACGCGAGTACAGCCCGGCCGGTTGGCGGGACCTGATCGACCAGCTGCTGTTCGAAGGTCTGTTGCGCGAAGACCCCAACGATGGCCGCCCGCTCATCGGGCTGGGCGACGCCGACGCGGTTCGCGAGGTCTATCGCGGCGCGCGCCAAGTCAAGCTTCGCCGCCTGCCCGAGCCGCATGATCCGACGACCCGGTCCGGCCGCCCGCGCAAGCGCCGCGGCGGCGAGCCGCTCGGCGTCGCAGAGGCCGACCTTGCGCTGTTCGGCGCCCTGCGCGAATGGCGCCGCGGCGAGGCGGCCCGCCAGGCCGTGCCGCCCTACGTCATCTTCCACGACCGCACGCTGGCCGAGATCGCAAGGCTGAGGCCGGCCGCGCTCGCGGCGCTGGCGCGCATCGACGGGGTCGGCCAGGCCAAGCTTGCCCGCTACGGCGAGGCGGTGCTCGCTGTTGTGCGGGAGGGTTAGGCCGGACGCGTCAGACGTCGAGCCCAATGGTCCTTTTGAGGTGTCGTCGCGCCGCGTCCTCCAAACGCTGCGGCCACGGAGCGCCAGTGCGCTCGGCGAGGGCCCGCGCGCGCGGAAGAAAGAGCTGGGCGAGAGCGCGGTTGCCGGCGGTCAGGCTATCGGGCTCCGCGGCGATGGGCGGGAGGGCCCTTAGCGCGGCCAGCTGTTCGGCGCTCAGGAAGCGGCTCGGATGCAGGGCGCCGCCGCGGCGGTCGGGAGCGATCCCGGCCTCTTCGTGCATCAACTCCACCGTCAGTCGGCGCAGGATGTCGGAGCCCGATAGCGCGTTCAGGAGCTCGCCGCGTCCGAGCGCGTTCGGCAGCAGCCCGAGCACCCGCAGGAACTCGCGGGCGATGCGGACGACCGTTTCGGGGGCTGGCGCGTAGGGCGTCTGTCGCTTTCTTGGCGGCGCCGCATCGCCGCGATTGAACGCCGGCTCGAGCCGGTTGGCGTCGTAACGAACGAGCCCGTCGCGCTCCACGATGGTGAGATCGAAGCGCGCCCACTCGACGGTTACGAAATGGACGACGCGTCCGCCGAAGAGCGGTTCGACCAGGACGGCGTCGAACGCCGCCCCGAGCTCCTCGGCGAGCGCCGCCGACACCGCCGCCCACGCCCCGTCCTTGGCCAGCACCAGCAGGTCGACGTCGCTCCAGGCGTCCCCCTCGCCGGCGCCCAGGCTGCCCGCCAACCACACGGCCTCCACCCGCGCATCCTGAGCGATCCGCGCCGCCAGCGCCTGGTACAACGCCCGCTGTTCGTCAGTCATCGGCGCTGGACCTGGCCTGCTCGAGCCAGGCGGTGGAGCGCATCTCGGCCAGCCGCGAGGCGGTGCGCTGGAAATCGAACGCCTCGTCGCCCTTCGGGTAGAGGGTTTCCGGCTCGCCCGCGGCGAGGACGACCAGTCGCGCGCGCGCTTCGTAGAGGGCGTCGATCAGCATGATGAAGCGGCGCGCCTGGTCGCGATAGTCGGGCCCCAGCCGTGGGACAGCCTCCAGGAAGACGGTGTGGAAACGCTCGGCGATGGCCAGATAGTCCTGCGGCCCAAGCGCCGAGCCGCAGAGGCTCGCGAAGGATGCGCGCAGGAGCCCGCCAGCGGCGTGCGGCAGCCTCACCTGCCGCCCCAGCACGTCCAGCGTGGCCCCGGTTTCCTCGGCGCCGGCCAAGAGGTCGCTCCATAGCGCGTCGAATTTCGCCTCGTTCGCGGCGTCGAGCGGCTGGAAGTAGACGCCGGCGCTCTTCAGGCGATCGAGCCGGTGGTCGAGCGGTCCCGCCACCCGAACGACCTCCAGCCTCTCCTTCAGCATGGCGATGAACGGGAGGAAGAGCTGGCGGTTCAGCCCGTCCTTGTAGAGGTCGTCCGGCGGCCGGTTGGCGGTCGCCACCAGGACCACGCCGCGCTCGAACAGGGCCTCGAACAGCCGGCCGAGGATCATCGCATCCGCGATGTCGTTGACCTGCAGCTCGTCGAAGCAAAGCAGGCGCGCCCTGGACGCGATCAGCCCGGCCACCGGCGGGATCGGATCGTCGCCGCGGACCTGACCGAACAGCTCGCGCCGCGCCGCCGCGCCGCCATTTCGCCAGCGCTCCACCAGCGCATGCGTCTCGGCCATGAACGCCTGGAAATGGGCGCGGCGCTTGCGCCCGACGGGGGCGGCGGCGAAGAAGATGTCCATCAGCATCGACTTGCCGCGGCCGACCGGCCCCCACAGGTAGACGCCCTTCGCCGGCGCTGGCTTGCGAAACAGCGCACCCACCAGACCCGGCTCGCCGGCGGCGGCCAGCTCGGCTTCCAGACGCGCCAGCGCGGCGAGCCCAGCGCTCTGGCCGGCGTCGGGCTTGAGCTCGCTGGCGTCGAGCCTGGCCTGGTAGGCAACCGCGATCGTCTCGCTCATGGCGGGGCTTCGGTTAGCGTGCGGCGCTGGCCGAGGGAACCGGCTTTGCCGCCCTTCGCGGTTGCGCTCCAGGCGGCTCCGGTCTTCATAGTCGGCCCAATGGTCGAGCAAGCCTGGGCGAGAGGACGCGTCGGATGAGCGAAGGCGAGGTGTTTCCGGTTCCTGAGGCCTGGGCCAAGCGCGCGCGCATGGACGCCAAGGGCTACGAGGCCGCCTGGAAGCGCGTCGAGGCAGATCCCGATGGGTTCTGGCGCGAGGTCGCCGGCCGCCTCGACTGGATGCAGCCGTTCACCGTCGTGAAGGACGTGTCGTTCGCGAAGGACGACTTCCACATCCGCTGGTTCTCCGACGGGGTCCTGAACGCCTCGGCCAACTGCCTCGACCGCCATCTGCCGGCGCGGGCGAACGATATCGCCTTCATCTGGGAGGGCGACGATCCCAAGGATTCGCGGCGCATCACCTACGCAGAGGCGCACGCCGAAACCTGCCGCATGGCGAACGTCCTCAAAGCCTACGGCGTCGGCAAGGGCGACCGGGTGACGATCTACCTGCCGATGATCCCGGAGGCCGCCTACGCCATGCTGGCGTGCGCACGCATCGGGGCCATCCACTCGGTGATCTTCGGTGGGTTTTCGCCGGACTCGATCGCCGGGCGCATCCAGGACTGCGACTCCCGCATCGTCATCACCGCCGACGAGGGCCTGCGCGGCGGACGGATCGTGCCGCTGAAGGCCAATGTCGACGAGGCGCTCGCGAGCTGCTCCGGCGTCGAGACGGTGATCGTCGTCAGGCGCACGGGCGCCGCCGTCGCCATGACGGCCGGCCGCGACGTCGCCTACGACGAGGCGAAGGCGAAGGTCTCGGACAGCTGTCCGCCCGAGCCGATGGGGGCGGAGGATCCGCTCTTCATCCTCTACACCTCGGGCTCGACCGGAAAGCCGAAGGGCGTCTTGCACACCACCGGCGGCTACCTCACCTGGGCGAGCTGGACCCACGAGCTCATCTTCGACTACCGGCCGGGCGAAGTGTTCTGGTGCACCGCCGACGTGGGCTGGGTCACGGGGCACAGCTACATCGTCTACGGTCCGCTCGCCAACGGCGCGACCTCGCTGATCTTCGAGGGCGTGCCGAACCACCCCAGCGTCTCCCGCTTCTGGGAGGTGATCGACAAGCACAAGGTCGAGATCTTCTACACCGCGCCCACCGCGCTCCGGGCGCTGATGCGGGAAGGCGAAGCGCCGGTGACGAAGACCAGCCGCGCCTCGCTTCGCCTGCTCGGCACCGTCGGCGAGCCGATCAATCCGGAGGCCTGGCTCTGGTACCACCGCGTGGTGGGCGAGGGACGGTGTCCCATCGTCGACACCTGGTGGCAGACCGAGACGGGAGCGGCGCTGATCTCGCCGTTGCCGGGGGCGACCGCGCTCAAGCCCGGGTCGGCGACCAAGCCGCTGCCCGGCGTGAAGCTTCAGATCGTCGACGCCGACGGCAAGGTCCTCGAGGGGGCGACGCAGGGCAATCTCTGCCTGACCGACTCCTGGCCGGGGCAGATGCGGACGGTCTACGGCGACCACGACCGCTTCATCGCCACCTACTTCACCACCTATCCGGGGAAGTACTTCACCGGCGACGGCTGCCGCCGCGACGAGGACGGCTACTATTGGATCACCGGCCGCGTGGACGACGTGATCAACGTCTCCGGCCACCGATTGGGCACCGCCGAGGTCGAGTCGGCGCTGGTCGCCCACCGCGCGGTCGCCGAGGCCGCCGTGGTCGGCTACCCGCACGAGATCAAGGGCCAGGGCATCTATGCCTACGTGACGCTGAGGGTGGACCAGACGCCGAGCGAGGAGCTCAGGAAGGAGCTGGTCCAGTGGGTGCGCCACGAGATCGGCCCGTTCGCCCAGCCCGACGTCATCCAGTGGGCGCCGGGCCTGCCGAAGACGCGCTCGGGCAAGATCATGCGCCGCATTCTGCGCAAGGTGGCCGAGGGGGACGTCTCCAATCTCGGCGACACCACGACGCTGGCCGATCCTTCGGTCGTCGCCGACCTGGTCGACAACCGCGCCGCGGTGGCCTGATGCTGAGCTGGCAGGTCGGGCGGGTGAAGATCACCCGCATCGTCGAGATGGAGCTCGTGACCCGCTGGCGTGAGGACCGGCCCTTCATCATCGAGGCGACGCCGGAGGCGGTGAAAGCGACGCCCTGGCTCTACCCGCACTTCGTCAACGACGAAGGCGCGCTGCTCGTCTCCATACACGCGCTGTTGGTCGAGGCGCCGGGCCTCTGGCTCGTGGTGGACACCTGCATCGGCAACGACCGCAACCGCGCCTTCCTTGGCGGCCGCTCGCTCTCGACGCCGTTCCTCGAGCACCTCAGCGAGGCCGGCTGGACGCGCGAGGGCGTCGACGTCGTCGTCTGCACCCACCTGCACGTCGACCACGTCGGCTGGAACACCATGCGCGAAGGCGATGCCTGGGTCCCGACCTTCCCGAACGCGCGCTACCTGATCGGCCGCCGCGAGTTCGAGCACTGGAATGGCGAGGACGACGCCGAACAGCAGCTCATCCTCTCCGACTCCGTCAGGCCGATCCTCGACGCCGGCCTCGCCGAGCTGGTCGAAATGGACCACGTGATCTCGCCTGAGATCCGCCTGACGCCGACCCCCGGCCACACCCCCGGCCACGTCAGCGTGCTCATCGAGTCCGAAGGCGAGCGCGCCATGATCACCGGCGACATCATGCACCACCCGGTGCAGATGGCGCATCCGGACTGGGCCCCCAGCTTCGACAGCGACAAGCGCGCCGCGATCGCCACCCGCAAGCGCGTGCTGGGCGAGGTGGCCGAGGCCCCGATCCTGGTGATCGGAACCCACTTCGCCGCCCCCACCGCAGGACGCGTGCGCCGTGACGGCGACGCTTTTCGTTTTGAGGTCTGAACCCATGCTCAGCTGGAAGATCGGCGCCGTCACCGTCACCCGCATCGTCGAGATGGACCTTCCGGTTCCCCACGCGGTGTTCCTCAAGGACGCGACGCCTGAGGCGCTGAAGGCGATGCCCTGGCTCTATCCCAACTACGTGGGGCCGGGCGACGAGCTCCTGCTTTCGATCCATGCGCTGCTGGTCGAGGCGCCGGGGTTGAAGCTCGTCGTCGACACCTGCATCGGCAACGACCGCCCGCGCAGCATCACCGGCGGCGTCGCGCTGCAGACCGCGTTCCTCGACGAGTTCCTCGCGAGCGGCTGGACGCGCGAAGGCGTCGATGCGGTCGTCTGCACCCACCTGCACGTCGACCACTGCGGCTGGAACACCATGCTCGAGAACGGCAAGTGGGTCCCGACTTTCCCGAAGGCCCGCTACCTCATCGGACGCAAGGAGTACGAGCACTGGAGCGCCGGGGAGGGCGAGGAGCTGAAGACGATCCTCGCCGAGAACGTGCAGCCGATCTTCGACGCCGGCCTCGCCCAGCTGGTCGAGCAGGATCACCGGCTATGCGACGAAATCCGCCTCATCCCCACCAGCGGGCACACGCCGGGGCACGTGAGCGTCGTGATCGAGTCGGAAGGCGAGCGGGCGATCATCAGCGGCGACTTCCTGCACCACCCCTGCCAGATCGCCCACCCCGAGTGGTCGTCGATCGCCGACTCAGACCCCGACGAGGCGCATGCAACCCGCCGCCGCGTCGTCGACGACGTGGCGCGGGACCGCTCGCTGTTCATCGGCACGCATTTCCCCGCCCCCACCGCCGGCCGCATCGTCCGCGACGGCGAGCGCTACCGCCTGGAGAGCTGACCCATGCCGACGCCCAGCCGCGAGATCCACCTGGTCCGCCGCCCTGAGGGCGAGCCCGTCCTCGACGACTTCGCCGTGGTCGAGACCGAGGTGGCCGATCCGAAGGACGGCGAGGTGCTGGTCCGCAACCTCTACATGTCGGTCGATCCGGCCATGCGGCCGCGCATGAGCCAGGACCAGAAGCTGGACGAAGCGATGGGCGGCGGCGCGCTCGGACGCATCGAGGCGTCGCGCAACGCGAGCTTCAAGGAGGGCGATCTGGTTACCAACCGCTTCGGCTTCCGCGAGGCGTTCGTCTCGGACGGTCGCGGCCTGCAGGCCCTGAAGCCCGAGCCGGGCCTGCCGCTCACCGTGCACATGGGCCCGCTCGGCGGGACCGGCTTCACCGCCTACGGCGGCATCCTCGCCATCGGCCAACTCAAGGATGGCGAGCAGGTGTTCGTCTCCACCGCCGCCGGCGCGGTCGGATCGGTGGCCGCCCAGATCGCCAAGATCCACGCCTGCTACGTCGTGGGCTCGACGGGCTCCGACGCCAAGGCGAGGTGGCTGCTCGACGAAGCCGGCCTGGACGCCGCCATCAACTACAAGGCCGAGCCGATCCGCCCGGCGCTCGGCAAGGTCACGCCCAAGGGCATCGACGTCTATTTCGACAACGTCGGCGGCGAGCACCTAGACGCCGCGCTCGCGCGGATGAACACGCTCGGCCGCGTCGCCGTCTGCGGCATGATCTCGGGGTACAATGCCGCCGGCGCGCGCACGACGGTGCACAACCTCGCCAACATCATCTATGGGCGGATCACGCTGCGCGGCTTCGTGGCGACTGACTTCATGAACCTCTACGACCAGTTCAAGTCGGACATGGCCGGCTGGCTGAAGGACGGTCGCATCAAGTATCAGGAGACCGTCTTCGACGGCATCGAGAACGCTCCGGCCGCCATGGTCGGGCTCATGCACGGCGAGAACATCGGCAAGATGCTGGTCAAGCTGGCGGACTGAGCTACTCGCGCCGGACCTTCGCGTCTGCGATCACCTGGAACGGGCCGGCGCTGGATCCTCCGATCTCGAAACGGATGCCGAGCTCGCCCGCGCCGTCCTTCGTGTAGGTCAGCCGATAGGCCGGCCTTGCATCGTCCGCAGTGAGGAATTCGACGCTGCGGCCGGGCTCGACGCGGGCGTGCGTGTAGTGGATCACGTGCGTCCCATCCAGATAGTCGCCGCGCAGCGTCCCGCCCTCGGCGTAGATCGGCATCACCTGGTCGAAGCTCGCTGTCACCTTGCCGGTGCGCGGGTCCACCACCTCGTGATGGTCGTTTCGCATCAACGCCGCGCCGCCGACGATGGGATGAATCGACGCGTGGCCGCGGTCCGGCGACGCATTGCCCGGCGCCGCAACCCAGTCGCCCACCAGAAAGCCGATCTGGGCGAGCTCCGGCGACAGAGCCTGCGCCTGAGCGGCAATGCTTCCGGCCAGCGCCACGCCCGCGACCATAAGTACTTTCGGCGACATACTCCCCCTCCGCGTGCAGCCGCCGGATGTTTGTCACAGGCATTCGACCGCGACAACGCTGGTGGCGCGGCGGAGCGCGTCGGCGGCGCGCCCGTAGTTGTCGCGGGTGATCGGCTGCGGCGCTCCGGCGCCGGCGGCGCGCGCCTTCGCCGCAACGAGCGCGGCCTCCAGCGCCCGCGGCTCGGCGGCGGCGATCCGTCCGCGACGTGGCGCATCCGCCAACGCCATGCCCGCCACCAGGCCAGACGGGTTCAGGACGGGCGCGCCGGCAAAGCCGAACAGCGGCCCCTCCAGGCCGTCCGTGCGCCCGACCTCCGCCCATGCGGTGCGTCCGCGCTCGCGACCGAGATAAAGCGCCGCGACCTCGCCAGGCCCGCCGCGGGAGAAGCCGGCCAGGAAACCGCCCTCGGCCCTTGGGCCCGCGCCGTCCGCAAGGCGCAGCGGCGGCGCTCCGGCCTTGGTCGTCAGCACCGCGACGTCGCCCTCCAGCGCCCGCACCTTTGCCGGCGCGGCCCATCCGTCGGCGACCATCAGCGCCGGCTTGCCGCACCCGGCCACCACCCTTCGCGCGGTCAGCCAGACACCCTGACTGCTGGCGGCGAACGCGGTTCCGCGGTTCAGCGTCCCGCTGCGCAGCCGGACCAGCGCCGTGTCCGCGAACGGCGAGGCGGCTGAAATCGGAGCCTGTTCGGCGAACGGCGGCGGTGGCGGCGGCGTCGGCGCGCTGACCTGTTCGCGCCGCCCGATGCTGGCGGCCAGGAAGGCGAGCAGCACAGCCAGATAGATCAGCCAGTCGGGCGCCCAGCGCATTCCCGAGCGTCAGACCACGACCGCGGCGGCGAGGATCAGCGCCACCGCCAGCTTGCCCGCCGTCATGACCACGGCGGCCGAAACCTCGCCCTCGCGCATCCGCTTCGGAAGTCCGGCGAGCATCAGGTCGACGCCGCGAAACGCGAGCAGCGCAAGGACAAGGACGGAGCTTGCCCACAGCGCCAGCTCCAGCAGCGAAGACGCCGCAGCCATCGCGGCCGCCAGCGGAATCGCCAGCCCGAATACCACGCCGGCGAACGATACGGCGGCGGCCACGTCGCCTTCGCGGATGCGGCGGATCTCCTTGTGCGGCGAGAGAAAGCCGTAGGCGCTGCAGGCGATGGCGAAGAGGACGAGGCCGAGGACCGCCTGCAGCAGCATGAGCGGAAAGCCGCTCGCGAACGCCTGCACCTCAGGCGACATGCGCCTCGGCCGCCCGTCGGGCGCTCGCCCGGGCTTTGGTGCTCTCGGTGCGCAGCTGTCCGCAGGCCGCCAGGATGTCGCGGCCGCGCGGCGTGCGAATCGGCGAGGCGTAGCCGGCGCGGTTGAGAACGGCGGCGAACGCCTCGATCGTCGCCCAGTCCGAGCATTCGTACGGCGCGCCCGGCCAGGGATTGAAGGGAATGAGGTTGATCTTGGCCGGCACGCCGGCCAACAGCCGCACGAGCGCGCGCGCCTCGGCGGCCGAGTCGTTCACGCCCTTCAGCATCACGTACTCGAAGGTGACGCGCCGTGCGTTGGAGAGGCCGGGATAGCCCCTGATCGCCGCCATGAGCTCGGCCAGCGGGTAGCGCCTGTTCAGCGGCACGAGCTCGTCGCGCAGCGCATCGTTGGTCGCGTGCAGCGAGATCGCCAGCATCGCCTGGGTCCTGGCGCCGAGCGGGCCGATCTGGGGGACGACGCCGGCCGTGGAGACGGTCGTGCGCCGGCGGGAGATCGCGAGCCCTTCGTTGTCCGAGATGATGTCGATGGCTTCGGCGACGTTGTCGAGGTTGTAGAGCGGCTCGCCCATGCCCATGAAGACGATGTTCGACAGGCGTCGCCCGTCCTTGGCCGACGGCCATTCGCCGAGGTCGTCGCGGGCGATCTGCACCTGCGCCACGATTTCGGCCGCGCTCAGGTTGCGCACCAGCGCCTGGGTGCCGGTATGGCAGAAGCGGCAGTTCAGCGTGCAGCCGACCTGGCTCGACACGCACAGCGCGCCGGCGCGGCCGACATCGGGGATGTAGACGCACTCGGCCTCGACGCCGGGCTGAAAGCGGATCAGCCACTTGCGCGCGCCGTCGGCGCTGACTTGCCGTGCGGCGACCTGCGGGCGGGCGAGATCGAACCGCTCGGCCAGCCGGGCGCGGGTCGGCTTGTCGATGTTGGTCATCGCCTCGAAGTCGGTGACGCCATAGTGGTGCAGCCAGCGCCAGACCTGCCCGGCCCGCATGCGCGCCTTGTCCGGCGGGGCGATCCCGGCCTCGACCAGGGCGGCCGCCAGCGCCGCGCGGCTCAAGCCCGCCAGCCCGGGCCCGGGAGAGGCGCGCGGATGTCTGGGCGAGAGATCCAAACGGACGCCCACGTCGTATGACCTCTTGATGATTGCGGCCGTTCTCATACCAGATCAGGAATTTGCGCCCAAATCGGGTCCGGCGGCCGCAAGCTTCCCGCCGTCCGCGCGCCTGTGGCAAGATGGAAACAATCGCGCCGATCCGGCGCGGGTCTTGCCGCGCGCGGGGCCTTCCAGGATGGCGAGCGGATCGGAGGCGGACGACTTCGCAGGCCTGATCGAGGCGGTGGCGCTTCGCCAGGACCGCGCCGCGTTCACGCGCGTGTTCGCCCACTACGGGCCGCGCGTGAAGGCCTACCTGCTGCGGCTCGGTCTGGAGGCGGCGCAGGCCGAAGAGGTCGCCCAGGAGGTCATGGTCGCCGTCTGGCGCAAGGCCGCCAGCTTCGATCGGGCCCAGGCGTCGGCGTCGACCTGGATCTTCCGTATCGCCCGCAACCGCCGCATCGACCTCTTCCGCCGCGACCAGCGCGCGCAACTCGACGCCGGCGACCCGGCTTTCGTCCCCGTCGCCGAAGCCGCGCCAGACCAGGCGCTGGAAGCCGGCGAACGCGAAAGCCAGGTGCGCCGCGCCATGAACGAGCTGCCGCCCGAACAGCGCGAGCTCGTCCGCCTTGCCTTCTACGAGGATCAGTCGCACAGCGAGATCGCCGCCGCGACCGGCGTGCCGCTCGGCACGGTCAAGTCCAGGCTGCGCCTTGCGTTCGCGAAGTTGAAACTCAATCTGATCGAAACGAGCGAGGACGCTGAGAGCAAGGAGGCGCTCGCATGAACGCCCAGACCTTGAGCGGCGTGCTGGCTGCCGGCGCGGGGAATCGCGCCATCGACCTTCTGGCCCGCGCCACCCACGCCATGCGCGCCGACGCCAGCTTCATCACCCGCGACGACGACCTTGCCTCGGGGGTGTTCCTCGATGCGGAGCCGCCGGCCAACCTCGCCGCCAACGCGCTGAACCGCGTGCTGGCCGAGATCGACGCCGAGGCGGCCGCCGACGCGAACGCCGACGCCGCCCTCGCCGGCAAGGACCATGCAGGCGAGCTCAGGTCGCTGCCGACGCCCGTGCGCGAGGCGGCGCTGGAGGCGCTTGCGCATGACGCGAAGTGGACCTTCGCCGGGTTCGGGATTCAGCGGCTCGCGCTCCTGAACGACAACGGGTCTCGCGCGGTGCTCATGCGCATCGAGCCTGGCCACGGCGTCGCCGAGCACGACCACGAGGACGACGAGCTGACGCTGGTCCTGACCGGCGCCTACAGCGACGGCTACGAGGCCTATCGACCCGGCGACGTCTCGCTCGCGCGGCCGGGCTTCAGCCACACGCCGACCGCCGAGCCCGGCGAGGTCTGCTACGTGCTGCTGGCGTTCAAGGGCGCGCCGAAGTTCAAGGGCCCATTCGGCCTCGTACAGCGGCTGTTCGGCTTCCCGACGCCGCTTACCCGCTAGCCAGGCGAAGCGGCCTTCCCCGGCGTCCGCCTATGCCGGGGCCCCGCCTTGGGATAGCGTCCTTTCGAGGAACATTCCCAAGGGAGGACGCCGATGAAGGCGCTGCTCAGCAAGGCCGTTGGCGGGCCGGAAACGCTGGTGCTCGAGGATCTGCCCAGCCCGACGCCGAAGGCCGGCTTCGCCGTGGTCGACGTCAAGGCCTGCGGCGTCAACTACCCGGACGTCCTGATCATCGAGGACAAGTACCAGTTCAAGCCGCCCCGCCCGTTCGCGCCCGGCGCCGAAGTCTCGGGCGTCGTGACCTCGGTCGGCGAGGGCGTCTCGAACGTGAAGCCGGGCGATCGCGTTCTGGCGAACATCACCTGCGGCGGCATGGTCGAGGAGCTGGCGCTCGAAGCCTCGCGGCTGATCAAGATCCCCGACGCCATGCCGTACGACGAGGCGGCCGCGTTCATCATGACCTACGGCACCTCGTACTATGCGCTCAAGGACCGCGGCCGCCTGAAGCCGGGGGAGACCCTGTTCGTGCTGGGCGCCGCGGGCGGCGTCGGGCTCGCCGCCGTCGAGCTTGGCCGCGCCATGGGCGCGCGGGTGGTGGCGGCCGCCTCGTCGGAGGAGAAGGTCGAGCTGGCCAAGGCCAGGGGCGCCGACTCCGGCGTCGTCTACCCGGCCGGGCCGTTCGACAAGGAGGGCCAGCGGGCGCTCTCCAACCTGTTCAAGGACGCGCTCGGCCAGCACGGCGCGGACGTGGTCTACGACGGCGTCGGCGGCGACTATGCGGAGGCCGCCGTGCGCTCCATGGCCTGGGAGGGCCGCTTCCTGGTGGTCGGGTTCCCGGCCGGCATTCCCCGCCTGCCCCTCAACCTCACGCTGCTGAAAAGCTGCGACGTCGTCGGCGTCTTCTGGGGCGCAGCGGTCGCGCGCGATCCCAAGGCTCACCAGAAGAACATCGGCGAGCTGTTCGAGCTCTACGCCGCGGGCAAGATCCGCCCGCATGTCTCGGAGCACTATCCCCTGTCGCGCGCGGCCGAGGCGATCAGCCGCCTGGCCAACCGCCAGGCGCTCGGCAAGCTCGTCGTGACCATGGACTGACCGCGTGGCGGGTCAACTGGACGGCAAGGTCGCCCTGATAACCGGCGGCTGCTCGGGCATCGGCCTCGGCACGGTCGAGCGGTTCATCGCCGAAGGCGCCAAGGTCGTCGTGGCCGACGTGCAGGACGACAAGGGCGCGGTGCTGGAACAGCGCTTCCCGGAACGGCTGCGCTACGCGCACTGCGACGTGACGGCCGAGGACGACATCGCCAAGGCGACCGGCCTGGCGGCCGAGGCGTTCGGCGGCCTCGACGTCCTCTTCAACAACGCCGGCTCCGGCGGCGCGGGCGCGGGCCTGGCCGACATCACCATCGAGCAGTGGGACGGGACGATGAACCTGCTCCTGCGCTCGGTCATGCTGGGGATGAAACACGCCATCCCGCTCATGCGGGTCAGAGGCGGCGGGGCGATCGTCAACACCGCCTCGATCGCCGGCGTCGAGGCGGGCTGGGGCCCCATCGCCTATTCGACCGCCAAGGGCGCCGTGATCCACTTGACCCGCGTCGCCGCCGCCCAGCTCGCGGTGGACAAGATCCGCGTCAACGCCATCTGTCCGGGGTTGATCGCCACCTCCATCTTCGGGGCCTCGATCGGGCTGCCGCGGGCGGTGGCCGACCAGATGGCGGCGCGGGTGGCCGAAGGCGCCTGGAAGTTCCAGCCGGTCGCCAAGCCCGGGATGCCCGAGGACGTCGCCGGGGCCTGCCTCTACCTCGCGACCGCGCCGTTCGTCTCCGGCGTGCACCTGATCGTCGACGGCGGCATCACCGTCGGCGACCGCCATTCCTGGGACCCGGGCGTGGTCTCGCCGCTCCTGGAGATGATGGGGTTCTCGGCCGACCAGGTGCAGGCGATGCTCGCCCAGCAGGCGGCCGCGCGCGCCGGCTAGAAGCCGAACGGGTTGCCGCCGGCGGCCCAGTTGTAGGCCATGCGGTTCACCAGCTGCTGGATGAAGCCCAGCAACAGCGCCGCCACCAGCGGGCTGATGTCGAGCCCGCCCAGCGATGGCAGCAGGCGACGGATCGGACCCAGCACCGGGTCGGTCAGCGCACGCAGGCCCCGGTCGATCTGCCAGACCAGGCGGTTGTGCGGGTTCAGCACCCGAAACGCCACCAGCCAGCTCATGATCACCACCGCGAAGATGAGGAAGATCATCAGCTGGATGACCGTGTTGAACAGCCAGAGGAGGGCGGCGAGCATCCGTTGGACTCGTTATCTGCAACGCTTCGCGGCATGTACACGTGCGCTCGCCGAACCGGCAAGGCGAACCGGCGGAGAAGCGGCCGGCGCTCGCCTTGACAGCCCAAGACGCCCGCCCTTATCTGCCGCGCTCCCAAAAGGGGCCGTAGCTCAGTTGGTAGAGCGCCTCGTTCGCAATGAGGAGGTCAGGGGTTCGACTCCCCTCGGCTCCACCATAAATTCGGTTAAGT
>DATGIN010000237.1:0-6251 GCA_035295705.1 Caulobacteraceae bacterium
TCTTCTCGACTCGCCGGCCCATCAGCGCGCGGCCGAGGAAGCCCGCCGCCGGCTTGGTCTTGGCCGTCAGGATGACGCCCGAGGTATCCCGGTCGAGGCGGTGCACGAGCCGGGGGCGATTGCCGTTCGACTTGGCGAAGGCGGCCAACAGCTCGTCGAGCGTATGCGCCTGTCCGCGTCCGCCCTGGCTCGACAGTCCCGCCGGCTTGTTCAGCGCCAAGATGTGTGCGTCCTCGTGAATGACGAGTGAGCGGACGAACGCGACCTCGTCGCCGGAGAGCGCGGGCGAAGGCCTCATCGGCGGCCTTTTTGCTCGCGCAGCGCCGCCCAGCGCTCGAGCCGCTCCTTCATGCGGCCTTCCGCCCCGTCGCCTTTCGGCTGGTAGAAAGTCTGCCGCTCCATCCCGTCGGGGAAGTAGTTCTGGCCGGAAAATCCTTCGGCCTCGTTGTGGTCGTAGGCGTAGTCCTTGCCGTAGCCTAGCTCCTTCATCAGCCGCGTGGGGGCGTTTCGAATGTGCGCCGGCGGCATCAGCGAGCCAGTCTCCTTCGCCGCCCGCATGGCGGCGCCGAACGCCGTCAGCACCGCGTTCGACTTGGGCGCGGCGGCCAGGTGCACGACGAGTTGCGCCAGCGCCAACTCTCCCTCCGGGGAGCCGAGAAAGTCGTAGGCGTCCTTCGCTGCGTTCGCGAGCACGAGCGACAGCGGATCCGCCTCGCCGATGTCTTCGGAAGCCGCCCGCATCAAGCGCCTGGCGATGAACAAGGGATCCTCGCCGCCATCGAGCATCCTTGCGAGCCAATAGAGGGAGGCGTCCGGATCCGACCCGCGGATCGATTTGTGCAGCGCCGAGATGAGGTTGTAGTGCTCCTCGCGGTCCTTGTCGTACGCCGGGCTGCGCTTCTGGAGAATGCGGCCCATTTCCGCCACGCCGAGGGGTTCGGCCGATGCGATGTTGAACAGCGTCTCGGCGAGGCTGAGCAGGTAGCGCCCGTCCCCGTCGGCAAGCTGGAACAGCGCCTGGCGCGCCTCGGGCTTGAGCGGCAGGCTCCGGCCCTCGTACGCCTCAGCCTTCGCGAGCAGGGTCGCGAGCGCATCGTCATCGAGCCGCTTGAGCACGAACACCTGGCAGCGCGAGAGAAGCGCTCCATTCAGCTCGAACGACGGGTTCTCGGTGGTGGCCCCGACCAGGGTCACCACCCCCTGCTCGACGAACGGGAGGAAGCCATCCTGCTGAGCGCGGTTGAAGCGGTGGATCTCGTCGACGAAAAGCAGGGTCGCCTGGCCGGCGGCGCGCCGGCCGCGGGCGGTCTCGAACGCCTTCTTGAGGTCCGCGACGCCTGAGAAGACCGCCGAGAGCTGTTGGAACTGGTAGCCCGCCTCGGCGGCCAGCAGCCGCGCGATGGTCGTCTTGCCGCTGCCCGGCGGTCCCCAGAGGATCATCGAGGCGAGGCGGTGCGCCTCCGCCATCCGCCGGATCGGCCCATCGTGGCCCAGCAGATGGTCCTGCCCGACCACTTCGTCGAGCGAGGTTGGCCGCAGACGGTCGGCGAGCGGCGTAGGCGTCGAGGGCTCCAGGCCCGCGGCTTCAAACAGGTCCGCCATCGTGGCAGGCTAGCAGAGTTCCGGCGGGCCCGAGAGGGGGCGCCCAAGCGCATGGCAAGGACCCCATGGACTGGACCTCGGGCTATGTCTCGGAGATCGACTACACCCACGGCTATTACCGCGAGCTGTCGCCGGGCTGGATCGACTTTGCGCTCCTGACCAGCGGCTACGCGCCGCCCAAGCGCGCCGGAATGCGCTATCTCGAGCTCGGCTACGGCCAAGGCTTGTCGCTGAACATCCACGCTGCGGCGGCGCCCGGCGAGTACTGGGGGACGGACTTCAACCCGGTGCAGGCGGCGAACGCGCAGGGGCTGGCGCTGGTCTCGGGCGCGGACGCGCACCTGTTCGACGACGGCTTCGTCGATCTTGCCCAGCGCAACGATGTGCCCGACTTCGACTACATCGTCCTGCACGGCATCTGGAGCTGGGTGTCAGACGCCAATCGGCAAGTCCTGATCGACATCCTGCGAGACCGGCTGAAAGTCGGCGGCATCGTGTACTTCAGCTTCAACACGTTGCCCGGCTGGGCGGCCGCCATGCCGCTCAGGCACCTCATGTCGATCCACATGGAGGCCGCCGGTACGCACGCACAGGGCATGGTCAGCCGCATCGACGGCGCGATCGCGTTCGGCAACGCGCTGCACGACAGCGGCGCCCGCTACTTCGCTTCGAACCCCTCGGCGAAGAGCCGTCTCGATTCCATAGCCGGCCAGAACCGGAATTACCTGGCGCACGAGTATTTCAACCGCGACTGGGCCCCGATGTACTTCTCCGAGGCGCACGAGTGGCTCAGCGGCGCCAAGCTGGCGTTCGCGGCCCCGGCCAATCCGGTCGAGCAGCTGCTGGCCTACAATCTGACCGCCGAGCAGCGCGACGTGCTGGCCGGCATCTCTTACGACGTGCTGCGCGAGACGGTGCGCGACTACATGTCGAACCAGCAGTTCCGTCGCGACCTCTACAGCCGCGGGTCCAGGCGCCTGACGCCGCTCGAGCGCATCGACCTGCTGAACGAGGTCTCGGTCACGCTGCTGGTCGATCCGGCTGAAGTGCCGTTCGAGGTGGAAGCCGGCCTCGGCAAGGTCACGCTTCGCCCGGACGTGTTCCAGCCGGTGATCGACGCGTTGGCCGCCGGCGACGGCAAGCCGAAGCGCATCGGCGACATGGCCGAGCTGCCGGAGATGGCCAGCCTGCCAGCCGGCGCCTTGGTCGAAGCGCTCATGGTCCTGATCGGCGCCGGCCGCGCCCACCCGGTGCAGGCGCAGGATGCCATCGAGATCGCCCGCCCCCGTTGCGCGCGATTGAACGCACATCTGATCGACCGCGCCCGGGTCAGCGGCGACGTGAGTTGGTTGGCCTCGCCGCTGACGGGCTCCGGAGTGGAGGTGGGCCGCTTCCAGCAGCTCTTCCTCGCAGCACGGGGGCGTGGGCTCAAGAAGCCCGAGGACTGGGCGAAGGACGCCTGGGGCACCCTCGCGCGGCAGAACCAGTCGCTGATCAAGGACGGCCATGTCCTTGCGACGCCGGAAGAGAACCTCACCGAGCTCGCCGGCCAGGCGAAGTGGTTCGCCGAACGACGCCTAACGCAGCTCCGCCGTCTGGAGGTGATCGACTAGCTTCGATCATCGCTCCGAATTGAACGCCGCGCGCGTTCCAAGGGAGAGCTCGAGCCGCTAAAAGCGCGCGTCCTTTCCCCGGAGCCCATGTTCTCGTGCCGCGGCTGTTCAACGCCTACGTCATCGTCGATTGGAGCGCCGCTGCGCGCCCGAAGACCGGCTCGGATTCGGTATGGATCGGGGTCCTGAAGCGCGACGTTCGCTTCCGCCTGGCGTTCGAAGCGACCAACCCGGCGACGCGCGCCGAGGCGGAGAAGAAGCTCACCGCCGTGCTCGACGATCTGAAGAAGCGCGGCGAGCGCACGCTCCTGGGCTTCGACTTCCCGCTCGGCTTCCCGCGCGGCTTCGCCGCCGCGCTGAAGCTGCCGGCCGCCGCGCCGCCATGGCGCGCCGCCTGGGACCAGCTCGACCGCATGGTCAAGGACAAGGCCGACAACACCAACAACCGCTTCGGCGTCGCCTCGGAGATCAACCGGCGGCTGACCGGCGGCCCGTTTCCGTTCTGGGGCTGCCCCGAACGCGACAAGCTGACCACCTTGCAGCCGACCCGCACCCGCAAGCACGGTCCCGACGACCTGCCGGAGATGCGCCATGCCGACGTGGCCGCCAAGGGCGCCAAGTCGATCTGGCAGGTCTACTACACCGGCTCGGTGGGCGGGCAGGCCATCCTCGGCATGCCGGTCGTGCGGCGGCTGAAGCTCGCCTATGGCGAGGCGATGCGGGTCTGGCCGTTCGAGACCGGATTCAGGGCTTTGGATGAGGGCGCGTTGGCCGGTGTCGATATCGTGGCGGCCGAGGTCTACCCGTCGCTCTACGCCGCCAAGCCCGCGCCCGGCGAGGTCAAGGACCAGGCGCAGGTGCGGGCCACCGCCGAGCAGTTTGCCCGCGCCGACGAAGCGGGCCGGCTAGGCGGGATGTTCGGGCCGTCGAAAGCAGCGCCGGCCGACCTCGTCCTGGACGCCGAGCGCGAAGAGGGGTGGGTGCTCGGGACCTCGATCTAGATCGGCCGGCGCGCCAGCACCGCGGTGCGGGCGAGCAGCAGGCCGGCGGAAACGAAGCTCGCCGCGACGATCGCCCATACGATGCCGTTCAAGCCGACCTTCAAGTGGATGGCGAGCAGCCAGGCAAGCGGGGTCATCAGCACCACGTAGCTGATGAAATGCGTGTAGCTGGGGAGCCAGACGTCGCCGCGGGCGCGAAGCGCGTTGGCGATGACGACCTGCAGGGCGTCGGGGAAGAAGAACAGGCATGAGAGCACGATGGCGGTCGTGCTCATGCCGAGTACGGCCGGGTCGGTGGTGTAGGCCTGCGCGATCAGGCTAGCCGCCGGCCAGATCAGCGCGGACACCAGAAGACCGAAGGCGCCGGTCACCGCAAAACCCACCATCGCCGCACGGTTCACCCCGGCGCGATCACGCGCGCCGTAGGCTTTTCCCACCAGGACGGCGGTCGCCGTCGATAGGCCGAGCGGCACCATGAAGACGAGCGAGGCGACGTTCAGGACGGCCGTGTAGGCGGCCAGCGCTTCTGCGCCGATCCAGCCGGCGATGATGTTCATGGCGGAGAAGGAGGCGACCTCGAAGAACCCCGACGCGCCGGCGCCATAGCCGATCCGCCGCTGTTCGGCCTCCGCCGCGCGCTCTCGAGGCGGCTTGGCGAAGACGCCCAACGCGCGGGCCTCGCGCATGGTCGCTATGTAGACGAAGAGCGCCAGCATGAGGACGGTTCGAGAGCCGAGCGTCGCGCAGGCCCCGCCGATCGCACCCAGGGCCGGAAGGCCGAGGGCGCCGGGCACCAGAACGAGATCGATGGCAAGATTGGCGATGTTGGCGATCCACATCATGGCCATCGCCGCGCTGGCCTTGCCGAGCGCTTCGAGCCACTGGCCAGCCGCGGTCGCCAGGGCGAGCGGCGTCATCGACGCGGAAAACACGATCAGCACCCGGCTCGCCCCGTCCGCCAGCCCGCGCTGCACGCCGATCGCATGCAGGAACCAGGGGCCGCCGGCGATCAGCACCCCGCTGGAAATGAGCCCAATCCAGACCGCGTAGACCAGGCCCCGGCGCAGCACCGCGCCCGCGAGGTGCGGCCTGCTCTCGCCGAGCGCCCGCGAGGTCATCACCTGCACGCCGTTCAGCAGGCTGAGCGAGACGGTCAGCACGACCGCCGTCGGCGCCCACCCCAGCGCGTGGTAGCCGAGCTGCACAGCCGAATAGCGCCCGACCACGATCGTGTCGGTCACGCCCATGGCCATGACGCCTAGACGGGCGAGGGCGACCGGCGCGGCCAAGCCGAGCAGGGCGCGGAGATCCTTCGTGATGAGGCCGCCAGACATCCCCGAACGGGGGCCGGCGGCCGCGGGCGCGCCCATGGCCTACGGGGAACCTCGGTCAAGCTGCAGGGGCGCGGACCCTGATGGGTTCGAGACGCCGACGCAACACGCGCGAGCGCGGAAATAGGCGTGGACGCCAGATGGCCCTATGATCCGCCGCCGTCGCGCCAGCGTAAGATCGAGGCGCGGGAGCGCGGGGGAGCGATTGGCATGGCCAGCATTATCCAGCGGCGGGTTTGCGCCGAAATCGACGGTCCGTTCGTGGTCTTCATGATAGGGGCGAGGGTCAACAAACCCTGGAAACTCAACGTGGTGGTGCCGTTTCTGGCGACGATGCCGCGCATGCTGAAGGAGCTCGCCGCCGCGCCGGAACTCGGGCTCCTGCACGTCGAGCAGCACTTCGGGCTGAACGGCGCCACGCTTATCCAGTATTGGCGCAGCTTCGAGCAGCTCGAGGCCTACGCGCGCGCGCCGGAGCGCGAGCACCTGCCGGTGTGGCGCTGGTTCAACCAGAAGCTGGGGTCGAACGGCGACATCGGCATCTGGCACGAGACCTACCTCGTCCAGCCGGGCTGCTACGAAAGCATCTACAACAACATGCCCGCTTACGGTCTCGGCGCGGCTGGGACCCTGGTGGATGCTGTGGGCGCGCGCCAGGAAGCCCGCCAGCGCATCAAGGTGGCGGCTGAGAAGATCGCGGCTTA
>DATGIN010000238.1:0-22584 GCA_035295705.1 Caulobacteraceae bacterium
TTATATACCTATGTTAGGCCTGCGCTGCCGCCGATGCAGACTCTTAGCGCTAAGCGATTGTGTTCTCGGGATTTACGACTGCGATCCTGACGTGTGGCTCGTCGGATACATCGTAAGCAACATCGAGCGATATCAACGATGTTATCTCTGCGGCAGGCCCCATCGCCGCGTTGGGGACCAATCGACGCGCGAGCCGTCGTAAGCCACCTCGTCGCTCTCGCGCGCAGCCAGGAACAGCGGCGCATCGAGGTCGCAGAAGCTGCAGCGTTGGGCGAGGATGAAGGCCGGCGCGATCGCCAGCGTCGTACCATGCGTGCACCCGACCATCAGGCCGAGCCCGCGCGCTTGCGCCGCTTCAGCCAGCGCCAGCGCTTCCGTCAAGCCGCCGCTCTTGTCGAGCTTGATGTTGATGAACTGGTAGCGGTCGGCGACGGCGTCGAGGCCGGCGCGCGTATGGCAGCTCTCGTCGGCGCAGAGCGGAATGCCGAAGTCGCGCCCGGCCAGGGCCGCGTCATGTTCGCGATGCAGCGGCTGCTCGATCAAGGCGACGCCGAGGTCGCGGGCGATGGGGGCCATGACTTCCAACTGCTCGCGGCGCCAGCCTTCGTTCGCGTCGACGATCAGAGTCGCGTCCGGCGCGGCCAGCCGAATCGCCTCCAGACGGGCGCGATCGTCCTCGAAGTGGCCGAGCTTGACCTTTATCAGCGGCCGCTCTCGCTCGCGCTCGGCGACGCGCCGGGCCTCCGCCGGCGCCTTGATGGGAATGGTGTAGGCGGTGGTGATGGGCGCCGTTGCTGCGCCACCCTCGGCGCTCTCGCCGGTCAGCTTGGCTTCCAGGTCCCAGAGCGCGGCATCGACGGCGTTTCGCGCCGCGCCGGGAGGCATGATCGCGGCGAGATCCTCCCGCGTCGCCAGCGTGCGGATGGCGGGCCAGCTCGCGTCCACGGCCCGCTTGAGGCCGGCAAGCGACTCGCCGTAGCGCGCCGTCGGCGAGGCCTCGCCATGCCCGACCCGATCGCCGGCGGCGATCTCGACCCGCAGCACGTCAGCGGTCGCGGTGACCTCCCGCGAGATCGCCCGCGACTCCTCGAGCGGCAGCCGCAGCATCTGGGTGCGGATGGCGTCGATCCTGAAGGGTGTCACGGGCGTCTGGGCCAATCTATCCGTTCGCGGCTACGCCCTCGAGCACGCGGTCGATGCGCGCCAGGGCCGCCTCCAAATGTTCCGGCTCGCCGCCGGAGCCGATGCGCAGATGCCGGTCCAGACCGAACCAGTCGCCGGCGACGACGAACACGCTCTCTCGTTCGCGAATCCGACGCGACAGCTCGCTGGAGCCGATCGGGAAGTCGTAGCGGACGAAAGCCATCCCGCCGGCGTGCGGGCGCCGCCAGGCGAGGCGCCCGCCCCAGCGGTCGATCCAGGCCTGGATGATCTCGAGGTTGCCCCCGATGATCGCGCGGCTGCGCGCCAGGATCGCCTCGCGCCGCTCCGGCGTGAGCAGCAGCTGGGCGAGGTGCTGGTTGAGCGGCCCGGTGCCGATCGTCGTGTAGTCCTGCCGCTTGACGACCTCGGCCAAGAGATCCGGCGGCGCAACGATCCAGCCGATGCGCAAGCCTGCGTGCGCCAGCGACTTCGACGTGCTCGATGTGATGATGGTCTTGGCGTAGCGGCCAAAGAAGGTGGGCGTCTCGGGCCGGCCGTCGAGCTCGGAGCCGCGATAGATCTCGTCGACCAGCAGCCAGGCGCCTCCGGCGCGCGCGGCGGCGACGATCGCGTTCATTTCGGCCTCGGACAGCACCGCGCCGGTTGGATTGTTGGGGTTGCAGACCGCGATCAGCCGTGTGTCGGCGCGCGCCGTTGCGGCTTCCAGCGCTGCTTGGTCGATCCGCCAGCCGTCGGCGGACGGCGTCAGGTGGAAGGGCCGCACCGGATGGCCGAAGGCGCTGGCCAGGCCGTGCAGTTGCATGAAGTTGGGCAGCATCATCGCCAGCGCATCGCCCGGGCGCATCAGCGTCCAGTAGGCGACGAAATTCGCTTCCGCCGCGCCCGTGGTGACCAAAACGTTGGCTTCGGTCGCGCCGGGATACCAGCTGGCGATCGCGCGGCGCGCCGCGGGCGTGCCTTCGGTGTGGTTGTAGCCCAGGCGGATGGCGGCGAGCTCGGCAAGCTCCGCTGGCGTGAGCAGCTCGGCCAGAGTCAGCGGCTCGACGCCGCTTTCGGTCAGGTTGAACTGGACGTCGTTCTCGTAGAGCGACTGGTTGCGTTCCAAAAGGAAGGTCTCGAACGGCATCGCTCTCCCTCACGGATGCCCGAGGGCTGCGGCCACGGCCGCTGCGATAGCGAGGTCCTGCGGCGCGATCCCGGTCAGGTCGCAAAGGGTGATCTCGGCGCCGCCGCCGCGGCCGACCGCCCGGCCGGCGATGACCTCGCCCAGCTCCACGACGACCGCGCGCTCGGGCGCGCGGCGAAGCTCGCCGCGCTGACGTGCCTGCAGGCGGCTGTCGGCGACCAGCCGGTCGGCGCGCGCGATGAGGTCCGCGGCGAGCTCGCCCTTCTCGGTCGTGTCCGCCCCCACCGCCGTGATGTGCGTTCCGGGGGCGATGTCGGCGGCGGCAAGGAGCGGGTCGGTCGCCGGGGTCGTGGTTACGATCAGCCGAGCTTCGCGGGCGGCGGCATTTGCGGTGTCGACCGCCCGCGCCTCGAAGCCGAGGGCCTGGGCCTCCTCGACCAGGCGCTCGGCCGCGTCGCGCCGGCGGGCCCAGACGAGCACGCGCCGGCAAGTCGTGACCGGGCGCAGCGCGGCAAGCTGCAGCCGCGCCTGCACGCCGGCGCCGAGGACCGCGATCGCGCCGGGGTCTTTTGGCGCCAGGCGCCTGGCGGCGACCGCGCCGGCGGCGGCGGTGCGCAGATCGGTCAACCGGCCTTCGTCGAGGAGGATCGCGTGCGGCGCGCCCGTCGCTGCGTCGAACAGCAGCATCAGTCCCGAGCTCGAGGGCAGGCCATGCTTGGGATTGTCGTAGAAGCCGGTGGCCACCTTGACCACGAAGCGGTCGCCGCCGCGCGCGCTAGCCGCCTTGACGTGCGCTTCGCCGGGCGGCTCGACGAACAAGAGCTCGCCAACGGCGCTCGCCTGCGCCCGGCCCTCGGAATAGTCGACAAACGCCGCCTCCATCAGCGGCACGAGGTCGATGGCTTCGACGGCGGCCTCGATCGCGTCGCGGCGAAGGACTGGAATCGCGCGGTTGGCGGACATCGGGTCCCTATAAGCCGGCGGCGGCCACGCGGCCGCGCGACTCCAGGCGCCGCCGCACGATCGATTGCCGCCGCGCATCGAGCGGAAAGCCCCACGCGAAGACGGCCGCCGCAAGGTGCAGCACGCCGGGGATGACCATGTAGGCGATGATCAGGCCAAGATCGGCGCTCGGCCCGTTCGGCTTGCCGACGCGATAGTGGAAGGCGTCGAGGATCATGAAGGCGACGCCGGAGCCGAGCGCGGTCGTCACCTTCACCAGCAAGGTGTTGATGGCGAAGAGGTTGCCGGCCTTGTTCACGCCGCTCTGCCAGGCGTCGTAGTCGATCACGTCGCTCAGCACCGACGGCGGCGCGAAGTTCCATGGCGCCGAGACGAGGGCGCTGACGCAGGTGAGGACGATCATCGGGACCGCCGCCGACGGGCCGATCGGCAGCAGGAGCACAAGCGGCCTTGCGAGGGCGCTGGCCACGAGGCTGAGCGCCCAGACCCGGTGGCGTCCGAGCCGTGGCACGAGCCGCATCCAGAGGGCGATGGCCCCGACGGTCGCGCCGAAGAAGCCGATCATCAGGAACGGGAAGAGGGCCGCCAGCTGCATGCGGTCGCTGAGGAAGAGGATGGTCGTCGAGAGCGCCGCGCCCTGGCCCAGGCCCCATGCGCACCAGGCGAGCAAGTAGAGCATGAGCGGCCGGTTGCGGACGATCGACTTGCCGATGTCGATCAGGCGCAAGGTCTTGGCGACGATCGGCGCGCCGCGCGGCACGATCGCGGCCGCCACGATCAGGCCGGCGGGCATGAGGACGGCGTAGAGCCAGGCGATGGCGGTCAGGCTCGCGCCGGTCAGCGCCGTCGTCCCGGTCACCGGCAAGAGCACGATCGGCATGAGCCAGAAGACGAGACTGCCGATCACGTTGAACTGGGCGATCGAGGTGTTGATGCGCGAGCGCTCGTTGTAGTCGCGGTTGACCTCGGCGCTCCAGGCGCTGCGCGGGATCTCGAACAGCGAGAAGCCGAAGTAGAGCGCGAACGACCAGACGCCGTAGTAGACGATCGTTGCGCTGGCCGGCGGTTGGAACAGGAAGAAGAGCGACACCGCGCATACGGCGCTCGCCGCCAGCAGCCAGGGCTTGCGCTTGCCCCAGGGGGTGTCGATCCGGTCGGAAAGGAAGCCGACCATCGGGTCGATGAACGCATCGAGGATGCGGCTGACCGAGGTCACGACGCCGATCTGCAGCAGCGTGACGCGGGTGTGGCTGGCGTAGAAGGCCGGGATCACGATGTTGAGCGGCAGCGCGATGAACGAGTGCGGCAACGCCGGGAATCCAAGTGCGAGGATCTGCGCGAGCGGCATGCGCCCGCGCGCGCCCGGTTCTCCCTTCGCCCGCGCCCGCCACGCTCGGCTGGGGCTCTCGGTTCTGGCCGCGGTCATGCGCAGCGCCTCCCCGTCCGCGGCTATATGTACACTGTTGATATTTTGCGTCCACAAACGGACGCGCTACTCGGCCAGCAGCTCGACCAGCTCGCCGCGCAGGTAGGTCTCGAGCACGCTCTCGAAGAAGCGCAACATCTGTTCGCGCTGGTCGCGCGAGAACGGCACCTGCCGCTCGACCAGCACCCGCGCCAGGCCATAGGTCATGGCGAACACGCCGTAGGCGGCCTGGTACTTTTCGCGCGAGGCCGCCCAATCGGTCGCATCGAGCACCGGGCGCCCGTAAACCAGCTCCGCGAGCTGTCCGAACGCCGCGTCGGAAGACTCGCGGAAACGGGGGTTGTCGAGCGCGTCGGGGATGTGGCCGAACATGATGCGGAAGAGCTGGCGGCGATCTATCGCGAACTCGACGAACGCCCGCCCGATGCGGCGAACCGCTTCCGCGCGCGAGCGCGTCGTGCGCCGGATGTGCGCCGTCAGCCGCGCCTGCTCGTCCATGGCGTCGGCGCCGATGTCGAGCAGGAGGTCGTTCAGGCTGGGGTAGTGGTTGTAGAAGTTCGCCGCTGTCACCCCGACCTCGCGCGTGACGCGTCGGACGGAGAGATCCTCGATGCGCTCGTTCTCGAGGATCCTGAGCGCGACGGTCTTCAGGTCCTCGGCCACATTGCCCTTGTGGTAGGGCCGGCGCGTCGCGGGTGGGCTCTCGGTCATTTCGCTCGTTCCGCCGCGCCCGGCCTGGCCGGCGGCTGGTTAGGTCGCGGTCCGGTTGTGGTCAAGCGGCCGGCTCGGGCGGCGGCTCGCAGCTCAGGCCGCGGCGCGGTCGAGCGCGCGCAGCCCGCCCAGCGCGATCTCGCACACCCGGTCGATGTCCGCCTCGCTGAGCGCCGTGGAGAGCACGAAGAATCCGGAGGCGCCGATCATCACGCCGTTGTCGAGCAGGTAGTTGAAGAACTGCTCGGCTCTGACCCGCGCCGCCGGATTGGCGCGCATCGCAGCCTGCACGTCGCGGTAGGTCTCGGTCGGCGCATCGATGTGGAAGAGCGACGTCATCGAGGCCGAGCCCTTCACGGTCGCGGGTACGCCGGCCACCTTCACCGCCTCGCTGAGGCCGGCGCGTAGGCGCTCGCCGAGCGCGGAAAGGCGGTCGAAGGCGGCGCGGTCGAAGAGACGCATCGCCGCGGTCCCCGCCGCCATGGTCATCGGGTTGGCGTTGAAGGTGCCGCCGTGGCTCAGCTTCGGCCGCCCGGGGCGGGGATCGAACAGCGGCGTCATGATGTCGGCGCGGCCGCCGACGGCGCCGATGGGCAGGCCGCCGCCGATGACTTTGCCGAGCGCCGTGAGGTCGGGCTTGACGCCAAGCGCGCCCTGCGCCCCGTTGAAGCCCAGGCGGAAGCTGTAGACCTCGTCGAAGATCAGCAGCGCCCCGGCTCTCTCGGTTTCCTCGCGCAGCATGGCGACGAACGCCGGCGTGGCCGGCTCGTAGCCCAGGTTCTTCACCAGCGGGTCGAGGATGACCCCGGCGAGGTCGTCGGCGTGCGCGCGGAGGATGGCGCGGCCCTCTTCGACCTGGTTCATCGGCAGCACGACGACATCGCCAACGGCGCCGGGACTGGCGCCCGCCGGCCCGACGCTGGCCGGAGCGGCGGGATCGCCCCACTTCGCGGGATCCGGGTTGACGCTTACCGTCACGGTGTCGTCGCTGCCGTGATAGGCGCCTTCGATCTTGGCGATCTTGGCGCGGCCGGTGAAGGCGCGCGCCGCCTTGATCGCGTACATCACCCCCTCCGTGCCCGAGTTGGTGAAGCGCACCTGGTCGACGCCGGGCAGGCGGTCGCACACGATCTCCGCCAGCACGACCTCTTCTTCCGTCGGCATGGCGATCGACATCAGCCGCTCGGCCTGGCGCTTCACCGCCCCGACGATGTTGGGGTGGTTGTGGCCGTGGATCAGAGCCGAATAGTTGTTGATGAGGTCCAGGCGCTCGACGCCGTCGGCGTCCCAGACCCGAGCCCCCTCGGCGCGCACGGCATAGAGCGGATGCGGCGGGAAGAACACCGTGTGGCGCGAGTTCCCGCCCGGCAGCACCTTCAGCGCCCTGTCGTAGAGGTGCGCCGAAGCCGACTCGTTCCTGGGGTGCATGCTCTACCTTCCGCGCTCGTGCAGGACTGGCGTAGCGTCAGCTGATATAAACGATGTTCATTTTCTGGTCGCGCGTCAACCCATCCTGGAGGCGCATCAGGCCACCCCGATGAGCCGTCCGTAGCGGCGCAGGATCGCCTGCGTTTCGGCGATCGGCAGCGCTTGAACGGTGAAACCGTCGCGGCCGGTCATCGTGTCGTTGGCGAACATGCTGTTGAGGATCGCCTCCTCGACGGCCTGGATGGTCGCCTCGTAGAAGCCGCTCATCGCCTGCTCGCCGAGGTACTCCGCCGTAAGGATGCCTTGGTGCTGTTCGACCGCGTCCCGGTTGGCGGTCGAGAAGGCGAGGAAAAGGTCTCCGGATTCATTCGACGCGATCCCGCCGCAAGCCGAGACGCCGTAGGCCGCCCGCCGCGCGACGCGCTTCAGCTGGTGCGGCAGCATGGGCGCGTCGGTCGCGACGAGGACGATGATCGACCCGTGCTCGGGCGGCGGTTCGGCCACAGCCAGCGGCAGCTCGAGACCGACCGGGACCCCGGCGATCCGCAGCAGGCGCCGCTTGCCGAAGTTCGACTGCACGAAGGCGCCGACCACGAAGCGACGCTCCGCATAGCTGACAACGCGCGAGGCTGTCCCGCTGCCGCCCTTGAACTCGAAACAGCGCATGCCGGTCCCGCCGCCGACGCTGCCCTCTTCGATCGGCCCCGAACGGGCGTCTTCGAACGCCGCCACCACGTGTTCCGGACGGACGTGGTGGCCGTTGACGTCGCTCAGCGCGCCATCGTGGGTTTCCGCCGCGACCGGCAGCCAGAACGGCTGGTCCTGCTTCTCGCCCGGCCGCCACTGCTCGAACAGCCACCGCGCCGTGGCGTCCCGAGCCAGGCCGCAGGAGTGGGTGTTGGTGAGCGTGATCGGCCCGTCGAAACGGCCGCGCTCGTCGACGAAGGCGGCGCCGCTCATCTCGCCGTTGCCGCTCATGCAGAAATAGCCGGCGTAGGCGCCCGCGTTCGGGCGGGCGCGGCCATGCGGAAAGACGGCGGTGACGCCGGTCCTCACCGGGCCCTCGCCAACCACCAGTGGTCCCTCGCCGCGGATCAGCGTGCAGTAGCCAACCTGAACGCCCGCGACGTCGGTGATGCTGTTCCAGGGCCCCGGCTCGCCCTCGAACGGCACGCCGGCCCCCCTTGCGCGCAGCTTGCCGGCCGGCGTCCGCGCATGTTGCTGGGCAAGCGGGCTCATTCGCTCGCCTCGACAGGCGCCGTCGCAACGGCGACCGTCTTCCGCGCCAGCGCTTCGAGGGAATCGATCAACGGCGCTTCGACGTCGTCCGCCGTGAGCACCAGCGGAACTTCCGTGCAGCCGCCGAGCAGAACCGAGGCGCCACGATCGACGAGGTCGTTGGCCAGATCCCGCATCTGCCTTCGCACGGCGCCCGACCGGTCGCCGGCCTTGATGCGGTAAAGCAGCTGCATGAACGCGGCCTGCCGCTCGGGGCGGCAAACGACGGCTTCGACGCGGCGCGCGGCCAAGGCCCGCTGATAGAGGCCGGCGTTCAGACAGCCATCGGCCGCCAGCACGCCGACCGTTCGAGGACCGGCGCTCAGCGCGGCGTCGCAGGCCGTCTCGATCAGGTCGATGAACGGAAGGCCGGTCGCCGCCCTGACCGAGTCGGCGAAGGCGTGCGCGGCGTTGCAGGGCATCACGAGGAGCTGAGCGCCGGCGCGCTCCAGCCCCCGCGCCATGTCGGCGAGAATCGGGCCGGGCGACGGACCTTCGCCAGCCACCGCGGCGTTGCGGTCCGGGACCTCGGGGTTGCAGTCGATGATGAGCCGCAGGTGATCCTGGTCGCGAGCCGCCGGCGTCAGCGCCTGGACCCGGGCGGCGAACTCGACGGTGGCGGCTGGTCCCATCCCGCCGATCACGCCGACGGTTCGTCCGCTCATGCGAGCAACACGTCCTGATAGGCGTAGAGGGCGGGTGACCCGCCGGTGTGAACGAAGAGTACGTTCTCATCCGGCCGGAACGCGCCCCGACGAGCGAGCGCGATCAGCCCGGCCATCGCCTTGCCGGTATAGACGGGGTCGAGCAGCAGGCCCTCGAGTCTCGCCGCCATGCGTACGGCCTCCACCATTTCCTGGCTCGGCAGCGAATAGCCCGGGCCGACCCAGTCATCGAGCGCCACGACGGCGGCCTGGTCGATCGCCCGCGACAACCCGAGCAGTTCGGCCGTGCCGTTCGCAAGGGTCAGCACGTTGGCTTCCTGCTCGGACCTCGGGCGGCGGACATTGACGCCGGTGAGGGGGAATTCCGCCTCGCGCGCCGCCAGACCGACGAGGAGCCCAGCGTGGGTTCCGGCGCTGCCGCTGGCGCAGACGATGTGGTCGAACGCGACGCCCATCTCGAACGACTGGTCGAGTATCTCGTTGGCGCAGGCGACATAGCCCAGCGCCCCCAAGGGGTTCGAGCCACCGCCCGGGATGATGTAGCCGCGACGCCCCTCGGCGGTCAGCTCGTCGGCCAGCGCCTGCATCGCCAGGGCGAGGTCGTCCCCGGCGTTCACCACGGCGAGTTTCTCGACGCCGAGCAGGCGGAAGAGAAAGTTGTTGCCGCTGGCGCGCGCGTCATAGCTGCCCGGCACGCGCTGCTCGATCACCAGCCGGCATTTCAGTCCCTCGCGCACCGCAGCCGCCAGCGTGAGGCGACAGTGGTTCGACTGCACGGCGCCTACGGTGATCAGCGTGTCCGCGCCTTGGGCCAGCGCCTCGGCGACCAGAAACTCGAGCTTGCGCGTCTTGTTGCCGCCGGCGGCGAGGCCCAGCGTATCGTCGCGCTTGACCCAGATGCGCGGGCCGCCCAACGCACGGCTCAGGTGGTCCAGCGGCTCGATCGGTGTGCGGCCCGGCGTATAGCGGCGCCTGGGAAAGCGGGCGAGGTTCATGGGCTAGGCTGGCGGTTGCCTCAACGTCGGCTGAGCATTGATATGAATGGTGTAAACATGCAAGCGCCAGGCAGCTCCGACTGCCTGGCTCGGTGCTGCTCGTGTAAGCTTGCGCATGGACCTGAACCTGCGCGGCAAGCGAGGGCTCGTCACCGGTGCGTCGAAGGGGATCGCCGCGGCGGCCGCCGAGGCGTTGGCCGAGGAGGGCTGCGACCTGGTGCTGGCGGCGCGAAGCGCCGACCTGCTCGAGGCGCTCGCCACGAGGCTGCGCCACGAGCACAACATCGAGGCGACGGCGCACGCGGCCGACCTCAGGAAGGCGGACGACCTCGCGGCGCTGGCCGCTTCGGCCGGCGAGCTGGATATCCTGGTGAACAACGCCGGCGACATCCCGGCCGGGACGCTCGAGCGCGTGGACGAAGCAACGTGGCGCCACGCGTGGGAGCTCAAGGTGTTCGGATGTATCAACCTCACGCGCGCGATTCTGGCCCGGATGAAGGCGCGCCGGCGGGGCGTGATCATCAACATCATAGGCGCGGCCGGCGAGCGCTTCGACGCGGGCTACATCGCCGGCGCCGCCGGCAACGCGGCGCTGATGACCTTCACCCGGGCGGTCGGCGGGCGCAGCGTCGACGAGGGCGTCCGCGTCGTCGGGATAAACCCCGGGCCGGTGGAGACCGACCGCATCGTGACGCTCATGAAGACCCGCGCCCAAGCGCAGTTCGGCGACGAGGCCCGCTACCCGGAGCTGATGGCGCGCTTCCCGTTTGGCCGCGCCGCCAGGCCGCGCGAAATCGCCGACCTCGTCGCGTTCCTGGCCTCGGAGCGCTCGGCCTACACCTCGGGCGTGGTCTTCACGGTCGACGGAGGCGGCTCGGCGCGCGGATGATCGGCGAACAGTCCATCGCGCTGCAGCAGATCGTCGCCGTCTCGCTTCTGATGATCGGCTCCGCCTGCATGCTTGGCGGCTATCGCATCTTCGCCGCCGGCGCGGGGCAGAAGGGCCACAACGCCGGGCCCGCGGGCTTCTTCGCCTTGGTCGGCGCCCTGCTCGTTCTTCTGGTGGCCGGGCTCTCGCTTGGTCCCTGGCGCGTGCGCCAGGACGTCGTCTTTCCGATGCACGTGGTGGACCTGACGCGGCCGCTCGACCCGATTGCGCGAAACGCGGCGCCTTCGAGCGCGGGAACCGCGCCGAGCACGCACTGAGGGGGGTCGACTTGGATAGCTGTCGGTGGGGCATGTTGGCGGGTCTGGTCCTTGTCGCCGCGACCTTTGCGGCGACCGCTGCGGCCCAGCCGCTCGTCCAGAGCGACCGGCAGGCGCTGATCGCCGGCTTGCAGGCGCAGTACGAGGTCTCGCTGATCCGCGAGCGCAAGATGGCCGACGATCGCGAGACGCAGGAGATCAGCGTGCTCGAGGCGCGCCTGCGCTCGGCGCGCGCCCAGGCCGACGCCGCGAAGGGCGACGCGCGGCAGGCGAGCGCGGCCTTGGCGCAGGCGCGCGCCGACTACGCCAAGCTGGCCGCTGAGCTCTCGAATCGCGACCCGGCCCTGCACGCCGAGGCCGCCGCGTATCACGCCGAAGCCGAGGCGGCGGCCACGACGGCGTCGCCCGCCAAGCTCGCCGCGCTGCAGCGGTTCGCCGACGGCGATCGGACGCAGGCGTGGCCGGCGATCGAAGCCGAGACCGCCGCTGCAGCGAACAGCGAGCCGCCTGCGGCGCAGGCGAAGGATCTGCGCGAACTCGCAGCCCTGCGCGACATCATGCGCGCGCATGGCGAGGCGAGCGACGCCGATGTCCTTGCGCTCTACGACAAGGCTGCGGCGCTCGACCCAGCCAACTTCATGACCGACATCCACCGCGCCGCCCTGGCGCGCGACATGGGCGACCTGCGGCGCGCGCGGGACGCCGCCCAGCAGGCGATCGCGGTGGCTTCCGAAGAGAACGAAAAGGGCGTGGCGCTCGACCGCATCGGCGAGCAGGCGGCCGGGCAGGGCGACAATGCCGAAGCGGCGTCCGACTACGACCAGGCGCTGGCGATCTACCGTCGCCTGGCGGCGGCCGACCCGACCCCGGCGGCCCAGAACGAGGTCGCTATCATCCTGAAGGACCAGGGCGATCTGCGCACCGCGACCGGGGACTACAAAGGGGCGGCTTCGGCGCTCACGGAGGCGCTGGCGATCCGTCAAAAGCTTGCCGCCGACAACCCCGCCGACCGCGACCGCCAGGACTATGTCACCGCCATCCTGCAGCGCATCGGCGACCTCGACATCAAGATCGGAGACCTGAGCGGCGCGCGGAGCGCCTACGAGCAGGGGCTCGCAATCCGAGAGCAGCTGTCGGCGGCCGATCCGGCGAATACCGACCTCAAGTACTACGCCTCGGCGATGATGCGGCGGATCGGCGACCTGGCGCTGAGGCAGAACGATCTCAAGACAGCACGCGCGCGCTACGAGGAAGTGCTGGCGGTCCGGCTAGCGCTGTCGGCGGCCAATCCAAGCTCGGCGCAGCTGAAGGACGCGGTCGCCCTGGACTACTTCGACCTGGGCGAAGTGCAGTTCGCTCAGAACGACGTGCAGTCCGCAGCGCGTTCCTGGGCGCAGAGCTACGAGATCCGCAAGCAACTGGCGGCCGCGGATCCGACCAACGCCGACATGCAGCAGCTGGTGCTGAAGTCGCTGACGCGGCTGGCGCGCATCGGCGCGGACGGGATCACCTGGAACGATGTCGCCGCCCAATACCGGCTGATCGAGACCGAGCACCACCTGATCCCGGCCGACGAGCGGGTTCTGGAGGCGCTGCGCGTTCACGGGCTCGCCAACGGCCTCTGATGCGGGTCGAGCCTTCCAGGCGCACGCCCGCCTGTTCATAGTAGGCCCAGAGAAGCGGGGTTCCGGCGTCGAGCATGCGCAGTTTCGCCTTCAGCGTCGCCTACTGGGTTGTCTCGGGGTTCTACGTGTCGATCGGCGCGGTCGCCGCCGTGCTGCCCGGCCGGGCGCCGGTGCAGGGCGTCGCGCGCTTCTATTGCCGCCGGATGCTCTGGGCGCTGCGGTGGATCGCCGGGATCGACGTCGAGCTCAAAGGGCGCGAGCGGCTGCCGCCGGGCGCATTCATCATCGCGGCCAAGCATCAGTCGTGGGGCGACGGCTTCGTGATGTTCGCGCATGTCGACAACCTCTCGTTCGTCGCCGGCGACCACATGGAGCGCATTCCGCTGCTGCGGGGGATTCTGCGCAAGCTGGGCGCCATCATCGTCAACAACTGCGGCGGGCCGGAGTCGCGGCGGGCGCTGTCGGACCAGGCGGCCATGGCGCACAAGGAGGGGCGGCGGATCCTGATCTACCCCGAGGGCCACCTGGCCAAGGTCGGCGAGCGCTTTCGCTACCGAACCGGGGTGTTCCACATGTACCGCGACTTCGATCTGCCTGTGGTTCCGGTGGCGACCAATCTCGGCCTCTTCTGGCCGCAAGAGGAGTTCAGGAAGAATCCGGGGGTCGCGACGATCGAGTTCCTCGATCCGATCCCGACCGGTCTCGCGCGTGCGGCGTTCATGGCCAAGCTCGAGCAGGCGGTTGAGTCGCGGACCGCCGAGCTGATAGCGCTCGCGACCAGCGAGCCGGTGCGTCCCTCCATATTGGTGCGGGCGCCGGACGAGCGGGCCGCGCGCGAGGAGGCGGCGGCGTGAGCCTCATCCCGCTGCCGCCCCAGCCCGCCGGCACGGCGTGGCCGACCGAGAGCTGGCCCGAGGGGGCGATCTCCCCGGCGGCGTCGACCGGTCGAGTCTCGAGGCGCAGCTGGACTACGCCTTCGGGCCGGATTCGCTAGAGTCGATGGGCGAGACGCACGCGCTGGTCGTCATCAAGGGCGGGCGCATCGTGCTGGAGCGCTACGACGGCGCGCACGGCGCCGCCGACACCTATCCCTCGTGGTCGAAGGCCAAGAGCATAACCCATGCACTCACGGGCGTTCTGGTGGGCGAGGGAAAGCTCGACCTTCAGGCGCCGCCAGACGTCCCCGAGTGGCGCGCGACCGACGATCCGCGCCGCGCGATCACGCTGGATCATCTCCTGCGCATGTCGAGCGGTCTCGCGTTCGTGGAAGACTACGAGCCGGACCATCCCTCCGACGTGATCGCCATGCTGTTCGGCGAGGGAAAGGCCGACACGGCCCACTACGCCGCCTCCAAGCCGCTCGCACACGCGCCAGGCAGCTTCTGGGACTACGCCAGCGGGACCACCAACATCGTCGCCCGGGCGCTGGCGCGGGCGATCGACGCGTACGGTCCCGACTTCGAGGCGTTCATGCGCAAGCGCCTGTTCGATCCGATCGGAATGAGAAGCGCGATCCCCAAGTTCGACGACGCCGGGACATTCATCGGCTCGTCCTACTGCTTCTGCACGGCGCGCGACTTCGCTCGCTTCGGCCTGCTTTATTTGAGGGACGGAGTCTGGGACGGCCGACGCATCCTGCCGGAAGGCTGGGTGGATTATGGCCGTACGCCCACCTGGCAGCAGCCGACCGAGTGGGGGCCTTACGGCGCGCACTGGTGGCTGGAGCTTGCCGGCCCCGGCTCCTTTTCGGCCAACGGCTACGCCGGGCAGTACACGGTCGTCGCGCCGGACCTCGACATGGTGGTTGTTCGCCACGGCCAGACCCCGCTCGCTCGTCGAGAAGCGCCGGCGGCCTGGCTGGCGGAGCTTATCGGGATCTTCAGGGCGGCGGCCTAGGCGCGGACCCCGCGCGTCGGCCGCAAGCTTGACAGCGGCGGCCAGGGGGCGTGCGCTCGCCGCTTCGGCGCGCCTTTTGCGGGCGCTCGAGGGGGAGGACTCCACATGCCGGACACTCCGGTTCCGACGGCCAACCCGGCCGCGCTAGGTCTCGTCGGCTTTGGGATGACGACGGTTCTCTTGAGCCTGACCAACGCCGGGCTGCTGCCGGCGCAGGGCGAGGCCGTCGTTGTTCCGCTTGCGCTCACCTACGGCGGGCTGATCCAGATCATCGCCGGCCTGCTTGAGTTTCGCCTGGGCAACACGTTCGGGATGACGGCCTTCCTGAGCTACGGCGCCTTCTGGTGGTGGTTCGCGCTGCTGGGCATCCTTGCCAAGCTCGGCGTGATCGACACCAGCGGCGCGGGCGCCACGACGGGCGTGGCGCTTATCCTCTGGGGGGTCCTCACGGCCTATCTCACGGTTTCGGCCTACCGCGTCTCCTGGGTGGTGTTCGCGGTCTTCATGACTCTGTGGGTGACCTTCCTGCTGCTCGGGCTTGGCGCGGCGCTCCCGTCGCCGATGCTGCACAAGTGGGGTGGGTACCTGGGGGTGCTGTGCGGCGTGCTCGCCATCTACGGCAGCTTCGCCATCACGGCGAACACCGCTTTCGGGCGAACGATCGTCCCCTTCGGCGCCAGAAGCTAGATAACGTCATCCCCCGCCCGGCCGGTCAGGCGAGGACCGGCAGGGACGGGGGACCCACGAACACTGGGGCTGGAATGCGCTCGTGGCTGACCGGCTGCCCCGGAGGATTCCGGGGGAGAGGTCATGACGATCGGATCGGGCTAGCCGATGCGATGGCTGATGCGGTTCTCTTCGTGGTTCAGCCGCATGTGCTCGGCCCGCGTGAGGTGCGTCCCGTGGTGGCGGGCGAACCAGCGTTCCTGCGCGAGGACGCGCGCATCGGCGAAGTGCAGGCGATGCGCCCGAGCGGCCGTGATGCGGCCATCGCGGCGTTCGACGTTGATGCGATGGTTCTGGATGGCGAGTCGGTGGTTGACCTCAACCCGCCACGGGTGATGCGCCTGCCAGGGGGTCTTGGCCTGGGCGGCGCCCGCCGTGCCGGCGATCGCGACCGCGATCCCGCAGGCGCCGAGCAGGGCTTTCAGCTTGCTGTGCATGGTGACGATGCGTCTTTCTTTCGCTCTCATTGGTTCGAGCCGCTCGCGACCACCGCGAAGGTTTCTCGAAACTGCCGGGCATCCTGATCGAGCGGCGCTGAAGCGGCCCTGAACTGAAGCGCTCAGGCGCCGTTCATCTTCGTAACCGCGCGCCGCCGGGCGCGCCCACGTAAAGCCGGCGTCAACGGCTGGCGCGCAAAGCTGCGGCCATGAATCGCCGCCAGCTTGCCCTCATCGCCCTCGCCGCCGCGGTCGCGCCGTCGGTCGCGGCCGCGCAGCAGCAAGAGCAGAAGAAGAAAGGGGGCGGGCTGAGCTACATCCAGTTCGCCACGATCACCGCGACGGTCATCAAGAGCAACGGCCGCCGGGGCGTGCTGACCGTGGACGCCGGCGTCGACGTCCCGAACGCCGCCCTGCGCGCCAAGGTGAACCTGATCGAGCCGCGCCTGCGCGCGGCCTACGTGCAGCTGCTGCAGTCGTACGTCTATTCGCTCAGCCCAGGGGCGCCGCCCGACGCCGACTTCCTGTCGATGACCTTGCAACGCGAGACCGACCGGATGCTCGGCCAGCCCGGCGCGCGCGTGCTCTTGGGCGCGATGCTGGTCAACTAGCGAAAGCCGAGTATCGGTCGAGGCGGAAGGCCGGGTCGGCGCGATAGTCCGGCTCCAGCGCCAGGTTGGCGGCCATCTCGCCGACGACGGTGGCGAATTTGGCGCCGTGGCCCGAGCAGGCCGAGATCACGACCAACCGCGGATCGGCCGGCAGCCGGTCGATAATGAACTCCTCGCCGCCGTCGGGCCGCACGTCCGCGGCGATGGTGTTGGTGTAGAGGCAGACGTCGCGCTCGACGATCGGCCCGGCGGCCCCTGGCATCAGCCGCTCGAGGGTTGACCGCACCGGCTCGAGCTCGGCGTCGCTCGGCGGCGGGCCCCACGCGTCGGGGCCGACGATGCGGTCGAGGCCGTGGTGGCCGCCGGCCTTGACGCCGCGGCCCTCGAAGTCCGGGAAGCCGTAGACGACTCCTTGCGGCGCCTCGAGCAGAAAGATCGGCAGGCGGCCGTATGCGGCGGCCGATGGCGCCTGTGGACGGAACCAGCCGACCGTATGGCGCACGATCCGCACCACCGGCGCAAGCCGCGGAACCAGCTGCGCGATCCAGGGACCAGCCGCCACGACGACCTTTAGCGCGAGCACGGTCTCGGCCCCGGTCGTCACCGCGACGCCGTCGGCGCCGGGTTCGATCCGCACGGCGGCCTCGACGATGCGCTCGGCGACCGGCGCGCGCAGCGCCCGAAGCGCTTCCTCGGCGAGCAGGATGCCGCCGCTGTCCTGTACGACCACATCCCAGTCGGCGGGCAAGTCGAGCGCGGAATAGACGGCGTTCGCCTCGGCGCCGGTCAGGTCGTTGCTGGCGGCGCCGGCGGCGCCGGCGGCGGCGGCCGCGGAGCGAGACGCGGCGACGAGCGCCGAGCCGGGCGGCCCGGCCTCGAGGACGGGGCAAGGCAGCAAGAGGCTGCGCCCGCATTCGGCCTCGAGCTCGCGCCAGCCCAAGAAGGCGCGGTCGCTGAGCCTGGTGTAGGCCGGGCTCTCGAAATTGAACCGGCGGAAGACGCGGCACGATCCGTGCGACGAGCCGCGGGGCTCGCCGATGCGAAGCGGGTCGAACCCCAGGACGTCGGCGCCCCGTGCGGCGAGCGCCCGCATGGCCGCCGCCCCCATGAGCCCGAGGCCGACCACCGCGACATCGCACGTGCGCATCAGGCGGCGCTGGTGCGGCTCAGCCGCCCGCGGCCTTCGCTGCGGCGTCGATCAGCTTGGCCAGACGGATGTCGCGCTCGGTGACTCCGCCGGACTCGTGTGTGGCCAGCAGAATCTCGACGCGGTTGTACACGTTCGACCACTCGGGGTGATGGTCCATCTTCTCCGCCGCCAGCGCCACGCGGGTCATGAAGGCGAAGGCGGTGTTGAAGTCGGCGAACTTGAACCCCTTGGTGATCGCCTCGCGGCCGTCCGCCGCGGTCCAGCCGCCCAGCTGGGCGGCTGCCTGCGACGCCGGGATGGTCGGGGGCGAGGCCATGGCGCCCTAGAAGCTCAAACCGGTGGCTTCGGCAAGCCTGGACAGCGCCTGCGCCTCCGTCTCGACCTTGATCGCGACCATGCCGAGCTGGGCGGCCGGTTTGCAGTTCACGCCGAGATCGTCGAGGTAGACACACGCCTTCGGCTCGACGTCCAGCAACTCGCACATCATCTGGTAGATGCGCGGGTCGGGCTTTCGGACGCCGACCTTCGAGCTTTCGATAATGGCGTCGAACATCAGCATGATGTGGCCGGTTCGGCTCTCGCCGTCGGCCGTCGCCGCCATTCCGGGCCCGCGGCCGTTGCCGGCCATGTTGTTCGTGATGCAGCCCACCTTGAAGTGTTGCTTGCAGGTCTTCAGCGCCTCGACCATCCGGGGCCGCACGTCGCCCGCCAGCAAGGGAAGGACGTCGGCGCCGCGCACCGCGTGGCCGAGCGCGGCGGCTTCTTCGGCGAACTTGCGGTCAAAGCCCGCGGCGTCGATCTCGGCGCGCTCGAACAGCGCCCATGCGTTCGCGTGCGGGTTGGTGGCGTTGATGGTGCGGATCAAGTCCTTCGGCAGGCCACGCTTGGCCTCGTAGCGATTGAAGGCTTCGAACGGCGAAGTGGTGAACACGCCGCCGAAGTCCCAGATGATCGCCTCGACCGCCAACGGCAGCGCCTCTCTTGATGCCCGCTTCGAGGGGCATGGCGAGGCTTAGAGAGGCGGCGTCTGCGGCGCAAGCTCCCGGCCCACCGACGCTCTTCCCCCGCTGGGAGAATTCGGGTTCGCGGCTCGAGCGAATGGTTAATATGACGCTCGACCCATTGTTCTTGCGAGGAAAACCCATGCGCATTCCCCTCATTTCGGCCGTCGTCGCCGTCGGCGCCCTGGTCGCGGTTGCGGCCGCCGCGCACGGGTGGAGCGACGAGCGGGAGGCCACGACCGTGTCGGTCAACGAGTGCTCGCTGGCGGCCATGCACCACCACGCGGGTCACATGATGCATCACCGCGGCCACGCGGCGTCCCGGTGCGACGAGGCGCGGATCGCTCCGCCGATCGAAGAGCGGACGGCTCGGATCGAACGCCGCGCAGACGCCGGCGAATGGCGCGACCATGAGCGCTGCGAGGGCGACCGCTGCGGCGACCGCGACGAGGGGTGGCGGGCGCGCGACGAGGGCTGGCGTGGCGCCGATGCGGGCCGCCGCATGTTCGAGGATCAGGGGCGCGGTTACGCCGATCGGGGGATGCGCTACGAGCACGAAGGCCCCGACATGTCCTTCGAGCGGCGCGCCTACGTCGACGGCGCGGTGCATCACGAGGACGAGGATCGGCGCGGGTGGAACGACCGCGAGTACGCCGAGCGCGACCGCGGGCTGCATCGGGATGCGGGGATGGACCGCTGGGGTGTCCATGAGGTCGAGCGTGAGCAGTCTTGGACGCAGGGAGAGCACTGGCTGGGCGACTGCGGCTGCGGGCCTGCCCGGCCATCGGCGACCGACGAATACGGCTATCTGGTGTGGTCCGGTAAGGTCGTGCCGGAAGGCTATCCCGAGGCGCCGACCTGGGACGTGCGCCCCTAGGTCTCGGCCCCATCGCGCGAGCGGCGACGCTTGCAACCGGCCGCCTGACCCCGCGTTCCCTGTCGAGCGCGGGCGGCGGCCGGCCCGGCCGTCAGCCGCACAAGGGATGGAGATTCAGATGATCAAGGCCACAGTGGGCGCCGGTCTCGCGGCCGCGTTGCTCATGGGCGTCGCCGGGCTCGCCCACGCCCAAGCGTATGGGGACCAGAGCTACCCCGATAACGACTCCGGCTATCAGAACCCGCCGCAGGAGTACAATCAGACCCCGGACTACGGCCAGTACGACAACAGCCAGCAGCAGCAGTACGAGCAGTATCAGCAACAGCAGCAGTACAACGACCAGCAGCAGCAGCAGTATCAGCAGGACCGCAGCCGCTACGAGTCGCAGCAGCAGCGCTACCAGGATCAGCAGCAGGCCTACCAGGCCAGACGCGAGGCCTACCAGGGCGCACGCTATCGCTACGAGCGGGACCGCGAGGCCTACGATGCGCAGTTCGGCGCCGGCGCCTGGGAGCGCTACTACGCGACCCATCCCGAGGCGTACGACGACCGCTATGGAGCCGGCGCGTGGGAGCGCGACTTCGGCAGCCGCGGCGACTACGACGGCGACTATTACAGCTACGGCCCCGGCTACTACGCAACGCCGCCCTATAGTCCGTACTGACCGGCCCTTCGGGTCCTAGCTAGCTGCGGTCGTCGACCATCAGGCGGTAGCCGACGCCCGGCTCGGTGACCAGAACGCGGGGCCTTGCAGGGTCGGCCTCCAGCTTCTGTCTGAGGTGACCCATGAAGACGCGCAGGTACTGCACGTCCTCGGCGTTGGCGGGGCCCCAGACGGCGGTCAGCAGTTGGCGGTGAGTCATGACCTTTCCACCGCCTGCCGCCAGTGCGGCCAAGAGGTCGTACTCGCGCGGCGACAGGCGGACCGGCTGCCCGCCGCGGCTGACGAGTCGCTTCACCAGATCGAGCTCGATGTCGCAGGCGCGCACCACGGCGGGCGCGCCGGCCCGATTGAGCGCATGCCGCATGGCGACACGCAGGCGCGCCAGGAGCTCGCCGACGTGGAATGGCTTCTCGACGTAATCGTCGGCGCCGAGATCCAGCGCCTCGATCTTCTCCATCTCCATGTCGCGCGCCGACAGGATGACGATCGGGCCGTCATAGAAGGCGCGGGCCCGGGTGAGCGTATCCTTGCCGTCGAGGTCGGGCAGCCCGAGGTCGAGCACCACCGCGTCTGGCGGGCGCTGGGCGAGCGTCTGCAGAGCCTGGGCGCCGGTGTCGGCGCGCACCGGCTCGTAACCCGCCGCTTCCAGCGCCGGCTTGAGGAACCGATGGATCTGCGGCTCGTCGTCGACGACCAGGATGCGGGGCCGGTGCGCCGGCATGCTCAGAGCAGCAGCCGGTGGGTCGGCGTCGACTTCGGCAGGCTGATCAGGACGCGGGTTCCGCGACCGGCGATCAGGGGGCTCGCGGCCGCGATCTGACCGCCCATCGCCTCGACGAACCCCTTGGCGATGGAGAGGCCAAGCCCGGCGCCCTTGCGCTCGCTGCGCACGCGATCGGTCGGCTCCTCGAAGCAGCGGAATTTCTCGAAGATGCGCTCGAGATCGGCCTGCGGAATGCCGGGGCCTTCGTCCTCGATCGAGACCACGACCTTGGAACGGTCTTCATACGCCGCGACTTCGATCCTGGAATTGTCCGGGCTGTATGCGATCGCGTTTTCCAGGATGTTGACGACGGCCTGCTCGAGCAGACCGGGGTCGGCCTCCACCGTGCTCAGCGCGTCCGGATAGTCGCGCTCCAGCTTGCGCGCCTCGAGGCGTCGGCTCACCCGCCCGATCGCCGCATCGAGAACTTCGCGCGCGTCGGTAGGCTCGGCCCTCGTCTTCAGCGCGCCGCCTTCGAGCCGCGTCATGTCGAGCAGGTCGCCGACGTAGCGATTCAGCCGCTCCGCCTCCTCGCGGATCGAGACCAGGAGGTCGGCGCGCACGTCGGGCTTCAGCGTCTTGCCGTAGTCGATCAGCGTGGTCGCCGCGCCCAGCACCGTCGAGAGCGGCGTGCGAAGGTCGTGGCTGATCGAGTTCAGCAGCGCCGCGCGCAGTTTGTCGGAGCGCCGCAGCGCCTCGTTCTCGACCGTCGCGGTGGCGAGCTCCGCCCGCTCGAGCGCCACAGCCCCCTGGTCGAGCAGCGCCGCCAGCAGCCGCTCCTCGTCGGGACCCGTCAGCGGGTTTGGCTCGACGCCGGCGACGCCGGCGCGGCCGCGGAGACCAACCAGGGGCCAAAAGGTCCAGCCCACCTGCGGCAAAGTTCCGGTGCCCGCGCCGGCGGCCTCGCCCTTGTCCCAGGCCCAGCGCGCCGCCGTCATCGCGCCCGCGTTGAGGGGCGCCGGCGTCGGGGCGCTGGCGATCTGCTCGAGGTCATTGTCCTTCGGCAACAGCACGACCGCGCCGCCGCCAGCCGCCGCCGAGGCCTGTTCCGCCAGCGCCTGGGCGGTCTGGTCCTGGCTGCTGGCCGCCGAGAGGCGTCGGCTCGCGGCGAGCAGTGCCGTCACCGCCGACGCGCGCCGGGCCGAGAGCCCCGCCTGGTCGCGCACCTGTCCGGAAAGCCAGCCCGCCGCGCCGGCGACCGCGATGAAGACCGCGAAGGTGAAGACGTCGGTCGGATGACCGATGACGAAGGAAAAGCGCGGCTCGAGGAAGAAGTAGTTGTAGGTCACGATTGCCAGACCGGCCGCGGCCAGGGCCGGCCTCAGGCCATAGGCGAGGCCGGCACCGAGCACCCCCGCCAGGAAGACCATCCCAAGATCGGCGCCGCCCGCGTGCAGCTGGTCCAGGATGAAGGCGACGCCGTTGGCGGCTGCGACCATGCCGGCCGCCACGAGGTAGCCACGCCACCAACGACGCTCGCGGGGCGCGTGCGCGGCCGGCTCGACGGCTTCGCGCTCGGGCGTGCCGCCGGTGACGAAATGGAGGGCGGCGCCGCCGGACTGGTGCAGCAACGCGTTGGCCAACGATCGGCCCACGAGCACCTTCCAGAGCGAGTCGCGCGACTTGCCGACCACGATCTGCGTGATGTTGTTGCGTCCGGCGTAGCCGAGCACCGTGTCGGGCAGGTCGTCGCCGGTCAGCACCACCGTCGAGCCGCCCAGCTGCTCGGCCAGCTTGAGCGCCTCGGCCACGCGACGCGGGCTTTGCGGGTCGCGCGCCGGCCGGTTGGGCCGCTCGACGTTGGCGACGATCCAGGGAGCGTTCATCACGTCCGCCAGCCGCCGGCCGGTGCGAACCAGCGCGCTCGCCATC
>DATGIN010000239.1:0-5149 GCA_035295705.1 Caulobacteraceae bacterium
CTGCCTCTTGGGCACCGACGCGGTGCGCGACGGCGTCGACGTTCCCGGCCGCTCGCTCCGCCTTCTGGTGTTCGACCGCATCCCCTGGCCCAGGCCGGACCTCTTGCACAAAGCCCGCAGGGGCCGCTTCGGCGGCAAGGCCTACGACGACGCCCTCGCCCGCGCCCGCATCGCCCAGGCGTTCGGGCGGCTCATCCGCCGAGCGGACGACCGCGGCGTGTTCGTGATGCTCGATGCGGCCGCGCCCAGCCGGCTGTTCTCCGGCCTGCCCGACGGGGTGCAGATCGAACGAATGGGACTGGTCGAGGCCATCGAGGCCGTGGGCTCGCACCTGGGCTGACCAAGGCCCCGCGCGCCTGCGCCTCAGGGCGATTGCGACGCGAACTTTGCCGTTTCGTTTCAGGCTTGCAATCGAAGCCGGCCTAGCGTCAAGCTCGCCATCGAGGAAGCCACCCCGGGGAGACACCATGCTCAAGTCCCTTCGCATCGCCGTGCTCGGCGCGGCGTTGATCAGCGTTTCCGGCCTCGCCGTCTCCGCGCGCGCCGCCGATCCTGACTTCTGCCGCGACTATGCGCGCTCGGCGGTCAATCAGTATCGCGAAGCGCAGGAGCACCACCGCTGCATGGACCGGATTCACGACTTCTCGCGCTGGTCGTCGGATTGGCGGCATCATTACGAGTGGTGCGTCGGCGTCTCGCGGCAGGATGCGTGGAGCGAGCGGCGCCTGCGCGAGGAAGTGCTCGATCAGTGCTCGCACGGCGGATGGGACCACGATTGGGACCACGACCACGATCACGATCACTGGGAGCACGATCACGACCACTACTGACGGTCGTGAGGCGGGCGGCTATTTGCGGTCGCGCCCGAAGTTCGGCTCTGCGCTTTCCTGACCGGCGGCGATGATCCCGCGGCGGATCGCCCGCGTGCGGGTGAAGAGCGCCTCCAGCTTGTCCCCCTCGCCCCAGCGGATGGCGCGCGAGAGGGCCTGCAGGTCCTCGGTGAAGCGGCCCAGGGTCTCAAGGACCGCGTCGCGGTTCAGAAGGAAGACGTCGCGCCACATCACCGGATCGGACGCGGCGATGCGGGTGAAGTCGCGAAAGCCGCCCGCGGAGTACTTCATCACCTCGCCTTCGGTGACCTCCTCGAGGTCGGCGGCGGTGCCCACGATGTTGTAGGCGATCAGGTGCGGCAGATGCGACGTCACCGCCAGCACCAGGTCATGGTGGCGGGCATCCATCAGCTCCACGTTCGATCCCAGCGCCTGCCAGAAGGCCGTGAGGCGATCGACCGCCGACGCATAAGCCGGATCGTCTGACTCCAGCGGGCAGATCACGGTCCAGCGGTTCTGGAACAGGGTCGCAAAGCCCGCCTCCGGCCCCGACTGCTCGGTGCCCGCGATCGGATGCGCCGGCGCGACGTGGACGCCCTCTGGCGCAGCCGCCGCCATCGCTTCGGCGACCGCGGCCTTCACGGACCCGACGTCGGACAGGATGGCGCCCGGCCGAAGGCCCTTCGCGGCCGCGGCCACGGCCTCGCCGATCGCGGCCGGGGGCGTTGCGACGATCACCAGGTCCGCCCCGGCCGCCGCGTCGGCCGCCGTATCGGTCACCGCATCGGCGATGCCGAGCGAGGTGACCCGCTCGCGCACGTCCGGGCTGGCGTCGTAGACGGCGATCTCTGCCGCCGCGCCGCCGCGCGCCGCGCGCGCGATCGAGGATCCGATCAGGCCGCAGCCGAGGACGGCCAGCCGGCCGACGACGGCCTCGCTCATCGCGCGCTGCGTCCCAGGAACTCGGCCAGCGCCTCGACCACGGCGCGGTTGTGCGCTTCCAGGCCGATCGTGATCCGCAGGCAGTCGGGCAAGCCATAGTTGGCGACGCCGCGCACGATGTAGCCCCTGCGGGCCAGGAACGCCTCAGCCTCCGCGGCAGTGTGGCTCTGGCCGGCCGGAAACCGCACGAGGACGAAGTTGGCGCCCGATGGGACGACGTCCAGGCCGAGCCCGCTCAGCTGCTGCGTCAGCCATGGGCGCCAGCGCTCGACCAGCGCCAGCGACTCGGCCAGGAACGCATCGTCGCCGAGCGCGGCGATCGCCGCCTGCTGGCCCGGAATCGAGGTGTTGAACGGCAGGCGGATGCGCTCGATCGCTTCGACCGCCTCGATGGGCGCGTAGCCCCAGCCGATGCGCAGCGCCGCCAGCCCGAAGATCTTCGAGAAGGTGTGCGTGACGATGATGTTGCGGGCCGTTCGCGCCAGATCGAGGGCGTCGGTGAAGCGGGGGTCGGTGCAGAATTCCGCGTAGGCGCCGTCGACCACCAGCATCACCGCGTTGGGGAGACCGGCGTGCAGGCGCTCGATCTCGTCCGCGGTCAGCCAGGTCCCCGTGGGATTGGACGGCTGGGTCACGAACACCAACCGAGTCCGCTCGTCCACCAGCGCCAGCATCTCGTCCACGTCGAGCCGCAAGTCCGGCTCCGGCGCGAACCTCACCTCCGCCTGGCAGGCGCGAGCGCCGATGCCGTAGGCGCCGAAGCCGTATTCGCCCTGGATGATGTTGTCCCCAGGCTCGAGGTAGATCTGCTGCACCAGCCGCCCGAGGATCTCGTCGGTGCCACAGCCGAAAACCAGACGTTCGGGCTCGAGCCGGTAGCGCGCCGCGACGGCCTCGCGAAGCGCCATCGTGCGGCTGTCCGGGTAGAGGTTCAGCGAGGCCGCCGCCGCTGCGTACGCCTCGAGCGCCTTCGGGCTCGAGCCCAGGATGTTCTCGTTCGACGAGAGCTTCACCGGATGGGCGACGCCCTCGGCCTTCGCCTTGCCGGGGACATAGGCCTCGATCTGGTCGATGCCCGGTTTCGCTAGCGGATGGTCGGCGGCGAACCGTTCGAGAGGAGCGTCCATGGCCGGGGAAGCCGCCTCAGAGGTCGAACGGCGTCGGCGCAGAGCCGATCACGCCGGTCTTGCCGCCGGGCGCGCGGCGGAGCTTGGGATCGTCGCGGCCGAAGTATCCGGCGAGCGCAAAGAGGCGTGATCCTCCGGCCTCGGCGATCTTGCGCGCGCGGACGCCTTCGCGCGCGAGGTGCAGCTCGATCTGCGACGAGGGCTCGGCGGCGTCGGTCACCCAGTAGGTCTCGTCGCTCTCGGTCGGCTCGAGCGCAACCTTGGCGACGGCGAGCGCGGACTGCGGCCCAAGGCTCTTCAGGCAAGGCAGCGTAGCGAACACGTTGAGCTCGCGCTCGCCAACAAGCCGCTCCCACCAGGCCTCGCCACCGCCGAGCGTCAGGACCGCGACGCCGCCGGGGGCCCTTGCCTCGCCGAGCGCGGCCTCGGCGCTCGCCGCCTGCTCGATCGGTGGGCCGGCCCCGAAACGCAGGCGCGCGATCTCGACCGTGTGCGCCGGTTGCGCGCCACCCCAGACCGCGAGGTGAAACGGCCCCTGCTGCACGAGGCTGTCGGAGATGAACTCGCGCCAAAGACGCACCACGAGTTGAGCCGACGCCGTGCGGCCCGGCGTTGCGAGCAGGGCGCGGATCAGCGCCGCTTCGCGCGCCGGGCGCAAGCCCAGCGCGAGCTGCTCGCCGGCGGCGCGCTTGGCCTCAGCGACCTCCCGGGCAAGCGCCGCGCGCTCGTCGACCAGGCGCACCAGCGCAGCATCGACAGCGTCGATCCTGGCCCGAACGGCGTCCAGCGATGGCGACTTCGCGTGCAAGGCGTTCCGTCCCTTGATTGGAAGGCGCGCGACCATAGAGATTGGTCGCCCAGGCGCAATAGCCGCTGCTTTGCGCTAAGCGGAGCCGATGGGCGACGAGCGGCTCGAGTCGGCGGCGGGCGAGCGCTGGGTGTTCGGATACGGCTCGCTGATGTGGCGTCCCGGGTTTCCGTTCGCCGAGCGTCGGCCCGCCATCGCCCACGGTCGCCGCCGCGCCTTCTGCATCTACTCGGTTCACCACCGCGGCACGCCCGAGCGGCGCGGGCTGGTGCTGGGGCTGGCCAAGGGCGGCGCCGTCCGCGGCGTCGCCTATCGCATCGCGCCGGCGGACTGGCCGCAGGTCTACGCTTACCTGCAGGAGCGAGAGCAGCCGACCGAGACCTATTTCGAAGCCTGGGCGCACGTTCGGCTCGATTCAGGCGCGCTGGTCCGGGCCCTGGTCTTCCTCTCCGACCGCAGGCACCCGCAATGGGCCGGCGATCTGACCTTCGAGGAGCAGGCGCGCCTGATCGCCGGGGCCAGCGGACTGTCCGGGCGCAACGTCGACTACCTCCGCGACCTCGTCGGCCACCTGCGCGACGAAGGCGTCGCCGACCGCGCCATGGAACGGCTGCTTGGGCGCGTGGAGGCGCTCGAGGCCGGCGCCGCTTAGATCCCCTCGGCGAGCAAAGCGTTGGCGGCCGCATCCAGGCGCGACTCAAGGGCCTGCATGAACTGATCGCGCTTCAGCCCCGGCGGAATCGGCGGCAGGAATTCGAACACGATGGTCCCCGGCCGCAGCACCAGGCCCCCCTTCTGCCAATGGACGCCAGAGTTGAGCGCCACGGGCGTGCAGGGTAGGCCGATGTCCCGGTAGAGGGCGGCGACTCCTGGCAGGTAGTCGCCCGCGTGGCCCGGCTTGCGGCGGGTGCCTTCCGGGAAGATGACGATCTGGCGCGGCGCCTCGGCCAGCCGCTCGCGCGCATCGCGCAACATCCGCCTCAGCGCCGGCGCCAGCCCCTCGCGATCGATCACGATCATGCGCCCCTTCCACGCCCACCAGCCGAAGATGGGAATTCGCGTGAGCTCCTTGCGCAGCACGTAGCAACCGGCCGGCAACAGGCCCATCGTGCCGAAGATGTCGAACATGCACTGGTGCTTCGGTGCAACCAGGCCGGGCCCCAAGGGTATGTTCTCGCCGCCGCGCACTTCGACGCGCACGCCGCCGAGCGTGCGCAAGAGCCAGGTCACCGACTTGGCCCAAAGACGCAGCGTGGCCTGGGCGAGCGGGTAGGGGCCGGCCAGCAGCACCGGCAGCGTGACGACGAAGGTGGCGAGCGTCCAAAGATAGAAGACGACGTTGAACGCCAGCGAGCGAACCGTCATGGGTCGGCCCGCCGCTCAGCCGCCGTTGGACGGCTTAGGCTTCGGACCCAGGCTGAGGAAGCCCTCCCGCACCAGGA
>DATGIN010000240.1:0-17020 GCA_035295705.1 Caulobacteraceae bacterium
ACATCCAATCGCGTGAGCTGTTCGCCATCAGAGCCCGTCCCTGTCGCTTCCGGCGCGGCTACGCCCGGTGTCCAACCGCGCATAGGTAAGGATTGGTTCCAAGCACGGCCACTACGAGCGTCATCGCAAAGCCTGCATCCAGGCGAGGACGGCGTCGAGGATCTCGGCCAGCACCTCTGAGTCTTTGCGGCCGACTTTCGCGGGGACATGGAAGCTGTGGTCGGCGTCGTCGACCAGCTTCAGCGTGGCGCGTTTGCCCAGGCGGGAAACGACCCCTTCGAGCAGGGTGCGATCCGCAAGCAGATCCTTGGTCCCCTGCAGGAACAGCATCGGAAGACCGACGTCCTCGAGATGCCTGGCGCGGTCGATCGAGGCCTTTCCGGCTGGGTGCAGCGGAAAGGCGAAGAAGACGAGGCCGCGAACGTTGGGCAAGGGACCCAGCGCCTGCGCCTGGGACGTCATGCGCCCGCCGAACGACTTGCCGCCCGCGAACAGGGGCGTAGCGCCGGCGCGGCGCCCCGCTTCGGCGACGGCGGCGCGGACCGCGGCGTGTGCGACCGCTGGCGCGTCCACCCGCTTGCCGCCCTTCTCCATGTAGGGGAATTGGTACCGCAGCACCGCGACGCCGCGGTCGTTCAGCCCGTGCGCGATCGCCCCCATCGCGCGATGCCGCATGCCGGCGCCGGCGCCGTGGGCAAGGACCAGGCAGGCGCGGGCGCCAGGCGGCGCCTGCCAGAGGCCCGAGACCGCCTCCGCTCCCTCGATCGGGATCTTGATCTCTTCGGCGTCCGTGGCCCGCCAGCATAGCGGTGGACGCCGCAGGATTCGACGCCAGGCCCGCGGGGCGGCATGCTGGCGGCATGGCGGGCAGCCTGGAGAAGTACCGCGCCAAGCGGCGTTTCGCGGAGACGCCGGAGCCGAGCGGCGGCGAGGCGTCGGACGAGCCGATCTTCGTCATCCAGAAACACCATGCCACGCAGATGCACTACGACCTGCGCCTCGAGATGGGCGGAGCGTTGAAGAGCTGGGCGGTGCCGCAGGGCCCCTGCCTCGATCCGAAGGTCCGCCGCTTCGCAAAGCTCGTCGAAGACCACCCGATGGACTACGCGAGCTTCGAGGGCCGCATCCCGAAGGGCAACTACGGCGCGGGCACGGTCATCGTCTGGGACCGCGGCCGCTACGTGACGCTGAAGGATCCGGAGCGCGGCCTGGCAGACGGCGAGATCAAGTTTCGCCTGCTCGGCGAGAAGCTCAGCGGCGGCTGGACCCTCGTCCGCCTGAAGGACGACCCGACCAATTGGCTCCTGATCAAGGAGCGCGATCCCGCCGCCCGCTCACTCGACGAGTACGACGTGCTGGAGGCGCAGCCGAACAGCGTGGTAACCGGCCGCCCGGTCGACGAGCCGCCACCGCCGCCGCGCCCCGCCGCCAAGCGCATCGCGGCGGCGAAGATCGCCGGCGCGGTCGCCGCCCCAATGCCGGCCAAATGGCGGCCCCAGCTTGCGTCGACCGCCGACGCGGCGCCGCGCGGCGAGGGTTGGATCCACGAGATCAAGTACGATGGCTACCGTACGCTCGTGTTCGTCGACGCCAGCAACGTCACGCTGATCACGCGCAACGGCCACGACTGGACGAACCGCTACCGGGCGCTCGCCAAGGCGTTCGAGAAGCTGCCTTGCAAGAGCGCGATCCTCGACGGCGAGGTCGTGGTCCAGGACCCGCGCGGCATGACGTCCATCGATCTCCTGGAACAGGCGCTCTCGGCCGGCGACAGCCACGCAATGACCTATTTCGCCTTCGATCTCGTCTATCTCGACGGGTACGACCTCTCGGCGGCCAAGCTCGTCGATCGCAAGGCGGCGCTGATCGGTCTCATCGACCCATTGATCGACGCAAGCTCGCCCATCCAGTTCAGCGAGCACATCGCCGGCGACGGCGACGCGCTGTTCGCCCAGGCGAGCCGGATGGGGCTCGAGGGCATCGTCTCGAAGAAGGCGGACTCCCGCTACGTGCAGACCCGCTCGGCCAGTTGGGTGAAGGTCAAGCGTGTGGACGTGGCGACCTTCGTGGTGGTCGGCTTCCTCTCCAACATGCCCAAGGCCGCTTCGTCCCTCCTCATCGCCGAGGAGGAGGACGGCGAGCTGGTCTTCCGCGGCAAGGTGGGCTCCGGCATCGGCGACGAGAAGGCGCGCGAGCTCTTTGCCCAGCTCGCGCCGGTCGAGCGGAAGGATGCGGCCGTCGCCATCCCCAAGACCCCGGGCGCGCACTTCGTGGAGCCGCGCTGGAATGTCGAGGTGGGCTACCGCAGCCGCTCCACAGGGGGCGCGCCGCGAGCCCCGGTCTTCATGGGCCTCTCCGAGCGCAAGCCCGCCAAGCCGAAGCGCGCGGCGACGCCGAAGCTGGTCAGCGACCGCGACCTCGCCGCCATCCACCTGACCAACCCCGAGCGGGAGATCTTCTCCGGCAGCGGCGTCACCAAGCTCGACATCGCCTTGCACTACGCCCGCGTCGGGGATTGGCTGCTGCCGGAGTTCCTACGGCGTCCGGTCACCATCTTTCGCTGCCCGACGGGCCAACGGAAGGACTGCTTCTACCAGCGGCACGCCTTCCATGGCCTGCCCGAGGGGGTCGTCACGATCGAGCTCGCCGACGAGGAGGAGCGCGCCGCCTTCATCGCCGTCACCGAGCCGCGCGGCTATCTGGCGCTGGCCCAGTTCGGGGCGATCGAGTTCCATCTCTGGGGCTGCCACATCGACGACCCCGAGCACCCGGACAGGATCGTCCTCGACCTCGACCCCGACGAGAGCCTGCCATGGCGGCGCGTCTGCGACGGGGCCGAGGTGCTGCGTGAGCGCTTGGTCGCCATGGGCTTTACGCCGTTCCTGCGCACCACCGGCGGCAAGGGCGTGCACCTGGTGCTGGCGCTTCAAGGCGGCCACGACTGGCCGCTGGTGAAAGGCTTCGCCGAAGCGGTTGCGCGCGTCGCGGCGGCCGACAGCCCAACGCTGTTCACCGCCAACGTCTCCAAGCAGGCGAGGCGCGGGAAGATCTACATCGACTACCTGCGCAACGCCCGCGGCGCCAGCGCGGTCTCCTCCTACTCGCTGCGCGCCAAGGAGAACTTCCCGGTCGCAACGCCGATCGAGTGGGAGGAGCTGCGCGCGCTGTCGGGCGGAGATGCTTTCAACCGTCTTAACCTTCCGAGGCGTATAGAGACGCTGGCTCGGAACCCGTGGGATGAGCTATCGTCCAGCGCCGTCAAGATAACGCCGAAGATGCGTCGTGACGTCGGCATGAAGACTTGAAGGGGTGTTGCCAATGGCCGGTAGGGCCTACTGGAAAGGTTACTTGAAGCTGTCGCTGGTCGCGTGCCCGGTGAAGCTTTATCCGGCCACGTCCGCCACCGCCGGGAAGATCTCCTTCAACATGCTGCACAAGGACACGCTGAACCGCGTGCAGATGCGCTACCACGACCCCGAGCTGGGCGAGGTGGATCGCGCCGACCTCGTCAAGGGCTACCAGTTCGAGAAGGACCGCTACGTCGTGGTCACGAACGAGGAGATGGAGGCGGTCGAGATCGAGTCCTCGAAGACCATCGACATACAAGGGTTCGTGGACTCCGGCGACGTGGACCCGATCTATCAGGACTCGACCTACTATCTGGCGCCGGATGGCCCCATCGCCGAGGAGACCTTCGCGGTCATCCTGGAGGCGATGACGAAGGCCAAGAAGGTGGCGCTCGCCCAGATCGTGCTGTCCGGCCGCGAGCGGCTGGTGGAGATCGAGCCGATCACCGACGGCTTTCGCCTGGTCACGCTGCGTGCGGCCAGGGAGATCCGCGAGCCCTCCAGCGCGCTCGACAAGCTGAAGGTCAAGATCGACCCCGACATGCTGGCCATGGCGCAGCAGATCATCGCCTCGAAGAAGACCACCTTCGAGCCGGAGGAATTCCACGATCGCTACGAGGACGCGCTGATGACGCTGGTGAAATCGAAGATCGCCGGCGGGGAGCCGGTGATCTCGAAGGCGCCGGAGCGCGGCAACGTCGTGAACCTGATGGATGCCCTCAAGGCCTCGATCGAGCAGGAGCGTCGGCCGCCGGCGCCCAGCATGGGGAAGGTGGCGGCCGGCGCCAAATCAGCCAAGACTGCGACGCCGAAGGCCGCGCCTGCCAAGGCGCCGGCCAGGAAGAGGGCATAAGACCCCGCCCGGAGGCTCATGGACCTCGCTGATCGTGCGGTCGCGCTCTACGGACGCTTCAATTCCGGCGTCCGCGACCGCATGCAAAGGGCGGTCGAATACCTGGGCGGCCATGTCGCCCGCGACCTGACGCGGCGGAGCGACCTTCTGGTCGTCGGCGCGCTTGCAACCGCTTTGATCGATTCCGGCGCGCTCGCGGCTCGCCTGCGCGCTGCGAGCGAGCGGGCGGTCCCGGTGCGCGGCGAGCGCGCGTTCGCAGCCGAGCTCGCAGGCGAGCGCTGGAGCCTGGATGCGACCCTGCCGCTAGCGACGGCAATGGCTCCGACGACTCTCGGCCGCGCCGACATCGACATCCTGGCCGCCTTCGATCTCGTCGTGCTGGACGGCGAGCGCTGCCGCTTCGGCGACGCGGGGGTGATCCGCACCGCCGGCGAACTCGTGGCCCACGGCCGCTCGATGGGGGACGTCGTTCCCATCCTGGCGCGCGCGCGCGACCTGGCCCCGAAGGGCCGGCACAAGATCGTGCTCACTCCCTCCGGCGAGGCCGCCCTCGAGTGGGACGATGGCCGCACCAGCCTCGAGGGCCAGGGGCTACTGCCGCTGGACGAGGACCAGGCTGGCGTCGACGATCTGTTCGAAGCGGCGCAGGTGGCGGAGGCCGAAGGGCGCCTCGTCCGCGCCGCGCACCTCTACGACATGGCCGCTCGCGCCGACCGGGCCGACGCCATGGCGCCATACAACTTCGGGAACATCCGCCTGGCCGAAGGCGCGCGCGAGGAGGCGGTTCTGGCCTACCGCCGGGCGCTCGAGCGGGACGAGGGCTTCCTCGAGGCGCGCTACAACCTCGCCCAGGCGCTCGAGGCCTCTGGCAAGCGCGAGGAGGCGGCGGCCGAGCTGATCCGGGTGCTCGAGGCCGATCCGCGGTACGCCGACGCCGTCTTCAACCTCGCGCAGCTGCGCATGAACGCCGGCGACGTGCGCGCGGCCATGGGCCTCTACGAGCGCTACCTGGCGCTCGATCCGCCGAAGGACTGGGCGCAGACCGCCCGCAAGGCGATCCTCTATTGCCAGGCCAAGCTCTCGGCCTGAGGGCCGCTATTCGGCCGGCTCGTGGGCGTCCACGCGCGCGTGCGCCTCGTGCCAGACCTCGCGGAACAGCGCGCTGTCGCGCAACAGGTCGCGCAACGTGCCGCGGGCGGCGATCCGGCCGTCGTCCAGCACCAGGATCTCGCTTGCGTGGCGGTAGGCCTCCAGGCGATGCGACACCGCCAGCACGGTGTAGCCGCCGGAGGCGAACAGCCGCTCCCAGAAGGTGTGCTCGGTGCGGACGTCGAGCGCGCTGGAAGCGTCGTCGAACACCAGCAGTTCGGGCCGGCGGACGAACATGCGGGCGGCCGCCGACCGCTGCACCTGACCGCCGGAAAGGGTCACGCCGCGCGTGCCGACCAGGGTGTCCAGCCCGGCGCCGATCTGCTCCAGGTCGTCCTCCAGCACCGCGAGGCGCACCGCATCCGCGACCCGCTCGTCGTCACGGTCGAGCCCCATCAGGATGTTGTCGCGCAGGCTCTCGGTGAAGAGGCGCGGCGTTTGCGCGGTGTAGGCGGCCCGCGGCGGCGTCATGAACGTGGCCGGGTCGTCGATGGGAACGCCGTTCCACATCACCTGGCCCGCATCCGTCGGCACAAGGCCGAGCACCGCCTTCAACAGCGTCGTCTTGCCCGCGCCGACCCGGCCGGTGACGATCGTGACCTCGCCGCGGCGAAGGGTGAAGTCGACGTCGCGCACGCCTTGGCCGGAGCTGGGATAGACGCTGGTCAGCCCACGGACCTCGAGCGCCTCCAGCGGCCGCCCAGGCGGCACGACGCGCGGGCTGGCCGGCTTGGCCGCCGTCACCGCGCGATCCGGCGCGTCGCCCAGCAGGGTCGTGATCCGCATCAGCGCGACATCGGCCGTGCGCTTGCGCGCCATCAGGCGCCCCATCCAGCGCGGCGCCGAGGTCACCTGGCCGACGTAGCCCACGAACAGGATGAAGTCGCCGACGGTGAAATGGCCGTCGCGCATCACGCCGGCCGCCAGCAAGAGGACCAGCCCCTGCGCCAGGCTCGAGGTCCCCACCCCGAACGTATCCAGGAAGGTGACGTAGATCTGATAGCGCACCGAGGTCTTGCGCCGCTCGTCGTTCAGCGCCTGAAGCCGGCCGAGTATGCGCGGCTCGGCGGCGGCGACCCGGATCGCCTGGACGGCGGTGAACATCTCGCCCACGAATGAGGTGACCCGCGCGTCCGCCTCGCGCGCGACGCGGCTGTACTTGTGGATGCCGGCGGTGATGCGCTGGGTGATGACGACGACGAGCAGCATCGGCGCCACGGCCGCCAGCGTCACCGTCCGATTGATGCCCCACATGATGATGAGCGCCAGGACGGCGAACAAGGCCTGGCCGAAGGTGTCCGGCCACCCGTTCATGAAGTCGAGGGTCTCGTTGACGTCGTCGCGGAAGCGGCTCAGCGCCTCGCCGGCGGTGCCGCGCGGCCGCCGCGGGCCGCGGGCGAACATCATCCACCCCAGCATGTCGGTGCGCACCATCACCCGCGAGAGGATGGTGAAGGCGGTGTAGACCCAGTTGGCGAAATACCAGGCGAACAGCGGCGCAATCTGCGCGACGAACCAGAGCGCGATCAGGGTCCAGACGTTGGGTCCGGCCGGGTGGCGCCCGCTCAGGGTGTCGAAGACGCGGCGCTGGATCAGGCCGCTCGCCAGCGGGAGCGTATAGAAGAGGCCCCACAGGAAGAGCCCGAAGCCGAAGCGCCGCGGGCGGCTGCGCGCGATGCGCAGCGTCTGGGCGAAGGCTGTTTGGCGCGGCGGCGCCGGCGGCGGCGGGCGGGTTTCGGCGCTGTCGGTGAAGAGGCTCATGCGAGCGCCTCCTCGACGCCGGCGCGCAGAAGCTTCGCGAACGCCGAGTCCGGGTCGGCTTCCAGCGCCGCACGCGCGCCGGTCTCCAGCACGCGGCCGTGGTCCAGGATGGCGATGCGATCCGCCCGCCCAACCGTCGAGAGCTTGTGGGCGATGATGATCGCAGTCCGCCGCTCGCCCGCGCGGCCGCCCAGGAGCTTGTCCAACGCCCGCTCGATCAGGAGGTCGGAAGCCGGGTCGAGCCGTGACGACGCCTCGTCCAGCACCACGAGGCCGGGATCTTTCAGGAACACGCGGGCGAACGCGAGGAGCTGCGCCTCGCCGGCCGACAGCCCCGCGCCCGCCGCCAGCACCGTTTCCAGTCCTCTCGGCTGACGGGCGAGCCAGTTCCCCAACCCGAGGTCGGTCAGCACTTCGACGACGCGCTCGTCGGCGATGGACGGGTCGAACAGGGTCGCGTTGTCGCGCACGGAGGCGTCGAACAGCTGCACTTCCTGGGTCACCAGACCAATCCTGCCGCGCAGCTCGGCGAGCGTCGCCTCGCGGATGTCCTCGCCGTCCAGGGCGACTTTGCCGCTGACCGGGTCGTACAGGCGGAACAGCAGCCGCGTCAGCGTCGTCTTGCCGCTGCCCGTGCGGCCGAGCAGGCCAAGGACTTCGCCGGGCTTCACCTCGATCGAGACGTCGTGCAGCACCGGCGCGTCTGCCCGGTAGGCGAAGTCGACGCGCTCGAACGCCAGCTTCGGAGCGATCGTCCTGGCGCCCTCCCAGTCCAGTCCGGGCCCGTCGTGCAGCTGTGGGCCTATCGCCAAGAGCCCGCGGATGCGCGTGAGGCTGGCCGACGCGGTCTGGAACTGCTGCACCTGGCCGCCGATCTGCATCACCGGCTGCTGCATCATTCCGGCCAGCTGCATGGCCATGATGACCGTGCCGATCGAGATGGCGTGGTGAAGGTAGAGCCAGGCCCCCAGCGCCAGCGCGATGGCGAAGCCGAGCGCAAAGAGGCCGACCGCCAGCAGGAAGATCCAGGGGCCGCGCCGGTTGGCCTCGATGTTGGTGACCGCAAGCTCGGTGTTGAGCTCGGCGAAGCGGCGCATGACGTGCTCGCCGCCGCTGTTGGCCCTGACGTCGTCCAGCCCCGCCAGCCGCTCTTCCAGGAAGGCGGAAAAGGCGGAGAAGGCGTTGCGGAACCGCTCCCACTGGTCGCGCGAGACGTTGCGCATGGCGTGCAGCTGGAACCCGGCGAGGATGGCGACCACCGCCATCTCGGCGCCGATGCGCCAGTCCACCCCAATGCACAGCACCACGACGATGCCGACCAGCGTCAGCAGGCCGCCGACGATCACGAGCACGAACTGCGAGAAGAAGTTGGCCAGCGCCGCGACGTCGCCGTCCACCCGCTCGATGATGTCTCCGGGCGATGTCGCCGTGTGATAGCTCATGTCGAGGTAGAGGACGTGGGTGGCCAGGTCGCGGCGCATGCGGTTGGTCGCCGCCCACGCAAGCTGCGCCGAGGAGTAGGTCGCCCCGATCTGCAGCAGTTGCTGGGTGATCGCGGCGGCGATGAAGAGGCCGGCCAACGCCCAGAGCACGGCCAACGGCGCATGGCGGCCGCCGCTCACGGCCGTGTCGATGAAGCGGCGCATGATCGGCGGCGAGACCAGCTGCATCGCGATGGCGGCCAGCATGAAGGCGGCCAGGGCCGCCACGCGCCGAGCCTCCGGCGCGAGGTAGCGTCCAAGCACCGCCCGGGCGCTCATCGACGCCTGCGCGGACGCTCGCGAATCAGAAATGTCAGCCCCCGGTGCGATCGCCCCGGCTCCCAACTCCGCTTTTTCCTCAGGTTGTCAGCCGCTTGACCGGCCAGCGCCGAGGCGCGCGTTCATGCCCTGTCCGACCAGAGTAGCACGGCTTTCGCGCCTGCGGCGGCTGGGCGGGGGCCGTGAGCGCCTATGCGTCCGCCATTGTGGCGCAAAGGCCACCGTCCCGCGCGCGGCGCCTAAGGGCTGGGGGTTCGCCCTTCGCGAGCGGCAAAATCCTCGCAGGCGCCGATCGTCGCGTCATCCTGCGGGTCGCTAATGCGCACAGGCTACTCGTCCGCCCAAAGGCGAGAAGAGCGCCCGGGCGTGCAGCGCCGCCCGGGTGGGCGCGGGGACGGCGCCGCTCTCGGGTTTCGTTTGGCGAGGGCGCCGCGGCACGATCGCCAAGCCCGGCATGACGGAGGCCGCAGGGCGCCACTTCAGCGAGGCCAGGCTGATCCCAGGCCCTTTTTTGCTGGCCGCAAAGAGGCCAGGAAGACTGAGCGTGGCGGTGAGAGAGGGATTCGAACCCTCGATAGGCGTTAACCTATACACGCGTTCCAGGCGTGCGCCTTCAACCACTCGGCCATCTCACCCCGCTTCGCAAGGGAGCCGCGAGTATAGCGGCGAGGCTTTCCGCACAACAGCGCGGGCACTATCCTGCGCCCGAGCGGCCGGCTCGGCCGCGGTCCAAAGGAGCCTGCCATGCTGTTCGGGAAGAAGACGCTTGAGGTGCCGACGGCGGAGACGGCGCTCCCCGGGCGTCCGGACGCGATCCCTACCGAGCGGACCCACTTCGTGAACGGGCGGCCGCTCAAAGGGCCGTACCCGGAAGGAACCAGGCTCGCCCAGTTCGGCATGGGCTGCTTCTGGGGCGTCGAGCGCGTGTTCTGGCAGGTGCCCGGCGTCTGGGTGACCGCGGTGGGCTACGCCGGCGGCGTCACCCCCAACCCCACGTACGAGGAAGTCTGCTCCGGCCGCACCGGCCATACCGAGGCGGTGCTGGTGGTCTACGACCCTCGGCTCACCAGCTACGAGGCGCTCTTGAAGGCATTCTGGGAGGGGCATGACCCCACCCAGGGGATGCGCCAGGGCAACGACGTCGGCACGCAGTATCGCTCCGCGATCTACACCTACGACGAGGCGCAGGCGAAGGCGGCCGAGGCGTCGAAGGAGGCGTACCAGAAGGCGCTCGACCAGAACCGCTTCGGGTCGATCACCACCGAGATCAAGCCGGCCGGACCCTTCTACTTCGCCGAGGACTATCACCAGCAGTACTTGGCCAAGAACCCCAACGGCTATTGCGGCGTCGGCGGGGTCGGCGTCGCCTGCCCGATCGGCGTGGGCGTGCCGGCGAGCTAGCTTCCCTTCTCCAACGGGCTTTGCGGGCGCGCAACCGCGCGCACGGCCGCTCGTTTGTCGGATGTCCGACCAACGCGAGGCCCAAGATGCTGCTGCACCCTTTGCTGAAGGCGCGGGTTACGACCGGCCGGCTCGCGGTCGTCTATGCCGATGGGCGGGTCGAGAACTATGGCGACGGCGTCGGAACGCCTGTCGCTCTGCGCATCAGCCGCCGCGGCGAGCGGCACATCCTCACCCACGGCGCGCTCGGCGTCGGCGAGGCGTACATGGACGGCGACCTCAGCTTCGACACCGGCGGGCTCATGGAGTTCCTGGCGCTCGCGGCGAGCAACCTTCCTTCCGAGCAGCGGCCTCGGCGGCACGGCCCCCTCGCCAGGGCCTGGATCGCGTTCCTGCACCGGGTCCGCCAGCGGAACGACCGCCACCGCGCCGCCCGGAACGTGCATCACCACTACGACCTCGGCCTCGACCTCTACCGCCGCTTCCTCGACCGCGACCTGCAGTATTCCTGCGCCTACTTCCCGCGCGGCGACCTGAGCCTCGACGAGGCGCAGGCCGCGAAGAAGGCCCACATCGCCGCCAAGCTCAGGCTGAAGCCCGGTCTGCGCGTGCTGGACATCGGCTGCGGTTGGGGCGGGCTTGGGCTCGAGCTTGTTCGCGAGCATGGCTGCGAGGTCCTGGGCGTCACGCTCTCGGCCGAGCAGCAGCAGGTGGCGAAGGCGCGGGCCGAGGCGATGGGGCTCTCGCGCCGCGCCCGCTTCGCCGTCACGGACTATCGCGAACTTGGCGGGCGCTTCGACCGCATCGTTTCGGTCGGCATGTTCGAGCACGTGGGCGAGCCGAACTACCGCACCTTCTTCGAGACCGTTTCCCGGCTGCTGACCGAGGACGGCGTCGCTCTGATCCACTCGATCGGCCGTCGCGGCCCGCCGGACATCACCGCGCCCTTCATCCGCAAGTACGTCTTCCCGGGCGGCTATATCCCCTCGCTTTCGGAGACGACGGCTGCTGTCGAGGAAAGCGGCCTCTGGATCACCGACATCGAGATCCTTCGCCTGCACTATGCGCAGACCATCGCGCGCTGGCGCGAGCGGTTCGAGAACGAGCGCAGCGCACTGGCGCTCATCTACGACGAGCGGTTCTGCCGCATGTGGGAGTTTTACCTCGCGGTCAGCGAGATGAGCTTCCGCAGCGGCGGGCACATGAACTTTCAGCTGCAGCTGGCCAAGCGCGTCGATGCGCTGCCGCTCACGCGCGACTACATGCTCGAGGCGGAACGCGCGTCCGGCGACAATCGTCGCCGCGCGAGAGCCTAAGGGCTCCGGTCGGGTTGCCGAAGAGGCGCTCGCGCAGCGCCGCCAGTCGGGTCAGATCCTGCCCAGGATGACCAGGATGATCACGATCACCAGGATCAGGCCAAGGCCGCCGGACGGGTAGTAGCCCCAGCCGCGGCTGTAGCCCCAGCTCGGCAGCGCGCCAATCAGAAGCAGGATGAGGACGATGACCAGGATGGTTCCAAGCATGAGCGTTTCTCCTCCGGCCCACCTCGGCCGTTCGTCAACTCAGCCGGGGGAGAATGGCCGAGCCCCGGCGCCGGTTCCCGCCAAGCCATCCGGGTCCGGCCGCTAGCGCAGGGCGCGTTCCAGCTCCGCCTTGCTCATCTTCGAGCGTCCGCGGATGTGGCGGGCGCGGGCCTCTTCCTCCAGCTGGTCGCGGGTCCTGGCGTTCCTGCCCTCCTTCTCCTGCATGGCCGTCTCGCCGCGCGCTTCCTTGGCTTTGGTGCGCTTCAGGGCGCGACGGTTGTCGGCCGGCGACTGCTGGTTCGAGGCGCCGGCCTCGGAGAGGGCAATGGCGATCGCCTGCCGGCGGCTCTTCACCTTGCCGCCCTGTCCGCCCGGCCCGCTTTCCAGCTCGCCGTGCTTGTACTCATGCATCACACGCTCGACCGTCTCGCGTTGCGTGCGGTTCTCCTTCGGCATCGTCGCGCTCCCAGTGTCGGGCATCCTTGCGCGCCGATCCGAAAGGCGCCCGGATGCGTTTGCCCGCCAACGCGGGCTCGCAAGAGTCTGTTCCAGGCGGCGAGGGAGAGGGGATGGCCTACGAGCTCTACTACTGGCCCAGCATCCAGGGGCGCGGCGAGTTCGTCCGCCTGGCCCTCGAGGCCGCCGGCGCGCCCTACCGCGACGTCGCGCGCGAGAGCGGCGGGACGCGGGCGATGACCAAGCTGATGGGCGACCAGAGCCTGGTCCATCCGCCGTTCGCGCCGCCATTCCTTGTCGACGGCGAGCTGATGATCGCCCAGGCGGCCAACATCCTCTTCTATCTGGGGCCGAAGCTGGGGCTGGCGCCCGCGCAGGAAGCCGAGCGGCTCTTCCTGCACCAGCTCCAGCTCACCGTGACCGACCTGGTCGCCGAGGCGCACGACGTGCACCACCCGGTGGGCTCGGGCCTCTACTATGAAGACCAGAAGCCGGAGGCGCTGCGCGCCGCCAAAGGATTCCGCGAGGATCGGATCCCGAAATATCTCGGCTACTTCGAGCGGGCGCTCGCCGCCAACCCGACGAAGAGCGGGCATCTGATCGGCGATGCGCTCACCTACATCGATCTCAGCCTCTTCCAGGTGATCGAAGGGCTTTGCTACGCCTTCCCCGTCGCCATGGCGCGGCATCGCGCCGGTTGGCCAGGCCTCCTGGCTCTGCACGGCCGCGTCGCCGGCGAGGAGCGCATCGCAGCCTACCTTGCCTCCGAGCGCCGTATCCCGTTCAACGAAGACGGCATCTTCCGCCACTACCCTGAGCTCGACGGGTAGCTTCGGGAAGGGAGCGGCTTTCCGCGCCGCCCCACCTGGGCCATGGTGGTCTTCGGAGGACGCCGCCATGCTGACCAAGACGATCGACTACGCCACGTCGAGCGCCGGCGCGCTCGCGGCGGCGGTGGCTCGGCGGGAGGTCTCCGCGGTCGAGCTCTGCGAGGAGGCGATCCGCACGATCGAGGCGCGCGACGGGCCAATCAACGCCGTTGTCGTGCGCGATTTCGACCGGGCGCTGGAGCAGGCGAGGGGCGCCGACGCCCGCGTCGCCCGCGGCGAGACGGGCCCCCTGATCGGCGTCCCGATGACGGTCAAGGACAGCCATCACGTCGCCGGCCTTCCGACCACCTGGGGGCTCGAGCCGTTCAAGGGCTGGACGCCCACCTGGGACTCGACCGGCGTCGCGCGCCTCAAAGCCGCGGGCGCGGTCATCCTCGGCAAGACCAACGTCCCGCCCAATCTCGGCGACTGGCAATCGGCCAACCCGGTCTACGGCGGCACCAACAATCCGCACGACCTCGGCCGCTCGCCGGGCGGCTCGTCGGGCGGCGGCGCTGCGGCGCTGGCGGCCGGCATGGTGGCCCTGGAATTTGGCTCGGACATCGGCGGCTCGATCCGCGTCCCGGCGCACTTCTGCGGCGTCTACGGGCACAAGCCGAGCTTCGACCTCGTCCCGCAGACCGGCCACGCGCCGCCCGGCGTCCCCGATCCCGCAAGCGGCGTGCCGCTGGGGGTGATCGGCCCGCTCGCTCGCACCGCCGGCGACCTCAAGCTCGCGCTCGGCGTCTTGGCCGGCCCGGACGGCGAGGACGCCAAGGCCTACCGCGTTGTGCTGCCCAGGCCTCGCAAGCGCGGCTTCAAGGGCCTGCGCGTGCTCGTGCTCGACGAACACCCGGTCGCGCGCACCGCCCACGAAGTGAAGGGCGCCGTGGGCAAGCTCGCCGATGCGATGGCGAACGGCGGCGCCGAGGTCATCGACGCCAAGGCGGGGCCGAAGCTTCCGGATCTCGAGCGTTCGCATCGGATCTACCAGGGCATGCTGGGCGCGATCATGAGCCTCGGGTCGCCCGAGCCCGCCACTCTCTCGGCGGTCGACTGGTTCGGCCTGTTTGCCGGCCAGGATGCGATCCGCCGCCACTGGGCGCGCGTGTTCGACCAGATCGATGTCGTCGTCGCCCCGACGTTCGGGCTGGCGGCCTTCCCGCATACGAGCGAGCCCGACTGGTCGAAGCGCAGCCACCTCATCGACGGCGAGGAGACGCCCTATGGCGCCCAGCTGGCCTGGCCCGGGCTCGCCAGCTTCACCAACCTGCCGGCGACCTGCGTTCCGGTGACCAGGACCGCCGCCGGCCTGCCGATCGGCGTGCAGATCATCGGCCCCTACCTGGAAGACCTGACGGCGCTCGCCGTCGCCGCCGCTGTCGAGGAAGCCCTATCATGACCGTCATGACCGACTACGCTCGCGCGACCGCCGGCGAGCTCGCCCAGGCGCTGGCGGCGCGAGAGGTCTCCTCCGTCGAGCTGACCGACGAAGCGATCCGCGCCATCGAGGCCAAGGACGGGCCGATCAACGCCGTCGTCGTCCGCGACTTCGATCGCGCCCGCGAGCAGGCGAGGGCCGCCGACGCCGCCCTGGCCAAGGGCGAGCGCGGCGCGCTGCTCGGCGTGCCGATGACGGTGAAGGAGAGCTTCCGCGTGCTCGGCCTTCCGACCACCTGGGGCTACGAACAGTTCAAGGGCTGGCTGCCGAATTTCGAAGGACCGCCGCTCACGCGCCTGCGCGCCGCCGGAGCCGTCATCCTCGGCAAGACCAACGTCCCGCCGGGCCTGTCGGACTGGCAGTCGGACAACCCGATCTACGGCCGTACCAACAACCCGCACGACCTCGGCCGCTCGCCGGGCGGCTCGTCCGGCGGCAGCGCCGCGGCCCTGGCCGCCGGGATGGTCCCGCTCGAGTTGGGCTCGGACATCGGCGGCTCGATCCGCGTTCCGGCGCACTTCTGCGGCGTCTTCGGGCACAAGCCGACCGTCAAGCTCGTGCCGGCCTGGGGCGCGGCGGGGCCGGCGATCACCGAGCCTGGGCCGCTACAGGACCTTTCCGTCTGCGGGCCGCTGGCGCGCAGCGCGGACGACCTGCAACTGGTCATGGACGTCATCGCCGGTCCGGATGGCGACGAGGCGAAAGCGTATCGGTACCAGCCGCCGAAGCCGCGCCACGCCACGCTCGGCGGCTTCCGCGTGCTGGTGCTGGCCGACAACCCGATGTGCGCGACCGACGACGAGGTGAAGGCCGTTGTCGAGGAGGCCGCCGCGGCGTTCGAGAGGGCCGGCGCGCGCGTCTTACGATCGAGCGACCTCCTGCCTGACCTCGCGGCCGCGCAGCCTGACTACATGACCATGCTCAACACCAGCATGACCCGCGGGCAGCCGAACGCTACGCCGGTCGACGCGCACGTCTGGGCGAACCTGCTTGGCGTTCAGCACACCCTTCGTCGCCGCTGGGCGGCGCTCTTCGCCGAGTTCGACATCGTGCTCTGCGCGCCGTTCGGGACGCCGGCGTTCCCGCACAAGGGCGCTGGGGCGATGCAAGAGGGCGCCACCCTGACCGTGAACGGCCAGGAGACGCCCTACCACCACCAGCTCGCCTGGGCGGGCGTCGCGACCTTCCCGGGCCTGCCCGCCACGGTCGCGCCCGTCGGCAAGAGCCGGTCCGGCCTGCCGATCGGCGTCCAGATCATTGGCCCTTTCCTCGAGGACGCCACCCCCGTCGCCGCTGCGGGCCTTCTGGCGCAGGCGATGGGCTAGCCCCTCGCGCGGCAACCGCGCTCTCGCGCGTCCGCTCTCGGCAAAGGATCACGCCGAGACGTATGCCTTGCGCGTCGCGTCGCGGCTCAGCTAGCTTGCCGTCACGCCGGTTTGGCGAATCCTGGAGCTCCCATGAAAAACATCGTCCTCGTCGCTCTCGCAGCGGTCGCGCTCGCCGCCGGGTTCGGAGGCGCTGCCCAGGCGCAGCACCACAACCACCATATGCACTGCCACTGGGTGGGGCACGGCCACCACCGGCACAAACACTGCTGGTAGGGCAGACCTGAGCGTCGCCTAGAGACTCGCGGCGTCGCGACATATCACCAGCCGTTCGGGCGGCGACGCAGCCGCCTGGGCGGCTCCGTGCGTGCAAGCGGGGCCGGATCGTCATGGCCCATCGCGCGTTAAGCCGCGGACACCAGTTCGCGGAGTAGATAACGGTGAAAGAGCGGGCGTGGGGCGTCATCGGCGCGCTTTCGGCGCTCGCGGTGGCTCTGGGCGCGGGCGCGGCTCCGGCTCAGCCGGTGCAGCCATCGAGGCCGGCCCCCTTGCGCGCCGAGCTTCGGGCGCCGAGCCCAATAGCCGACCAGCCTCCGGGACTCGAGAAGGCGGCCTATTGGGCGACGCACCTGCCGCTGCTCGAGGCCGAGGATGACACGCCGATCGGCCCGCCGCCGGCCGACCCGCGTCATCGGATCGTTCGCGCCACGGTCCAGCATCCCGCGGTCCAGCGGACCTTGGTCATCGAGAAGATCGTGTTCCAACCTGTGCTCGTGGGCGTCGGTCCGCCGACGCATCGAGACCGGCGCAGTCGCGGCCCCGCCCCGACGTCCGATCGCCTCCTACGGCCGGGACGATAGACCGGCTGGAGCGGGTGCGGGCTACCGGGTCATATTTCCGCCCTGGCGCCGGCGGTGGATCATCGGATCAAGCACTGCGTTAACTGGGGCGCAAAGGGCGGCAAGAGCGTCGCCGAACGGAGGAAATCCATGGACAAGACCAAACTGGGCGTCGTCGGCGCCGCTGTAACCGCGCTCGCCGCATTGCCGGCCGCCGCCGTCCAGGCCGCGCCGGCGCAGCCGGCGGTCGCCCCTGCGACATCCTACGCCGAACTGCTCACGCCGATTCCAAATGC
>DATGIN010000241.1:0-28007 GCA_035295705.1 Caulobacteraceae bacterium
CTTCCCCCTTCTCCTGGCCCGCGGACGTTTTGCCGGCTTGGCTTTGCGCTTAGTGTCAGGGGCGATGAGGCGCAAGGAAGAGCCCCATGGGCGACGCTGCACCGATCCCGCTGATGGGCGCCCCTGGGTCGCCCTATACCCGCAAGATGCTGGGCGTGCTGCGCTATCGCCGCATTCCCTATCGCTTCCTCCTGCCGCCGGAGGCGGCTAAGGCGGGCATGCCGCAGCCGAAGGTCCAGCTGCTGCCGACCTTCTACTTCCCAGCCGCGGACGGCGGGCTCGAGGCCGTCGTCGACTCCTCTCCGATCATCCGGCGCCTGGAGCGCGAGCACGAAGGGCGCAGCCTGATCCCGCCCGACCCGGCGCTCGCGTTCCTGAACGAGCTGATCGAGGACTACGCCGACGAGTGGCTGACCAAGCCCATGTTCCACTACCGTTGGGCCTACGAAGCCGACATCCGCAAAGCCTCGCGCCAGCTGCCGCTCTGGCGTGGCTACAGCATTCCGGATCACGTGCATGCGGAACGCGCCAAGGCGGTCGGCGAGCGGCAGGTCGGCCGGCTCTACGTCGTCGGCTCCAATCCCGTCACGGCGCCGGTGATCGAGGCCAGCTACGAGCGCTTCCTGGCCGCGTTCGAGGCGCACCTCGCCACCAGCGCCTTCCTTCTCGGAGGCCGGCCGGCCGCGTGCGACTTCGCGGTCTTCGGGCAGCTCACCCAGCTTGCTCTGTTCGACCCCACGCCCTCCGCGCTCACCGTCGCGGCCGCGCCCCGCGTCTACGCCTGGGTCGGGATCATGGAGGACCTCTCCGGCTTCGAGCCGCCTGCGGACGGTTGGGTCGCGCCCGAGGCGCCGCCGGCGACGCTGAAAGCCCTGATGGCCGAGATCGGGCGCGTCTACACGCCGGTCATGCTGGCCAACGCCAGGGCCGTGGCGACCGGCGCTAAGGAGGTCGAAGCGGAGGTCGACGGGAAGCCCTGGCGGCAGCCGCCGTTCCCCTATCAGGCCAAGTGCCTCCAGTGGCTGCGTGAAGCCTACGCGGCGCTGCCCCCGCACAGCCGGGCGGTGGTCGATCCCGTCCTCGCGGACAGCGGTTGCGCCGGCCTGGTCGCCCTGGTCGCCTAGCTCTGCATCGCGGCCGCGGGAAGCTCGGCGATGTGGGTCACCCACTCGGCGCGGGAGCGGGTCCAGATCTGCCGCGTCGGGGCGAAGTGTTCCCGCTGGGCGAGCGTTCCCCAACGCAGGCTGTAGGGCTTGGGCTCGTCGCCCAGGCCGGTCGCGTAGACCGGCGAGCCGCAGCGCGGGCAGAAGGCGTGCTGGCGCCTGGTCCCGCTGTCGGCCGTCTTCACGTACAGCGAAGGTTCGCCGGAGAGCAGGCGGAAGGAGCCAGGCTCGGCCGCGATCGTCACGCGGAACGGCTGGCCGGTCAGCGCCTGGCAGTCGGTGCAGCAGCACATGCTGGTCCGCACCGGTTCGGCCTCGGCCTCGAAGGTGACGAAGCCGCAGTGGCAGCGCCCGTCGACTTTCATGCGGTCTGCTCCGACATTGCTGCGGGCACGCTAGAGCGGCGCGCGGCGGAACGCGAGGCGGCCCTGGCTCGAGGCCGGAGCGAAGCCCGATGAGCGGATCGTCGTGGATGCTGGCCGAGGCAATCCTCGCCGCCCACCTCGCGGTGATCGCGTTCAATGTCGCCGGCCTGGTTGTCATACCGCTCGGCGCCTGGCGTGGCTGGGCGTTCGTGCGCGCGCCGCTCCTGCGTTTGCTCCACCTGGCCTCATGGGGCGCCGTGGCGGTCCAGGCGCTGCTCGGCCGCGCCTGCTTCCTGACCGATTGGCAGGACGCCGCCTCCGGAAACCCGTCACAGACCCCGCTGGTCATGCGCTGGGTGAACGTGGTGCTCTTCTGGCCGCTGCCGGCCTGGGTGTTCACCCTCGTCTACGCGATGGTCTTCGCGTACGTCGTCGCGCTCTTGTGGCTTGTCCCGATCGGCTCGACGGTGCGCTTAGCGCGGAAAGCGCCGGAAGGTGACTGAGTAGCGCAGCGCATCGACCGGCGGGATGCTGTGCTGCCATTCCCAGCGCGCGTCGCCATCGAGCAGGTAGGCCGAACGGGGCGCCGGATGCAACGTGAGGCGCTCCCAGCCACCGGCCGCGAGCCGCCGCCGAAAGCGCAGCGCGCAGCCCGACAACAGCGAAACGCCGACCACCTGTCCGAACTGCGGCTTGTCGCGGTGCCAGCCAATGCCGGCGCCGGGCGCATACTCGGTCACCATCGCCTGCGAGAACGCCTCCGGCGGGATGCCGGCGAACGCAGCGGCCTTCTCGCGCAGGGGCGCGAGGAACGCCGGCACGGGCGGCGCCTCGGCCACCGCTTGGCTGCCGTAGTCGTAGCGCGCGCCGTACGAGACGACGCGCCGGTTGCCGAGATAGCCGTGGAACTCGAACGGCTTGAACGGCAGCTCCGCGACGGTCTGTACCAGCGCTGCTTCCTCGTCCGGCGTGATGAGGCCCTCGACATAGCGCAGGTCTTGCGGCGCGGCGGGCGCGGTCGGCGCAAAGAGGTCGAGCTGTGGCTGCGACATGGGTCTGAAGATAGGTGCGCCCCCTTCAGCGGGCCACTGACGGCTTGTAGCCGGCGCTTCGGGGTGCTTGGTCGCCGCCGGCAGGGGGCCCAAGGTGATCGTTGTCGAGATCAAAGGCGTAACCTTGCGGCTCGAGACGGGGTCGGAGCTGTTCTCGCCGCGCGCCGTCGACCGCGGCACGCTCGCCATGCTCTCGCGGGTCGAGATCGGCCCTGGCGACAAGGTGCTGGACCTCGGCTGCGGCTATGGCGTCGTCGGTATCCTGGCCGCCAAGCTGGGTCGTCCCGAGCAGGTCTGGATGCTGGACAACGATCCGCTCGCCATCCGCATCGCAACCTCGAACGCCGCCGCCAACGACGTCGCCGGCGTGCACGTCGTGCAGAGCGATGGCCTGCGCGCACTGGACGAAGCCGGGTTCACCCTCATCCTCTGCAATCCGCCCTACCAGACGGATTTCGCCACGCCGAAGCACTTCATCGAGAAGGGGTTCAACCGCCTCGCGGTCGGCGGGCGCCTGGTGATGGTGACCAAGCGCGAACTCTGGTACCGCAGGAAGCTGGCCGCCATCTTCGGCGGCGTGCGTGTCGAGCACATCGACGGCTACGTCGTGTTCGAAGCGGTCCGCCGCCGCGCGCGCTACGCCAACCGGCCCGCGCTCTCCAAAACCTAGCGCTCGCGCGCGCGCTCGCGTTCGATCTGGGCGTTCAGCTCGGCGCCGTAGAGCACCACCATCAGCGACAGCCAGATCCAGGTCAGGAATCCGACGATCGCGCCCAACGAGCCGTACGTCTTGTCGTAGTGGCCGAAGTTGGCGACGTACGCGGTGAACAGCGCCGACATGCCGAGCCAGGCCAGCACGGCGAACGCGCCGCCCGGGGTGATCCAGCGCCACTGCGCGCCACGGCGCGAGGGGCCGAAGCGATAGAGCACCGACAGCAGGAAGACGAGCGCTATCAGAAGCGCCGGCCAGCGCAGCAGGGCGAGGGTCTCGAATGACCCCAGTCCCAGCCGCTGGAGAAACGGATCGACGTCGACGATGACCGCGACCGACAGCACGGCCAGCACAAGGCCGCCGACGGTCAGGCCGAGGGAAAGCAGGGTCAGCCAGACGAAGCCGCGGGTCTCGCGCGTCTCGTAGGCGACGTTCAGGCCGTTGATCAGCGCCTTCATGCCGGCGTTGGCGCTCCAGATCGACACGGCGAGCGCGATGGCGAACGTGAGCCCTAACGCGCCGTGGTCGGCCATCGCCAGGCGCATCAGCTGATCGCGCAGCACCTCCATGGCGCCGCCGGGCAGGATGCGGCGCAAGGCATTCAGCTGGGCGAGCGCCGCCTTCACGTCCGCCACCAGACCGTAGAGAGACACGAACGCCGCCATGCCGGGGAAGATCGCCAGCAGCGCATAGAAGGTGACCCCCGCCGCGGTGGCCGGGATCGCGTCTTGGTTGAAGTGCTGGAAGCTGGCCGCGAGCACGGCGCGCCACCCGCGCAGCTTCAGATCGGCCGCGTCCTGCATTCCAACCCCGCCCGCCACCGGTGCGGTCGCGTGCGCGATTCGCCGGTGACGCGCGTCGGCAAGCGCAAGCGCAATCCCGGCGATGACGCCGAACGAGAGCCAGGTCGCGGCGTCGCCGCGCGGCCCCAACCCGGCCCCGCTCGTCTGCGACCCCGATGAGCGCTTCACGCGCCCTCCCACTCTGGCCTGACCAACCATTGCGGCGGCTTAAACGGACGACCAGCGTTTGGGCTGCGTCGGCGCCTATGGCTTGTCGCTGAGCGGCGCGCTCGCCATCTTCACCGCCGCGATGGACGCTCACCGCCTCTGCGTTGCGCCGATGATGGACTGGACGGACCGGCACTGCCGGCGGCTGCATCGGTCGCTGTCGGCGCGCGCGCGGCTCTACACCGAGATGCTGACCGCGGCGGCGGTCATCCACGGGGATCGCGAGCGGCTGCTGGGCGCAGACCCGGCTGACCATCCGGTGGCCCTGCAGCTCGGCGGCGCCGATCCCAGCAGCCTGGCGAAGGCCGCCGGCATCGGCGAGGCGTTCGGCTACGACGAGATCAACCTCAACGTCGGCTGCCCCTCCGACCGCGTGCAGGAGGGCCGCTTCGGCGCCTGCCTCATGCGCGAGCCCGCGCTGGTCGCCGAGTGCATGGCCACCATCGCCGCCGCCGTCAGCGTCCCGGCCACGGTGAAGTGCCGGCTGGGCGTCGATGAGCAGGATCCAGAGGAGAGCCTCTTTCGCCTGGCGGACGCCTGCGCTGCCGCGGGCGTCAGGACCGTGATCGTGCATGCACGCAAGGCCTGGCTTCAGGGCCTGTCGCCGAAAGAGAACCGCGAGATTCCGCCCCTCGACTACGGTCTCGTCTATCGGCTGAAGGCGGAGCGGCCCGACCTTGAGATCGTCATCAACGGTGGGATCGGGTCGCTGGAGGAAGCCGAAGCCCACCTGGCGCACGTCGACGGCGTGATGCTGGGGCGCGCCGCCTATCACGAGCCCGGCATGCTGGGCCAGGTCGACCGCCGGCTGTTCGGGGCCGCGTCCGACGTCGACGCGGCGCTCGCGGTGGCTCGGTATCGGCCGCATGTCGCGCGGGAGCTCGCCGCCGGCGTTCGCCTGAACGTGCTGATCCGGCCATTGCTCGGCTTGTTCCACGGCGCGCGCGGCGCGCGGTCATGGCGGCGCATCCTGACCGTAGGGTCGGTGCGCCCGGGCGCCGGGCTCGAGCTGATCGACGAAGCGCTTGCTGCGGTCGAGGCGACCGCGGCGCGGCGGCTGGAGCCGGCCTAGGGCCGCAGAATCAGCGAGGTCTGCGTGGCCTCGAAGCGGTTGAGCCGTCCAAGATAGCTCATGCCCAGCAGCGAGTGGTCGAGGCCGCCCTGGATGACGAAGGCGTCGACGTTGTCGACCTGGGCGCCCGCCACCGCGACGCTGGCGAGGCGCACGTGTGCGGCCTTCGCCTGCCCGCTCGCCGTCGCCACCGTGTAGGCGTAGTCGAGGCCGGCGGGATCGATGCCCAGCCGTTGCGCGTCGGTGGGCGTCAACGCGACCGCGCTCGCGCCGGTGTCCACCAGGAATTTCACTTCGCGGCCGTCGACGGAGGCTTCTGCCCAGAAATGCCCGTCGGGACCCTTCATCACCTGCGCGTCCTGACCGATCGCGGTTTGCGCGTTCGCGATCGGGGCTGCCGACGGCGCCGCGGGCGCGGACTGCACGGCTGGAGCGGGCGCATCGTGGGCCCGCGCCAGCGAGATCATGACCTGCGCGCTCGCGGCGGCGCTGAGCGCGCCCAAGGCGGCGACTGCGGCCAACCTCAACATCCAGACACCCCGCCTTCAAAGGCTGTTCATACCGGCCGTTTCTCGGCCGTTGGCTGAGCAGTATCGGGCAAGAGCCTTTGCAAGGCGTGAATCGGCCGGGGCTAGCCTCCGAAGCGGGCCAGGAGGTCCGGCGCGATGCGGCTCCGGCGAGACGGAAGGCCCCGCATGATCTCGGCGCGCTCGGTGTCCGAATAGCCGCTCCAGCGCGCGATCTCGGCCAGCGTCCGGTAGCAGCCCAGGCAGAGGCCGCTGCGGCTGTCGACCATGCACACCTGCACGCAAGGGCTCTCAATCGCGGGCTTGTCGGCGGCCGGCATGTCGGGTCTCTCGCCCGCGCAGAGCGAGTCCGCAAGAGCGCCAACGACGGAACGCGCACTGAACGCGGCGCTTTACAACCGACGCCATGACGGCCGGAATCGACGCGATGGCGTCCGCACCCCTGCTCGAGCCCGGCGTCACCTGCTGGCGGATCGCCCGCGCGCGCCGCGCAACGGTTCTCGTCGACGGCCAGGACTACTTTGCCGCCGTGCTGGCGGCTCTGCGGTCGGCGCGGCGCAGCGTGCTGCTGCTGGGCTGGGCGTTCGACCCGCGCACCCGCCTGCTGCCCGACGGCTTCGAGCGCGGCGACGAACCGGACGAGATCGGACAGGTCTTGCTCGCCCTGGCGTCGTCATGGCCGGGAATCGACATTCGCATCCTGATCTGGAAGTCGCAGCTTCCGATCGAGGCGACGCAGGACTTCTTCCCGCACCGCGCACGGGCCTGGTTCGCCGACAGCCCCGTCAAGTTCCGCCTCGACGACGAGACCCCGCTGGCCGGCTGCCACCACCAGAAGGTGATCGTCATCGACGACAGCATCGCCTTCTGCGGCGGCGCCGACTTCGGCGTCGACCGCTGGGACACGCCGGCGCATCCGGACGAGGACGCGCGCCGCATCGACCCCAGCCTGTCGAACCATCCGCCGCGGCACGAGGTGGCCATGCTGGTCGATGGCGAGGCGGCGCGAGCGCTCGGCGACTTGGCGCGCGAGCGCTGGCGACGGGCGACCGGCGAGGTCGTTGCTCCGACCTTGGTCGACGGCGCCGACGACGGCTGGCCGGCCGAGGTGAAGCCCGGTCTGGCGGAGGCGGACGTAGGCATCGTGCGCACCGAGCCGGCCTGGCGCGGGCGCCCACTGGTCGATGAATGGAAGCGGCTCACCCTGGCGGCGATCGCTGCGGCGCAGGAGAGCATCTATCTCGAGAATCAGTACTTCACCTCGCCGGTCATTGCCGAGGCGCTTGCGCGGCGCCTCACGGAGCCAAATGGCCCGGAGATCGTGCTTGTCTCCACCCAATCGAGCCCAAGCTGGTTCGACCAGCTGACGATGGACCGGGCGCGCGGCGTGGCGCTGGCGCGGCTGCGCCGGGCCGACGTCTTCGGGCGCTTCCGCGCCTTCTGCCCGGTGACCGCGCACGGCCGCCCCATCATCGTGCACGCCAAGCTTTGCATATCGGATGGGCGGGTGCTGAGGGTGGGCTCTGCAAATCTCAACAACCGCTCCCTTGGCCTGGACACGGAGTGCGAGCTGGCCGTCGAGGCGGCCAACGCCAAAGCCGCGACCGCGATCCGGCGCCTGCGCGACCGGCTGATCGGCCACTACCTCAACCGGACGCCCTCCGATGTCGAGAGGGCGGTCAAGCGGGAGGGGGGCCTGATTGCCGCCATCCAGTCGCTCAATCGCGGCGCCCGGCTGAAGCCCATCGAACCGCCGCGCTCCACGGCCCTGGGCCGCCTGATCGCCGGCTACCATCTGGGCGACCCGCTGGGGGTCGAGGACGCCTGGCGGCCGTGGCTGCGGCGCGCTCGACTGGCGGCCGAGGTGCGCGCGATCGCGGAAGGCGAGGCGGCGCGGGCTAGAGCGTAAAGTCCATGACCAGGGGCAGGTGGTCCGAGGCGACCCGCGTCGCGGCGTCGTATGGCGCGTGCATCGCCTGCACCTTCACGTCGGCGCTGACGAACATGTGGTCGATGGGAAGCAGCGGGAAGGCGGACGGGAACGTCGCGATCGTCCGCCAGCGCGCGGCCTGGCGGCGACCGTCGCGCAGCTTCGCCGCCAGCGTGCGGTAGACGACGGAGCCGGCCGTCGCATTGAAGTCGCCGATCAGGACGGCCGGAGAGGTCCGGCCGAGCGCACCCAGCCAGTCGGAGCCAGCCAGCGCCGCCGCCTGACGCCGCTGCTCGCGGGGGACGAGCCCAAGGTGTGTGTTCAGGACCTGCAGCTCGGCGCCTTCGATGTCGACGGCGACCCAGATCGCGCCGCGCGGTTCGAGCGGGATGCGGCTGGGCACGCTCGGCAACGGCCCGGCCCGGACCAGGCGCTCCGGATGCGAGGTCAGGATGGCGTCGCCATACTGCTCCTCCTCGACTTTCAGCGCGGCGTTGAAGTGGCAAGCCATGTCTAGCCTGCGGGCGATCTCATGCGCCTGGTCGACGCCGCCCGAGCGAGCCCGTCCGACGTCGAGCTCCTGCAACCCGACAATGTCGGGCTCCAGCGCCGCCAGGACGGCGGCGACGCGGCCCACGTCGAGCCGGCCGTCGACGCCCAGGCAGCGGTGCACGTTGTAGGTGACGATGCGCGGCAACGTCAGCGCATCCCGGCCAAGGCGAAGCTGATTGCGAAGCGGCGCCCAGGCCCTATCATTCGCGGGCCGAGCCGGAGAGCGTGCATGGATCTCGACTTCTCACCCGAAGACCTCGCGTTTCGCGACGAGGTTCGCGCCTTTATCGAGGAGAACTATCCGGCGCATCTCAAGGGCCGCCATGTCGGCGAAGATTCCTTTCAGAAGGAAGACTACCTCGCCTGGCACCGCGCCTTGGCGAAAAAGGGATGGATAGCGCCGAACTGGCCAAAGGCGCTGGGCGGGACGGGCTGGACGCCGACGCAGAAATACATCTTCTCGGAGGAGCTGGCGCGGGCCGACACCATCACCATCATGCCCTTCGGCATCAACATGGTGGGCCCGGTCATCTACACCTTCGGAACGGACGCCCAGAAGGCGCGCTTCCTGCCGCCGACTCTGAGCGGCGACATCTGGTGGTGCCAGGGCTATTCCGAGCCGGGCGCGGGCAGCGACCTCGCCTCGCTGCGTACGCGTGCGGTGCGTGACGGCGACCACTATGTTGTCAACGGCCAGAAGACCTGGACCACCTACGCCCAGTTCGCCGACTGGGGCTTCTTCCTCGTCCGCACCGATCCGGACTCCAAGCCGCAAGCCGGCATCAGCTTCCTCCTGATCGACATGAAGTCGCCGGGCGTGACGGTGCGCCCGATCATCACCCTCGGCGGCGAGCACGAGGTGAACGACGTCTTCCTCGACAACGTCCGCGTGCCGGTCGAGCAGCGCATCTTCGAGGAGAACCAGGGCTGGACGGTCGCGAAGTTCCTGCTCGGAAACGAGCGGGCCGGCATTGCGGCGGTGGCGCGCTCCAGGCGGGCGATCGAGCACGTGCGGTCCATCGCCTCGGCCGAGCAGGGCGACGATGCTCGGCCGTTGCTGGCCGACCCCCTGTTCAAGCGCAAGGTCGCCGAGCTCGAGATCGACCTTTTGGCGCTCGAGTACACCGAGCTACGCACGGTCGCGGCGGAGAGCGCCGGCAAGGGGCCGGGCCCGGAGTCGTCGCTTCTGAAGATCAAGGGCACGGAGATCCAGCAGCGGATCAACGAGCTCGCGCTCGAGGCGGTCGGACACTACGGCCACCCGTACCTGCGCGGCTATCCGGAAGGCGACAACCGCTATCCCGTCGGCCCTGACTACGCGCGCGAGGTCGCCCCGGTCTATTTCAACGGCCGCAAGACCTCGATCTACGGCGGCTCCAACGAGATCCAGCGCAACATCATCGCCAAGATGGTTCTGGGCCTCTGATCCGACCTTCTCCAGCGTTTAGGGCGCCCTGATGGATTTCAGCTTCAGCGAAGAGCAGTCGATGCTGCGCGACACGGTCGCGAGCTTTCTGGCCGACCGGTACGACTTCGAAACCCGGCGCAAGATCACCAAGTCCGAAGCCGGCTGGCGCCCCGACTACTGGAAGGCGTTCGCCGACGAGCTCGGCATCCTAGGGGCGTCCTTCCCGGAGGCGCTGGGCGGCCTCGGCGGTGGGCCGGTCGAGACGATGATCGTCATGGAAGCATTCGGCCGCGCTCTCGTGGTCGAGCCCTATCTCGAGACGGTGGTGATCGGGGGCGGATTCCTGCAGCGCTCGAACCACCCGATGGCCGCCGACCTGATCGGCCGCATCGTCGCCGGCGACCTTGTCATCGCCTTCGCCTACGCCGAGCCGCAAGGCCGCTACAACTGGGCGGACGTGACGACGACGGCGCGCAGGAACGGCGCGGGATACGTGCTGAACGGCCACAAGGCCGTCGTGGACGCCGCCCCCTGGGCCGACCGATTGGTCGTCACCGCGCGAACGGCCGGAGGTCAGCGCGAGCGCCAAGGCGTTTCGGTCTTCCTGCTCGACCGGACGGCGGCCGGCGTCACCACGCGCGACTATCCGACCATCGACGGCCGGCGGGCGTCCGAGGTGTACCTCGAGAACGTCGCCGTACCGGCGGATGCGCTCCTCGGCCATTTGGACCAGGGCCTGCCGCTTATCGAGCGCGTCATCGACGAGGCGACCGCTGCGGCGATCGCGGAGGCGACGGGGGTGCTGGCGAAGCTGCACGAGGGCACGCTCGAGTACACCAAGCAGCGCAAGCAGTTCGGGCAGCCGATCGGCAGCTTCCAGGTGCTGCAGCACCGCATGGTCGACATGTTCATCGCCGCCGAGCAGGCGACGTCGATCAGCTACCTCGCGAGCCTCAAGCTGGGAGAGGATGACAGGGAACGCGCGACGGCGGTTTCGGCGGCGAAGGCGCACGTCGGCAAGGCGCTCCGCTTCGTCGGACAGAGCGCGATCCAGCTGCACGGCGGCATGGGCATGACCGACGAGATGGCCATCGGGCACTATTTCAAGCGGGGGACGGTGCTCGAGAGCCTGTTCGGCTCCAGCGATCACCACTTGGCGCGTTATGAGGCGCTGTCGTTCACCTAGGCGGCGAATAGCCAAGCATAAACAGCGAATTAGCGGTTTGTGACGATTTGCGTGTAGCGCACACGCTCTCTTCGAAAGTGTTAGCGAGGCGTTAATTTCCGCTAGATTCCAACGTCTTGCCAGTCGTTAGCTGCGACAAAATGGTCCGAACCCGGACTTTTTTCTTGCATTATGTCACAAGAGTGTCATACTCATGCTCGACGCGCTGACGACTTCACGAGGCCAACCACCTTAACGAGCCGCGACGTGTCTCTTTCTGGCTTCAACGCTGGCAGGGAGACGCACCATGAACCAGTTGAGCCTCAACACGGCGATCCTGTCTTTCGCCTTTTCGGGGGTGCTCGCGCCGCACCGGCGCGGCTATGAGCCGCCTCGCCCGGTCCCGCCCGCGCAACCGAAGAAGAAGTAGGACCCGCAAAGAGAGACCAGGCCAAGCGACGGAAGGCCCTCCCGGCAAGGGAGGGCCTTCTGCTTTTCCCGCTTGTCGGCGGCCGCCCGATGCGCTTGTTCGCTCGCCGACGCGAAGATGCGCGGGCGGGAGCAAAGCCATGAGCCTGTTGACCCTGGAGATGCGCGGGCCCGTCGCTCTGCTCACGCTGAACCGGCCTGAGAGCCTGAACGCGCTCGGCGCGCCCGGCGACGGCGATGCGGTGGCGGCGGTCTGCGAGCAGGTGAACGCCGACGAGGGCGTCCGCTGCGTGGTGCTGACCGGCGCCGGCCGCGCTTTCTCGGCTGGAGGGGACGTGAAGGCGATGAAGGCGCGCGAGGGCGCGTTCGCCGGCTCGGGCGTCGCCATCCGCGATGGGTACCGCCGCAACATCCATCGGATCGTGCGCTCGATCTACGGGCTCGAGGTTCCGGCCATCGCCGCGGTGAACGGGGCGGCGATCGGCCTCGGCTGCGATGTCGCCTGCATGACGGACATCCGGCTCTGCGCGGAGAATTCCCGCTTCGGGGTGACGTTCCTGAAGCTCGGCCTCATTCCCGGAGACGGCGGGGCCTGGCTCTTGCCGCGCACGATAGGCATGAGCCGCGCGGCGGAGCTGCTCTTCACTGGCGACGTGATCGACGCGGCGACAGCGCTGGCCTGGGGCCTGGTCAGCCGCGTCGTCCCGCCCGAGGAGTTGGTCGACGAGGCGCTGGCGCTGGCGAACAGGATCGCGGCCCAGCCGCCGCATGCGCTGAGGCTGGCGAAGTCGCTGCTGCGCCAAGGCCAGACGGCCTCGTACGACACGCTCATGGAGATGAGCGCCGCAGCGCAGGCGATCTCGCACCTGACCGAGGACCATATGGAAGGGGTCGACGCCATCCTCGAGCGCCGCGATCCGGTGTTCAAAGGGGCCTGAGCATGGGCAAGGAAGCCGAAGTCGAGGCGACATTCCCCGACGGGCCCGACGCCGGGCGCCTGCAATACGAGGCCCCGAGGCTTCTTTTCCGCGGCGGCGCCCGGCGGGTGTTCGAGGGCGAGGCCCTGGCTGGCGTTCGCGCCGAGGCCGACGAGCTTGTGCTGGCGGACGGGTCGCGGTTTCGCCTCGGCGAGCGGGCGGCGCGCAACTGGGCCGACGCCATTCTCAATCCCAAAGGGCGTCTGGAGAAACTGGGCGTGAAGCCGGGTCTTACGCTCGGAATTTCCAACCTGGACGATGCGGCCTTCGTCGCAGAGCTGGCGACGGCCGGTGTCAAGCCGGCGACGGGCGACGACCTCGACCTTCTGTTCTATGGCGCCGACAGCGCCGGCGAGCTCGCCGCGATAGACGGATTGGTTCCGCGGCTCAAAGAGCGCGGCGCGCTCTGGGTGGTGTCGCTGAAGGGCAAGCTCGCGCGCATCAAGGACGTGGACGTCATGGCTGCCGCCAAGGCATGCGGCCTGGTCGATACGAAGGTCTGCGCCTTCTCGGAGACGCGCACGGCGCTCAAGTTCGTTCGCCGCCGGCGCTGACGCGAGGTCCGCCTTGCCGCCAGGCGCGGCGCGCGTCTATTCGTCCGATCGAACGCAACGCTTGGAGAGGCGAACGGCATGATCGGCGTGATCGCGACCTTGAAGGTCCAGGACGGCAAGAACGCGGAGTTCGAGGGCGTCTTCGGCGCGCTCGCCGAGCAGGTGCGCGCGAACGAGAAGGGCAACCTCGCGTACGCGCTCACCAAGAGCCGCTCGGACCCGAACACGTACAAGGTGCTGGAGCTCTACGCGGATCAGGCGGCTCTCGACCATCACGGCCAGACCGAATACTTCCGCGCCGCGGGCCCGAAGCTCGGTCCCTGCCTCGCCGGCCGTCCGGAAATCGAATACCTCGACGGCGTCTGAGCGCGCATGGCGGCCGACGCTCTCTTCCGACCGTTCGATTTCAAGGGTTTGAAGCTCCCGAACCGCGTCGTGATGGCGCCGATGACGCGCGGGCAGTCGCCGGCTGGCGTCGCGACGCCGGAGGTGGCGAGGTACTATCGCCGCCGCGCGGAGGGCCAGGTCGCGCTGATCCTGTCGGAAGGGACAGGGCCCGAGCGGCCTGCCGCGCGCAACGACCCGGACGTGCCCGCCTTTCACGGCGAGGAGTCGCTGGCCGCGTGGAAGACGGTCATCGACGAGGTGCATGCCGCCGGCGGCCTCATGGCGCCGCAGCTTTGGCACGTGGGCGGCATTCGCACGCGCCGCGAGGACTGGGCGCCGCAAGGGCCATATGACAGCCCCTCGGGCATCTCGCGCCCGGGGCACAAGTTCGGCGACGGCATGAGCGACGCCGACATCGCCGACGCGATCGACGCGTTCGCGCGGGCGGCGCGTGACGCCAAGCAGCTGGGTTTCGACGCCGTGGAGCTGCACGGGGCGCATGGCTACCTCATCGACCAGTTCTTCTGGGAAGGCACCAACGTCCGCGACGACCTGTTCGGCGGCCCCGAGCTGCCGCAACGGGCGCGGTTCGCCGCTGAAGTCCTGAAGGCGACGCGGGCGGCGGTCGGACCCGACTTCCCGATCATCATCCGCGTTTCGCAATGGAAGCAGCAGGACTTCACGGTCAAGCTCGCCGACACGCCGCAGGCGATGGAGGCCTGGCTAGGCCCGTTGGTCGAGGCGGGCGCCGACGCCATCCACTGCTCGCAGCGGCGGTTCTGGGAGCCGGAGTTCGAGGGCTCCGATCTCAACTTCGCCGGCTGGGCCAAGAAGCTGACCGGCGCGGTGACGATCACCGTCGGGTCGGTGGGCCTGACCGGCGAGTTCATCGCCTCCTATGGCGGGGAGAAATCGAAGCCGGCCTCGCTGGACGAGTTGCTGCGCCGGCTGGAGCGCGGCGATTTCGATCTGGTGGCCGTGGGCCGCGCGCTGCTGCAGGACCCGGAGTGGCTGATCAAGATCCGCGACGGGCGCGACGACGAGCTCATGGACTTCGACCGCTCGGCGATGGCGACGCTGAACTGAAGCCTCTGGCGCTCAGTTGCACCACAGCTCGCTCTTCACCAGCCGCGGCTTTGGGCAGCCCACGGCAGGCGAAGGCAGGGGCGAACCAGGCCGCCAGAGCCCGAGGCGCTGTTCCATGTTCGGCATCTCCGAGTCGATCACCGGCAGCGGGTTGCCGTCTCCGTATCGCGTGGCGCTGCGGTATTTCAGCACGCTCTTGTAGCCGTACGCCCGCGTAAGGCTGCTGACCTCGACCCAATAGCCGTACGGCGCGCCCTCTGTCGGCGCCACAGACACGATGTCGCCGCGCAGCGGCCCAGCCGCGATGAAGCGGTCTTGCTCATTGTTGTTGCGGCCGGTGCTGTGCGCGTAGACGCGCTCGAACGTGTCGCGCGCGCGGTCGTACTTCAGCAGCTGGGTGACCACCAGTTGGTCGCCGTCGCCGGAGTGCATGCTGGCGGTGACGATGAGGAGCAGCGGGGGCGCCGCGGCGCCGCGCGGGTAGACCGGCTCGGCCACGCTGAGGTAGTGCGGATCCCAATCGCCCGGCGTGCCCGGCATTCCGGCTGGATCGGCGAGGCAGGCGTCATCCGGCCCCTTCTCGAAGCACAGGTGCAGCGCACCCGGCGCCGGGTTGTCGCCATAGTCGACCGCCGCAGGACCCTGGGTGACCACGAGGCGCCAGTCCGATCGAGCGTTGAAAGGCTTGGTCAGCCGGATGCGCGCCATTTCGCTCGTCTGCGCCTGCGCCCCCATCGTCGCAGCGAGCGCGATGGACAGCCCAAGGGCGCTCGCTTGCAAGCCCACTCCCGTCGCCCGCCAGCGCTAGGCGTTGAAGTTCAGCTTCAGGCCGGGCCGTGGCCAGCGCGTCTTGTAGAGCTTGCCGGTCGACGCCGCCGTGATCCAGGCGTCGCGCATGTCGGCGCCCCCGAAGCAGATGTTGGTCGTGATCAGGTCGGGCACCGCGTAGTGCTCGATCGACCCATCGGGGTCGAAGGCGGTGATGCCGCCGTTGATGATGGTCGCCACGCACACCTTGCCGCCGGCCTCGACCGCCAGGCTGTCCAGCAGCTGGTAGCCCTGCAGATTGTGAACGACGCGGCCCGGCGCAAACCCGGTCTGCGCCAGCTCGCCTTCGCCGGCGATGTCGAACGCCCAGAGCCGCCCGAGGTTGGTGTCGGCGGCGTAGACCACCGTCTCGTCCGGCGAGAGGCCCACGCCGTTCGGCGAGATGATATGGTCGCGCGCGCGGACGATCTTCGAGCCGTCCGGCTTGGCGTAGCAGAGCGCTCCGAACTTGCGCCCGTCCGGGGTTGCGCAGCCGTGGTCGGTGAACCAGAAGCCGCCCGACTTGTCGAAGACGAGGTCGTTGGGCGCGACCAGCCGCCGGCCGTCGCAGGCGTCGTAGACGACCTCGGCCTTGCCGGTGGCCATGTCGACGCGCTGGATATAGCCGCCGGCATGCCCGGCGGGCGTTGCACCGGGGATCAGAAGCCCATTCTGCTTCGTCGCCGCGAACGCGCCGCCGTTGTTGGCGACCCAGATCGCGCCGTCGGGGCCGATCGCGGCGCCGTTGGTCATGCCGCCGCAATCGGCGATGCGCTCCTTCTTCCCGTCGGGCGAGACGCGTGTGAGCACGCCGGCGAACATCTCGGTCAGGATCACCGAGCCGTCGTTCATGGCGATCGGGCCCTCGGGAAACTCTAGCTCCTCGGCGACGAGCTGCAGATCCAGGTCCATGGCGTCCGCTCCCTTGCCGCCGCTCGAGCCTGGGCGGCGCTGGGTCGCGACTAGCAGAGAGCGGAAGCGGCCGTCTAGCGCCGCACCAGGGTCCGAAAGACGAAAGCGTGGTCGTCCGACGGCCCGGCGGGATGCGCCTCGCGGGCAACCTCCCGCCACCCGCTCTCATCGAACGGCGGGAACACCACGTCGCCCTCGGGCTCGGCTTCGACCTCGGTCAGGTACGCGCGCGTCGCACGCGGCATCGCAAGGGCGTAGAGATCGGCGCCGCCGATCACGAACACCTCGCCGACGCCGTCCTCGGCGGCCTGCTCGCGCGCGATCTGCACCGCCTCCGAGAAGTCCTCGCAGCGTATGGCGCCCTTCGGCTCGAACGACCCGTCGCGGGAAAGGACGATGTTGGTGCGCCGCGGCAGAGGTCGGCGCGGGAGGCTCTCCCAGGTCTTGCGGCCCATGATCACGGGCTTGCCGGTCGTGAGCTCGCGGAAGTGCCGCTGATCGGTCGAGAGTCGCCAGGGGATGGTCCCGCCGGCGCCGATCACGCCGTTTCGCGCCCGCGCGACCGGGCCTAGCGCCAGCTCTACCGTCATGCCGGGGGAGTAGCACGCTTCGCCCGCGGTGCGGGCGCCGAGGGCAAGCGATGTCGAAGAGCGCTCAGGGGCCTCGGGCTGTTGCAGGGCGGCCGCAGACCCGGCCGCCATCTAGACCGCGATCGGCGCCTTGATAGCGGGGTGCGGCGCGTAGCCTTCAAGGCGCAGATCGCCGTAGTCGAACGCGAAAAGGTCGGTCTTTTCCGGCATCCGCAGAGTCGGGAAGGGGCGGGGGGTTCGCTCGAGCTGGAGCTTCGCCTGCTCGATGTGGTTCAGATACAGGTGCGCATCGCCCAGCACGTGCACGAATTCGCCGGGCTCGAGGCCGCTCGCTTTGGCCATCATCAGCGTCAGCAGGGCATAGCTCGCGATGTTGAACGGCACGCCCAGGAAGACGTCGGCCGACCGCTGGTACATCAGGCACGACAGACGGCCTTCGGCCACGAAGAACTGGAACAGACAGTGGCAGGGCGCGAGCGCCATCCGCTCGAGCTCGGCCGGGTTCCAGGCCGTCACCACGTGCCGACGGCTGGAAGGGTTCTCGCGGATGCTGCGCGCAACCTCGGCGATCTGATCGATGGTCCCGCCGCCGGGCGTGGGCCACGAGCGCCACTGCTTGCCATAGACGGGACCGAGGTCGCCGTTCTCGTCGGCCCATTCGTCCCAGATGGTGACGCCCCGCTCCTGCAGCCAACGAACGTTGGTGCCGCCGCTCAAGAACCACAGGAGTTCGACGGCGATCGACTTGAAGTGGAGCTTCTTGGTGGTCAGCAACGGGAAGCCCTGCGCCAGATCGAAGCGCAGCTGGCGGCCGAAGACGGCCAGCGTGCCGGTGCCGGTGCGGTCGTTGCGCTCGACGCCGTTGGCGAGGATGTCCGCCAACAGGTCCAGGTACTGCCGCTCCGGATGGACGGCGATGGCGGCATGCGCGTTCACCCCGGCAATTTGGGGTCGAATCGCCCCGGCGACCAGCGGGCCTCCGCCGCGCTCCACATCTTTCGCCGCGATCATCCCGAGAAACCGCCGTCGTCGAGGAACGCCTGCTCCTCAGGCGCGGTCGTGCGCCCCAGCGCGCCGTTCCGATGCGGGAAGCGGCCGAAGCGGCGGATGATGTCGCGGTGGCTCGTGGCGTAGTCGACGTTCGAGGGACCGCCCGCGCTTTCCAGGGCTTCGAAGAGGGAGATCGATCGGTCTTGGTCGGCGAGATCCTCGGAGTGCATGAACGGCATGTAGCAGAAGCAGCGCAACTCCAGCGCGACCGCCCGGTCGTAGCCCGCCTCGAGCATGGCGCGCGCCGACCGTCGCGCCAGCGGGTCGGTCGCAAACGCGTGCGCCGAGCCGCGGAAGATGTTGCGGGGGATCTGGTCGAACAGCAGGACGAGCGCCAGAGAGCCTTCGGAGCTTTCGGCCCATCCGGCATGCTCGCCGCGCGCGGCGGCATGGTGCACCGGTTCGAAGCGCAGTCTGAGCGCGTCGTCGAAAGCGTCTGACTTCTTGAACCATTTCCCGCTTCCGGCGCTGGTCCAGAATCCGACGATGTCGGCCGGATGCGCCGGCATGCTGAAGATGCTCCCGTCGTGGCCGCGGCCGCGGCGCTTAAACCGTATCGCCGGTCGCGCGTTAGCTGAAGATGCGCAAGACACACACGACCCGATGGTTCGCGTCGGCGGCCCTCTCGATGGGGCTCGCTTTCGCGACGAGCACGCTGGCGCAGGGCGATCACCAGCACGACGGCAACCACGGCGGCCAGACTGGCGCTCCCGCCGCCCGAGGCAACGGCGGCGCTCCGCATGGCGGCATGGGTGGGGCGCCCCGCTTCGGCGGCATGGGCGCCGGCTCGCGCGGCGTCGGCATGGCGTTGGCAAGACCGCCGCAGGCGCTGCACAGCTACGTGCAGGGCTTCGGCGCCCGGCCGCAGAGCTTCGGCCATGCCGCGCGCGGCTTCAGCGGCCGCGCCTACCCCTATCACGGCCAGGGACGGCACACCTTTTCCGGCAGGGGTCCGAGCGTCGCCGCGCGCGGCGCGCACGGCGTGATGGCGCACAACGCGTTCGGACCGGGCTCGCGCCACGGCGCGCTCGCGCGCAACGCCTTCCAGCACGGCGCCCAGGCGGCGGCGACCCAAGGCGGGCGCAACTACCGCTCGGCATTCGGCGGCGCGCCCGGGTTCCGTCCGGGCGGCGCCAGACCCAGCTACAGCGCGCGCTACTTTCCACGGGCTGTGACGGCGCACGTCCGCTTCCACTGGCGCCAAGGCGGCTGGGCCGGGCCGCCTGGCTGGCACTATCGGCGCTTCCTGTTCGGCGAGCTCTTCCCGCTGGCCTGGTGCGGGCCCGGGTGGTGGATCGACGACTACTGGTGGTACGAGCTGCCGGTTCCGCCCTGGGGCTACGCCTGGGTGCGCAACGGCCCCGACGCGTTGCTCGTCAACGTCCGCACCGGCCGGATCGTCGAAGTCGTCTACGACGTCTTCTATTGACGAACAGGCTTGGCTGTTCGCTAACCTGAACGCCAACTGAACCTGCGCGTTCAAGGGAGGTTCAGGGCGCGAACCCGATGTTCGCTGGGAAAGCCTGGCGCTCGGTCGCCAGCTCAGGAGGACTTGCATGAAACGGATTGCGACGGCGGCGTTTGCGCTCTGCTTGCTGGGCGGAACAAGCGCGCTTGCCGACAACGACCATCACAACGACAACAACACCTGGCACAACAACGGCGGCCACAACAACAATGGCGGCCAGAACAATCACAACAACAACAACAACAACAACGGCGGCCAGAATAACCGCAACCCCCAGAATTTCCAGCAGCATAACGTTCAGGGCCCGCAGAACGGCGGCCAGCACAACCTCGGCCCGCAGGAGTTCCGCTTCCAGGGCGCGCCGCAGCACAACGGCCCCGAGGTCTACGAGCGCCACAACGAGGGCGGGCCGGACGTCTACCAGCGTCACCACGAAGGCGAGTTCGACAACAACCCGCAGGTCTACGAGCACCGCGGCCGCGGCGTGGAGAACTTCAACAGCGGGCGGCGCCCCCACTACAGCGTGCAGGCCTTCCCGCACGTCCTGCATCCGCAGGGGCAGTTCCACTGGCGCGGAGGCTTCTGGCGCGGGCCGCCGGGCTGGCACTATCGCAACTGGTACTACGGCGAGTTCCTGCCGTTCGCCTGGTTGGGGTCCGAGTGGTGGATCAACGACTACTGGGACTACGACCTGCCGTACCCGCCCTATGGCTACGAATGGATCCGCAACGGACCTGACGCTCTGTTGGTCAACGTCGACACCGGCATGATCGTCGAGGTCGTCCCCGGCATCTTCTACTAGCCGGCGACCCCTGCACGCGCACTACGCCGCCGGCGGCTCGCCCGCCGGCGGTTTCGCGTCGGCCCGCGCCGTCAGCTTGACGCGGCGCGGAAAAGACGGTCGATAGCGGCCCGCGCAGCCAAGGCCCTCCGCCAGTCGACGAGCCGGCCGGCGCGTCCGGAGACCCGACCCATGCGCGTCTACTACGACCGCGACGCCGATATCGCTCGCATCCTCGACAAGAAGATCGCCGTCGTCGGCTATGGAAGCCAGGGCCACGCACACGCTCTGAACCTCAGGGCTTCCGGCGTGAAGTCTGTCGTGGTGGCGCTTCGGCCCGGTTCGGGCTCGGCCAAGAAGGCGGAGGCGGACGGCTTCGAGGTCAGATCGGTCGCAGACGCGGCGACGTCGGCGGACATGCTGATGATGCTGGCGCCCGACGAGGTCCAGGCCGAGCTCTACCGCCGCGAGATCGCGCCCGGATTGCGCGACGGCGCCGCGATCATGTTCGCCCATGGGCTGAACGTGCACTTCCGCCTGATCGAGGCGAAGCCCAGCGTCGATGTGCTGATGGTCGCGCCGAAAGGCCCGGGCCACACCGTGCGCAGCGAGTTCCTGCGCGGGGGCGGCGTGCCTTGCCTCATCGCCGTGCACCACGACGCTTCCGGCGGCGCGCTCGACCTTGGCCTTGCTTACGCCTCCGCGATCGGCGGCGGCCGCTCGGGCATCATCGAGACCAACTTCCGCGAGGAGTGCGAGACCGATCTGTTCGGCGAGCAGAGCGTGCTTTGCGGCGGCCTCGTCGAGTTGATCCGCGCCGGGTTCGAGACGCTGGTCGAGGCCGGCTACGCGCCGGAAATGGCCTACTTCGAGTGCCTGCACGAGGTGAAGCTGATCGTCGATCTCATCTACGAGGGCGGCATCGCGAACATGAACTATTCGGTCTCCAACACCGCCGAGTATGGCGAGTACGTCTCCGGTCCGCGCGTGGTGACCGCCGAAACCAAGGCGGAAATGAAGCGGGTCCTGGCCGACATCCAATCCGGCCGCTTCGTGCGTGACTGGATGCTCGAATGCGCCGCTGGGCAGCCGAGCTTCAAGGCTATTCGGCGGCGGAACGCGGAGCATCCGATCGAGGAGGTGGGCGCGCGCCTGCGCGCGATGATGCCCTGGATCGGCAAGAACGCGCTGGTCGACAAGGAGCGCAACTAGCCCCAGGCCAGCGCAGCCTCCCCGCGCAGGATGGCGTCGGCCTGCGGCGTGTGCTTGGCGCCGCCGGCCACGTGCAGCACGAGCGGCGGCAGGATGACGAGCGGCGCCCGGCCGCCTTTGACCGCGCGCACCAGCACGCGCTTGGCGGGCGCCGCTTCGAACGGCTGCACCGGACGAACACGGATCGAGCCGGCCTTAGGGGGGAGCAGGCCGAGGATGTCGCCAAGGCGCTCGGCCCGATGGATCAGGGTCAGCGTGCCGCCCCGGCGCGCGGCGTCCGTCATGGCCACGATCCATGCGCCCAGGCCTTCGGGCGCCAGATAGGCCGATCGGCGCTCTGGCCGCGGCCCGCGGAGCCGCGTCTCGTCATCGAAGTACGGAGGATTGGCCAGGACCGCGTCGAACCCTCGAAGCTGGTCGGCTGTCGATGCGATGTCTCCTGCGCGGACAGAGACCCGCTCGCCCAGGTCGTTCCGCCCGACGTTCTCCAGCGCCAGGGCGAGCGCGTCCACCTCCCGCTCGATGCCGACGAAGAGGGCCTCGGGGCGCCGGATCGCCGCCGCCAGCATGACGGCGCCGACGCCGCAACCGAGCTCGAGCACGCGCTCGCCGGCGCCGGCGTCGCAGGCGGCCGCGAGCAGGGCGGCATCGGCGCCCGCCCGGTAGCCTTTGGCCGCCTGCCGCAGCCGAAGGCGCCCGCCCAGGAATCCGTGCTCGCTTACCGGCGATGGAGGCATGAAGGGGGCGCCGCGGCTTGTGCTAGGTTCGCCCCTGACCTATGCCCCCACGGTTGTCGCCCGAAAAGACGGCGTCGCTGCCCAAAGGAGCCCGGACTTGGACGCAGCCCAGGCAGCCGCCGCGCCCACAACGGCCTCCGTCGATCTGCTGGTCAAGCTGGCCAGGCCTGACATGGCAAGGGTCGATGCGCTGATCGCAGAGCGGCTGAGGAGCGACGTCCCGGTCATTCCGGCGCTGGGCCAGCATCTGATCTCGGCCGGCGGCAAGCGTCTTCGACCGCTGGTCACGCTGGCGGCCGCGCGGTTGGCGGGCGCCATGGACGAGGCCTGCCTCAAGCTGGCGACGGCGGTCGAGTTCATCCACACGGCGACTCTCTTGCACGATGACGTCGTTGACGGGTCCAAGCTTCGCCGCGGCAAGGTGGCGGCGCATCTGATCTGGGGCGGCGCGCCGTCGATCCTGGTGGGCGACTTCCTGCTCGCCCGCGCCTTCGAGCTGATGGTCGAAGCAGGTTCGATCCGGGCGCTCGGCATCCTGGCCACGGCCTCGGGCGTGATCGCCGAAGGCGAGGTGCTTCAGCTCACCCGGGCGCACGACCTGCGGCTGGATCAGGCCACCTACCTCGAGATCATCCGCGCCAAGAGCGCCGAGCTGTTCGCCGCTTCCGCCGAGGCGGGCGCGGTGTGCGCCGGGGCGTCGGAGCGGCGGGTGCAGGCCTTGCGGGCCTATGGCCGCGACTTCGGCATGGCTTTCCAGCTGGCCGACGACGCGCTCGACTATTCCGGCGCGGCCGAGACGCTCGGCAAGAACGCCGGCGACGACTTTCGCGAAGGCAAGGCAACCCTGCCTCTGCTGTTGGCCATCGCGCGCTCCGGGCCGCGCGAGGCGGCGTTCTGGGAGCGCGCCATCGGCCGCCTCGAGCAGACGGAGGCGGACTTCCGCCGCGCGCGCGAACTCATCGTGGGGACGGGCGCTCTGCAAGCGACGCTGGACCTGGCGGCGGACTATGCCTGGTCGGCGAAGGCGGCGCTGGCCGTCTTCCCCGCCAGTGATTGGCGCACCGCGCTCGAGGATCTGGCCGAGTTCGCGGTGACCCGCCCGGCCTAGACTACCCTGAAATCTCGAGTTCCCCCGCTTTGGCCGGCCTGAACGCCAGGTGCTTCGAGCCGAGGAACGTCAGGCAGAGCCCGGTGATCGACCCAACGGCGAGCGGAACGAACAGCGCCTGGTGCAAGACGGGCAGGATCGCCAGCGTCGCGGCATAGGCGCAAAAGTTGGTCGCCGCTCCCGCCCCCTGCACCAGGAGGTAGATCGCCGCCTGCCGCCAGGGGCCGTGGTGGCTGGGCTGTCGGAAGGTGAAGGCGCGGTTGAGCGACAGCGTGGTGACGACGGCGACCGCGAAGCCGCAGAGCCAGCCGAGGTACGGGTTCAGGCCCACGACGTCGACCGCCAGGTGCAGCACCGTCGCGTGCACCAGGAAACCGGCCGTGCCGACGAGGCCAAAGCGGATGAAGGCCGGGTCGAACCGCTTCTCGAACGCCAGCGCCAGGGGGTGCGCCCGCAGCCGCCTGACGATCGACGCGAGCGTCGCCTCGGCCGGGATCATCGAGGCGATGCACAATCCAGCGCCGAGATCGGCCAGCCAGGCGATCCGGGCCTGATAGCGAGCGAACGGACCGGACAGCGCACCGCAGACGAAGGCGTTGATCAGGATCGTGCCCGCAAGCAGGATCATCGTGGTCGCGAGGCGGCCGCGCTCGTCGTCGAAGCGCAGGCTGAGCGATCCGAACGCGGTGCGCATGTCCTTTTCGGAGAGGCGCCAGGCGACCATCGCGCAGCCGGCGATGAACAGGATGCTGTGCAGCCAGAGCGAGCCGTCCATGGTCAGCCGCGCGCCACAGCCCCAGTGGTCGCGCCCGCAGTCGGCGGCGCGATTGATCAGCCAGGGTAGGTTCGTCGTGCTCCAGTAGGCGTTCGTCAGGTAGTAGTGCGGATTGCGCAAGGGATCGTCGAGATAGACCATCGCCAGCTGGTCGCCCCAGTTCTTCAGGGACGCCCAGGCCTGCTCCAGCGGCTCGTAGGCGACGGCGGCGAGGACGAAGCGCGTCTCCTCCTGCTCCATCTTCAGGCGATTGTCGTACGTGGTGACGTTGAAGATCCCCTTCGCGCGGTCGTCCGACCAGAGCATGTCCTGCGAGTCGACATTCGGCCGGTTCTTGAACTGGCAGAGCGTCCAGGCGACGCCGTTCTTGCCGCATTCGGCGCGCAGGTAGTCGCGGCCTGGTCCGTCGGCGATGACGCGCATGGCGAGGAAAGGCGGACGATGCAGCTCGTCGCCGCTCTTCGCCTGTACATAGGCCGCATAGCCGCCATTCGCGGCAACGACCGCGAGCACGGCGCCGATGACGGTGAAGGTCGCGGCAGACGCGCGCTCGCGCGGCGCCCGCAGCATGATGAAGCAGGCGATCGCGATCAGCGTCGCGCCGACGGTGTTCAGCAGGTGCGAGGTGTGTACGCACATCGAAAAGGCGAGCAGCGCCGCCAGAACGACCCGCTCCGGCTTCGCCAGCCGGTCCCAGAACACCAGAAGCAGCGTCGCCGCGATCGCGGCGTAGCCGGCGAAGATGTCCGGCATCATGAAGCTGGCGAAGAAGGGCAGCGTCGAGCCGAAGGCGCTGACGGCCTCGACCATATACGCGGTCCAGGGCGGCGCGCGCGGGCAGGCGGCGCGCCAGAGAAGCCAGATCAGCCATGCGCCCATGGCGGCTTGCACGAGCGTGGTGAACCAGATCGTGCCGATCTTCTGGGTCACGTACAGGAAGGCGCCGAAGTAGGGAGAGCGCGCCCCGATCTCGGTGTGCGACATATGGATGTCGGCGGCCAGCTGCTGGGCGTCGGCGATCGCATCCGGGTCGGTCGGCGCCGGGGGCGGCTTGGCGATGCCCGTCGCGTAGGCGAACCCGAGCACGAAGGTTCGTCCCTCGACGAAGTAATCGTCGGTGTCGGTAAACACGGACGGACGCCCGTTGATCAGCACCATCGCCATGATCATGACGGTCCCGGCCAGGATCGGCAGGACGGCGGACGCCAATCGACGCACGACGGTCATGTCAGGCGGAGCGCCTGAGTGCGAAGACCGAGGCGAGGAAGCCCGCCGCGGCCAGCTGGATCCCCACCGCGACCGCCGTCAGCGACAGCACCAGCACCCGTAAGAGCATATTGTAATGGATCGGCCCGAACCCCGAGCTCGCCCACGAGACCGCCGCCCAGCCCGCCCCCACCAGGCCGGTCAGGAAGATCAGCAGCGCCGCCTGCAGCATGCGCTCCAGGCTGAGGCCGAGCAGGAAGCCCTGGAAACGCGAAGTGGGAGGCAGGACGCCCTCCAGCGTCTGGTAGCGCCTGGCGAGCGCGCCGAAGACAACCAGCTGCACGCCGATCAGAACCGAAAAGCAGGCCACGACCAGCGAGTGGATATCGAGTTCGAGGTGCGGACCGACCCTGACGGCGCCGCGGGCCAGCGCGGCCGAGCCGATCAGCCCCAGCGCAATCAGCCCGAGCCCCGGGTAGATGAACAGGAACCGCGGGCTGTGCAGCAACAGGAAGCGCAGATGCCGCCAGCCATCCCGCCAGCTCTTCAGGTGCGGCGGCCGCGAGCGCCCATCGGGCTTGAGCGTCGTTGGGGTCTCTTCGATGCGCAGGCCCCTCAGCGAGGCCTTGACCACCATTTCGCTGGCGAACTCCATGCCCGGGCTCTGCAGGTCGAGGCCGAGCATCGCATCGCGCGAGAACCCGCGCAGGCCGCAGTGGAAGTCGCCGACAGGGATCGAGAAGAAAAGCCGGCCGAGGAAGGACAGGACCGGGTTCCCGAGATACCGGTGCAGCGGCGGCATGGCGCCCGGCGCGATCCCGCCCTTGAAGCGGTTTCCCATGACCAGGTCGGCCCCGTCGCGCAGGTGTTGGACCATGCCGTCGAGGTTCTCGAAGTCGTAGCTGTCGTCCCCGTCGCCCATGATCACGAAGCGGCCGCGCGCGGCGCGGATGCCGCCGATCAGGGCCGCGCCGTACCCGCGCTCCGGCACCGCGACGACGCGGGCGCCGGCTGCTTCGGCCAGGGATTGCGATCCGTCGGTCGAGCCGTTGTCGGCGACCAAGATCTCGCCGTCGATGCCGGCGCGCTGCAAGTAGCGGAGGGCCTTCTCGACACAGACCTCGATGGTCTCGGCTTCGTCGAGGCACGGCATCAGGACGGTGAGCTCGACGGCCGCGTCCGCGGGCGCCCGCGCCGGCCGCGGCGGCGAGTCTGGCTTCAACGCCGAGAGGGCCATGAGGTCTCCTGGCGCGCCGGACGCTGGCGCACCGTCTTTCAACGGCGCTCGCTACGTCGAGTTTGCCGGCGGCGTCAACGTCCGCAGCGACGCAGGCGGATCGGCGCCGGTGACGCTCCTACTGCGGACAGGCTTTCGCCCGTTCCGCGCGCTGGATCGTGGCGATGTTCAGCTGTTCGATATGGCTGAGCGGCACCGCCGCCTGGTTCGTTATGTAGCAGCCCTGGTTGCCGATTTCGGAGATGCCGCGCGCGGTTTTGAAGCAATAGCCGTGCTGGGCGTAGATGCGGTTGCGCATCATGTAGAGGAAGTCGCAGTTCGGCCCGTTCGGCTCGGGCGCCGCCAGGTAGCCGTAATGGTTGGAGAACAGGTTCTTGTCGGTGCAGCCGACCAGGTCGTAGCAGTCGGCCAGGGCCGGCCCGGCTGCGGCCAAGACGGTCAGCAGGACCGCGGCCACCACTCCGCGGCGCGCGCTTCTCATAAGCATCTATCAGGTCCCCCACTTTGTCGCCCCGCCGCGAGCATGCGCTGAGCCCCGGCTGTCCGCAAGACGCGGCCCCGCAAGGGCATCCTTCACACGCCGTCGCGCGTTTGGCGTTCGTCCGCCCGCCACGCCCGCGGGGGTCGGCGCGGCGCCGCCCTGGGCGGATCGCGACATGGGAGATGACGTGATGCGCAAGGTTGTCACCATCATCGGCGCCGTAGGCCTGATCGGCATGCTGGCGGCGTGCGAGGACTACGGCTGCGGGCCGTACGGCGAAGAGGCCTGCTACGGTTATGGCTACGGACCGGGCTACTACGGCCCCGGCCCCTACTATAACCACGGCTACTACGACCGCGGCTACTACGACCAAAGCTATTACAACGGGCCGTATTACGGCGGCACGGGCGCCTACGACGCCTACTACGACGACTACTACGGCCCATTCTACGACGGCTATTGGGGCCCGGACGGCTTCTTCTACTTCTCGCTCGGGCCAGGTCGGGGCTTCCGTCGCGACGTCGGCGGGCACTTCCGCCACGACACCGCTTCTGGGTTCCACGGCATCCGCGGAATGCACCACCGCTAGCTGGGCGGCGCGCCCCTCGCCGGCCGGCGCGCTCTTTGCACGACGCTCGCGAACCCCTCACCCGGCGGTTGGGGGAGGGCGGTTTGCGGCGCTCGCCGCTAGGAGTGGGTCGGCCTTGCAAGCCTTTGGTTTTCTGGCGAACTCGCCCGATCGTGACCCCGCCGGCGGCGGATCCGCGCGCCCAGCGGCGCAAGCCCGGGCCGGGCAGAAGCTGCCGGGCTTGCGCGGCGCCCAACGCGCCCCCTGACCTTGGCCGTCGCCAGTGTTCTTGCCGAGGCGCTTGACTACCACCGCGCCGGCCGCGCCGACGAGGCCGAGCGACTCTATCGCCAGGCGCTGGCCGAGCAGCCGGCGGATCCGACCGCGCTATACCTCTACGGCCTGTTCAACTTCGAGGCGGGCCGCAGCGACGCGGCCGCGGCGCTCCTGCATCGCGTCGTCGGATTGCGGCCGGACCATGCCCAGGCGCGGCTGACGCTCGCCCAGCTGCGGCACTGGCGGGGGGAACACGAGGCCGCCGCCGCCGACTATCGCCAGGCCCTGGCGCTCGAGCCACATCGTGCGGACGCGGCGATCGGCCTTGCGAATGTCCTGCGCGAGGCCGGCCAGATCGGGCCTGCGCTCGCCGAAGGCGAGGCGGTTGCGGCGCAGTTTCCGAAGCTGGT
>DATGIN010000242.1:0-7366 GCA_035295705.1 Caulobacteraceae bacterium
CACCAGGGCCGATGTGTGGGGCGCCCCAGCGACAACGCGTGGAAGGACGAGCAGTATGAGGGCGACAGCGAAGAGATCGCTCATGCGCTCGAAGACAATGGTCGCGAGCACCCGCCCCAGGCCCTGGCCGGCGCGGAGCGATACGTAAACCGCGCGGACCAGCTCGCCGACCCGCAACGGAACGACTGTGTCCACGACGTAGGCGAGGCTCAGCCCGACCGCGAGATGGAACGTCCGCGGCCGCCTCCCTGCGGGAAACAGCGTCGCGTGGCGCACGGCGCGCATCACGTGCGCGAGCACCAACGCCGCCAGGGCGACCGCGAGCAGCATCATGAGCCTTCGACCCCGGAAAGCTCGGCCAGCGCCGCGGGCGTAACGCGCGCCAACTCTTCGGGCGTGCCGAAGCATATGTGCGCGCCGAGCGGTTCGAACAGAACGGTCGCCCCCTGCTCACAAAGAAGGGCGTAGAGTCCGCTCAGGAAGAGCTCTTCGTAAGGGCAACGGCCCCGGTAGTCGGCGAGCGCACGCTCGAACGTCGCTCGGTCGCGGAACAAGTAGCAGCCGGCGATCGCGTAGGGCCCGACACAGCGCTTCTCGACTGCGCCGAGGACGCGCGTCGGATCGCGGGGATCGAGCCGCGCGTAGGAAAACGCTGGATTGTCCGATGCGAATCCGACCAGTGCGGCTCCCGCGCCGGCGGCGAGCTTGTCGACGATGTCTTGAAGCCGCGCCGCCGCGAACGCGTGGTCGCAGTCGTTGATCGCGATGGGGCCGTCGCTGCACAGCGCCGCAACGCCTGCCGCCGCAGTCTCCGCCGCGCCGGACGTCGGCTCGGGAAGTGCGATAACGCGCGCGCCGGGGTAAAGGGCGGCGATCCTCCGGTCGATGCCGTGCGACGCCACGTGCGTTTCGAGCACGACGAAGACCAGCTCGCGCAGCGGCGCGGCGCGGCGAACGCTTTCAACCGCCCACCAGAAGAAGGGCCGCCCACCCACCTCGATGAGCGGCTTCGGTACCGCGACCCCTGCGCGGCTGAACCGCGAGCCGAAACCCGCCATCGGCATGACCAGACCAAGCGCGGTCATCGCCCGAATTCCGCGACGACGTCGAAGCCGTAGGCCGTCACCGGCCTATCGCGGTGATCGGCGGTGCGGAACCGCGCGCGGGCTACCAGATACTCCCAGCCGATGGCCAGCGTGCGCCACGCCTGACTGAGCAGCCGAACGTTCGAGACCTGGTCTTCTTCGCGCCATGAGATCGGAAACCAGCCGAAGCGGCGCTTGCGGTCGACCAGCGCGAGTAGGAGGTAAACGTTAAAGCGCAGGTCGTCCGACGCCGTGAGCACCAAAGGATCGGCGAACACAGACCTGGCGAAGACGTTGAGGCCGGAGCCGAGGTCGTGCACCGGGCGCCCCGACAGCAGGCTGAACAACCGGTTGAACACGGCGTTTCCAGCCCGCCGGAACGGCGAATAGCCCTCGAGCCGCGCGCCGCGCATGAAGCGGGCGCCGAGACAGGCGTCCTGGGTCAGGTGGTCGCCGCGATCGAGCACCGGGGCGAGGTCGGCCAGGCGCGCCTGATCGTCGCCGTGCAGCACGACCACATGGCTGAAGTCGTGTGACGCCGCGTAGGCGAACGCCGCCTTGTGCGATCCGCCCAGGTGATAGTTCTCGCGGTTGCGGCCCACGACCAGCGCCGGCGCCTCGGCGGCCGCGGCCGCGCAAGCCCGCTCGACGGTGTCGTCCGTGCTGCGGTTGTCGAGCACCAGAGTCTGGGCGATGCGTCCGGCGACCGGCCCCTCGATTTGGGCGATCACCCGGCCAATCTGCGGGGCGCAGTTGTAGCACGGGATGAACAGCAGGATGCGCTCGTTCATGCCGGGCCGGCCGCAGCGCGGGCGATAGACCGCGACATGATGAAGTTGAGCAGGAACTGCGGCGGGGTGATCGCCACCTTGGCCAAAAGAATCGCCGCCGAGCCTGCTGCGTAGCGCGCGATCACCGGAGCGACAGCGCCAAGCGCCGCGGACGCGGCGACGATCAGAACCAGCGTGTAGGCCGAATAGACGGCCAGCCGCAGGCCAACGAGCGATCGGCGACCTTCATGGACGAAGTGGTGCGCGACCAGATAGACGAACGTCGCCGCCATGAGCGAGCTAGCGACATTGGCGAGCGCAGGCGGCAGCACGCGGGCGAGCAGCAGCAGGCAGGCCGCGTCAAGACACCAGCCGCAGCCAGCCACCGCGGCGAAACGGCCAAGCGCGGCGCCTGGCGCGGCGGAGATGTGATTGACGGCGGCCAATGCGGTTCCCGATGCCCTTCGCCTCAGGCCCGATAGGCCCAGACTTTGGTTGATTCCGCGTTAGCCCCAGGCGGAGGGGCGCCGGAGGTTCAGCTTTTGTAGAGGCGCTCGCGCCCATCATCGGCGGACATTGCCGCTCCGCGCGTGGCCCATGACCTGGCTGATCTGCATGCTCTTCGCGCTCATTGTCGGCTACGGCCTCGCCGGCGCAGTCGGCATCGCCGTTCTGCTGGGGCGTCCTCCCCGCCTTCGCTGATCGCGGCTTGCGAATTCCGGGCTTGCAGCCAAGCTCCAGCGGGCCCGGCGCGCGCGGCCAGGTTCGCTGATATAACCCTGCTCCGACCGCGGGGCCCCCGCGCGGCCCGAACGGAGTTCGCCTTGTCCGCTTACAAGCCGGCAGACGCTGATGCGCGGCAGTCGCGATCGCCGCGTCTGGCGCTCGCGCCAATTGCCAGTTCCCGCCGCGACCCGCCGCGGCGCCCGGCCCTTTCGGTCGTAGCCCCCTGCTATAACGAGGAGGCGACGCTGGACGCGTTCTTCGAGCGCATGCTGGCCGCGTCGCGGGCCGTCTGTGGTGACGACTTCGAGATCATCCTGGTCAATGACGGCTCGCGCGACCGCACCTGGTCCGCGATCCAGGGGAAGGCGAGGACGCTGCCGGGGGTGGTCGGCGTCAACCTGTCGCGCAACCACGGACACCAGCTCGCCGTCTCGGCGGGCCTCAGCCTGGCGCGGGGCGACCGGGTCTTGATCCTCGACGCCGACCTGCAGGATCCGCCGGAGCTGCTCGGCGAGATGATGCGGCGCATGGACGAGGGCTTCGACGTCGTCTTCGGGCGGCGACGCGCCCGAGCGAACGAAAGCCGCTTCAAGCTGGCGACGGCGTCCCTGTTCTACCGCCTGCTCGGCGCGATCGCCGAGGTCGAAATCCCCACCGAAGCCGGCGACTTCCGCCTGATGTCGCGTCGCGTGGTCGAGCGCCTGAACGCCATGCCGGAACAGGATCGGTTCCTGCGCGGGATGGTCGCGTGGCTGGGCGGCCGCCAGGTCGAGGTCCCGTACGAGCGCGACGGGCGCCACGCCGGCGAGACCGGCTACACGCTCGCAAAGATGACGCGGCTGGCGCTCGACGGCCTTACCAGCTTCTCGACAGCGCCATTGAAGCTCGCCGGCCTGATGAGCTTGTTGGGGGTCGTCATCGCCGTCGCGCTGGCGATCTACGCCGTCGGCGGCTTCTTCCTCGGGCGGGCGGAGCCCGGCTGGACCAGCCTGGCGCTGATCGTCGTCTTCTTTTCCACCGCCCAGCTTATCTGCATGACGATCTTCGGAGAGTACCTCGGCAAGATCTACATGCAGGGCAAACAAAGGCCGCTGTTCCTGGTCGACGAGGTGGTCGGCCTCGACAGAGACGCCGCGAGCGAGGACTAGGCCCTTGGACGTCGCCGAGTTCGACCGCTTTGCCGACGAGTATCTCGAAACCCACGCTCGCAACATCGCCGTCAGCGGCGAGAGCCCCGAGTATTTCGCCCGCTACAAGGTCGATGAGATCCGGCGCGTCTGGACCGCGCGCGCGCGTGCGGAGCCGAAGACCATCCTGGATTTCGGCGCAGGCATCGGAGCGTCGCTTGCGCATTTTCGGCGCGCCTTTCCGGATGCGGAGATCATCGCCACAGACGTCTCCAGGCGCAGCCTCGAGATCGCCGAGCACCGCAACGCGGACGCCGCGCGCTTCCTTGTCTACCCCGGTTCAGGCCCGCCGGCGCCGGACGGCAGCATCGACCTGGCGTTTTCGGCCTGCGTGTTCCACCACATCCCCGCCGACGAGCACGTCGAGCTGTTCAGCCGGCTGAGGGCGACGCTCGCGCCCGGCGGGTGGCTGGTGATCTTCGAGCACAACCCGATCAATCCCGTGACCCAGCACATCGTCGCCACCTGCGCTTTCGACGACAACGCCGTGCTGATCCCTTCCGGCCTGATGCGCCGCCGGCTGGCGCAAGCCGGATTCGGCCACGTGGAGATCGCCTTTACCGGCTTCTTCCCGGCCGCGCTCAGGGGCTTACGCGGGCTCGAACCGGCGCTGAAGGCGCTACCCGTCGGGGCGCAGTACTACGCGCTCGCGCATGGCTGAAACACTGAAGCAGATCGCCCGCTTCGGGTTGGCGGGCCTGGTGAACACCGGCGTCGGGTTCGCCGTCATCGTCGCGCTCGACCTCGGGCTTGGCGTCGCCCCTGCCCGGCGAACGCTGGAGGTTATGCGGTCGGGACCGTGGTCGGCTTCGCGCTCAACCGCACTTTCGTATTCCGCAGCCGAACCGGCGTGGCGGCCTCGGGCGCGCGCTTCGCGGCCGCGGCGCTCGCCGCCTTTGTGCTCAACCAGGCGGCGCTGCGCGCGGCTGGACTGGCGCTCGGCGGCGGAGCCTTGGCGCACCTGGGGGCACAGCTCTGCGGCGTCGCGACCTACTCCACCACTCTCTTTCTGCTTTGCCGCCTCTGGGTCTTCCGCGCATCGCTACCCAGAGCCGGCTGAGGCCGGGCCGACGGCCGCGCAACCGCGCACGTGGACGATCGAGCGGCCCATCGCCTGGACCTCCCCCACCCGGCTTGGGTCGCAGCTGACCAGCGCGGCCCCGCTGGCAAGCGTTGGCGGCCGGTCCGGATCTTCGGCTCGGATGTCCAAGCCCCGCTCACGCCAGGCCAGCGCGTAGAAGCGGAGCTGCGGCGTGTAGTGGACGAGCTGGTCGTTGTTCGCCACGCCGCCATCTGTGGTCCACACCCTGCGCGCCCCGGCCCGATCGAGGGCCGCGAACACACGGCCGTAGTGGCCCTGCCAGAGGTCGGTCCACGCCGGCAGCTCGGCGAACCGGTAGTAGACGTCGTAGCCAAGCGCGGCGGTCAGGCCGAGCGCAAGGACTACGTGCCTTGTGTCGAGCGGGCCGATCAGGGGCCTTCGCAACCAGCGAGGCCCCCAACGGGCCGCAAGCTGGAGCACCCTGCGCGCGGTGATCGCGAATGCGATCGAGAGCACCGGATAGATCGGCATCAGGTACCAGAAGATCTTCGTCCGGCTGAGGGTCAGGACCAGCACGGTCACGACCGCGAAAACATCGGCGTAGGTGAGGAAAGCGGCCGACTTCGTTCGCGGCCAAGGGAGCGCGAGTCCCACCACCGGCAGTGCGAACAGCGGGCCGAACGCAAAGAGCTGGGCGAACATTTCCAGGTAGTAGTAGGCCGGCCGAACGTGACCGCTCATGCCCTGGACGAAACGCCCTCCGAGCTCGTTCTGCGTGACCGCGGCCAGATAACCGGGCGCGGCCGCCTCGCGCGCCAGGTAGAAGCCGCCCACGAGGGCGAGCGCCAGGCAACCCCCCGCCAGGTACCAAGGGGTCTGGAACAGGCGCCCCAAGCGGCCGCGGGCAAGGACGTAGACGGCGACGCCGGCGCCCGGCACCAGGCCCGCGACCCCCTTCGTCAGGCATGCCGCCGCGACCAGGAGACCGGCGCCCAGCACCGCGATGCGGCTGGGTTTGCGATGGTGGAGAACGTCGAAGAGGAGCAGCAGGTAGGCCGTGGCCAGCAGCGTCAGCAGCGCATCGTAGTCGCCGGACATCCCGGCATGTTCGCCGTTGAAGCCTGGACTGGCGGCGAGCGTCAGCCCCGAAAGGCCGAGGACGAACAAGGACCGGGTGAGGCGCCACGCGAACGCCAGGACAAGCGCCACGGTCGCCGCCGCCGCGAGCAGGGAGGGCAGGCGAACGGCGAGCTCGTTCGGCCCAAGCACCCGGATCGAGGCAGCCTCGAGCCAGATCAGCAGCGGCGGCTTGGTGTTGTAGAGGTCGGGGCGGAAGGCATAGGTCGTTACGATCGAGAGTCCGCGCTGGCTCATTTCCAGCGCGTTCACCGCGACGCGCGATTCGTCCCAGAGCGCGATCGGTCGCGACGAGGCATCGAACGCCACCATGGCGACGGCGAACGCGAGCACGGTAAGGCCGACGGCAAGGGCCCGGCCGCGCGTGGCGTTTCTGCTGAGCGGATGGCCGACCGTGTCCACGCTTGATACGTCTGCGTCGTAGCGGCGCGCCGAGCGCCGCGCCGGTCCCTATCGGATCCTGGTTGGAACGACGACCGCCGCTCGGTCAAGGTGCAAGCTCATGCGACGGTCTCGTCCGACAGGCAGGCTATCGAACGAATTCATCGGCGGTCGTTGGGCGATGAAGGCGTAGCGGCTTGCCGATCAACCTGCTTGGCGCGAAGCGATCGCGGAGAGCGGCCGGCCTCACCGCGTCGGCGGCTCTGCACATTGCGCTGCTCACCGCGCTCGGCCTTGCGCTGCGCTACACGCCGATCATGCCTATCGCGCCCACGGTGGAGGTGCGCCTTGTTCGCATGACCCACACCGAGGCGAAGAAGCCGCCGCCGCGGGCGCCCATTCGGTCGGCCGCCAGCACAACGACCGCCCCACCGCTGCCGGTGCACGTTCCGCCAACCCCGGCTCCGGTCGCCCCGCCGCCGGCGATGCCCGCGCCGCCCCCCGCCAAGCCGGCGCCGCCAGACGAGCTCGAGACGCTGAGGCACGGCCTGCGACTAACCCTGGGCTGCGCACACCCCGAGGACTTCGATCTTACGCCGGCCGAGAAGGACGCCTGCCGCAAGATGTCGACCCAGACTCACAATGCCGCGCCCGCTTTCGGTGCGCTATCTGAGCACATCCGCGAGCGGATCTCGCGCGACGAAGCAGAGACGGCGTACCGCGGCTCGACCAGTTCGCGCGACTTTCCCGGCCTGCACTGCGCGCTGAACGACCACTGCACGCCCGACCGGCCGAGCGAGGCGCCGACCCCGGGCGGAGAGGACTGCCCGTGGGCCTGGTGCCACACCGTCCGCTGACGCCCGCGGCGGACTACTCCGCAGGCGTCTGTTCGGCTTCCGCGGCCTCGGCGATCTCCGCCGGCAGCTGCTCCTCGATCACCTCCTGGGCGCGAGCGGCGGCGAGCGCCTCGTCGCGCTTGTTGGCGATCCGCTGCAGACCACGGAGATAGGATCCGGTGCCCGCCGGGATGAGCCGGCC
>DATGIN010000243.1:0-5541 GCA_035295705.1 Caulobacteraceae bacterium
GACGATGCCGGCGATGTCGCGGGCCGAGCCGTTCGGGTTGTCGCGGTAACGGAAGACGACCTGCCCCTGGCCCTCCAGCCGATCGAGCGTCGGCTCGTCGGCGTAGTAGTTCCCCTCGCCGTTGCCGACCGTCATCTCGACCTGGCGCTTGCCCCGGTAGGCGGCGGTGAAGCGCGTCTGGCTGTTGACCACGTCGAGCCCCACCCGCTTGCAGACGTACTTAAGACCGGCGTTGCGCAACAGCGCCCCCGGCAGCATCCCCGCCTCGCAGAGGACCTGAAAGCCGTTGCATATGCCCAACACGGGCACGCCCCGCGCGGCGGCCTCCTTCAGCGGCCGCATCACCGCCGATTGCGCCGCCATCGCCCCGCACCGCAGGTAGTCGCCGTAGGCGAAGCCGCCCGGCAGCACGATCAGATCAAGCCCTTGCGGCAGGGCCGTCTCGGCGTGCCACACCATCTCGACGCTGGCGTCGGTCGAGCGCTCGATCGCGGTCCGGCAGTCGCGGTCGCAGTTCGAGCCCGGGAAGACGATGACGGCGGCCTTCATGCCGCGCTCTCCGCGGCCGGCGCCGGAAAGCGGGTGCGGAAATCGAAGGCGTAGGCGCCCGGCCCGTTGGCGCGCATGTGCGCAAGGCGATCGAGGCACTCCGCCATGCTGGGCGTATGGCCCGCCGGAACCCACCAGAGCGCCAGGTAGGCGCGGCTCGGCGGCTCGAACCACTCGAGCCGCCGGCGCACGAACGCCGTGTGCTCGCTGCGGTAGGCGAACGCGGTCAGGTGATCGATGCTTTCCCAGACCGAGGCGTTTATGGCCTCCAGCGCATCGGCCGGATCCGGGCGCAGGTCGGTCGCGTCATTGCGGGCGCCGACCAGCCGCCAGACGAAACCGGGCTGGGCGTCGGCGAGCGCGTTGATGCGGTCCAGGGCATTCCTGAACTCCGCCATGCGCGGATGGTCGACGGGCGCCAGAAGACGCCCGATGTTGACCTCGGCGATGTGGAATCCGGACGCGCCGCTCACGCCATGTCCACGCGGTAGCCTTCGATGACCGTGTTGGCCAGCAGGCGCTCGCACATCGACTTGACCTCGGCCTCGGCCTTTGCCCGGTCCTCGCCGGCGATCTCGAAGGCGATCGTCTTGCCGACGCGGACGCCGGAGACGTCGCCGAACCCGAGGCCGTGCAGCGCCCCCTCGATCGCCTTGCCCTGGACGTCCAGCACCCCGGGCTTGAGGAACACGTGGACCGTGGCCCTCATTGCTCCTCGCTGTCGACGAGGCGAAGCCCCTCGCCGGCGGCGGCCGCCGGCCGGCCGCCTTGGATGACGGTCGGCATCTCCTTCATGATCCCCAGGCGCCGGGCGACTTCGGTGTAGCTCTCGATCACGTTGCCGAGGTCGCGGCGGAAGCGGTCCTTGTCCAGCTTCTCTTGCGTGGCGGAGTCCCAGAGGCGGCAGGAATCGGGGCTGATCTCGTCGGCCAGCACGATGCGCGAGAAGTCGTTCTCCCACACGCGCCCGAACTCGATCTTGAAGTCCACCAGCGTGATGCCGACGGCGGAAAAGACGCCCGAGAGGAAGTCGTTGATCCGCAGCGTCATCGCCATGATGTCGTCGATTTCCTGCGGCGAGGCCCAGTTGAAGGCGGTGATGTGCTCCTCCGCCACCATCGGATCGCCCAGCTTGTCGTCCTTCAGGCAGAATTCGATGATCGAGCGCGGCAGCACCTGGCCCTCCGGCAGCCCGAAGCGCCGGGAGAGCGAGCCCGCGGCGATGTTGCGGCAGATGACCTCCAGCGGGATGATCTCGACCTCGCGGATCAGTTGCTCGCGCAGGTTCAGCCGCTTGATGAAGTGGTTCTGGACGCCGATCGCGTTCAGCCGCGTCATCATGTACTCGCTGATGCGGTTGTTCAGGACGCCCTTGCCCTCCAACTGCGCCTTCTTCTGACCGTTGAAGGCGGTGGCGTCGTCCTTGAAATACTGGATCAGCGTTCCGGGCTCGGGCCCCTCGTAGAGGATCTTGGCCTTGCCCTCGTAGATTTTCTTGCGGCGGGTCATGGGTCAGACTCTTCCCCGACGAGGCGGGTGGCGGCTTGACAGGCATGGCCCGGCCGCGCAGCCCGACTCGACGCGATCACAATGTAGGGCGCGGAGCGGCTGAAAGAAATGGCGCGGAAGTCGCACACACCGGGCGGAACGAAGGCCGCCGCGCGAGCGCGTGTGCGCCTTCGCCGCGCCGGGCCGGCCGTGGACGAGCGGCTGCGCTTCTCCAACATCACCGCCCAACGGCGGGACATCCACGTCGTCGGGGCGCGGGCGCCGGGCATCGGCGACCTCTACCACCGCGTGCTGACCCTGCCCTGGTGGGGCTTCTTCGTCATGCTGTTGGCCGTCTTCCTCTGCGCCAACGGCTTGTTCGCCTTCCTCTATTCGCTCGATCCCGGCGGCGTGGCCGGGGCTCGCACGTTCGCCGACGACTTCTTCTTCTCTGTCGAGACCCTATCGACGATCGGCTACGGCGCGATGACGCCGCGCACGCTCTACGCCAACGGGGTCATGACCGCCGAAGCCTTCTCCGGGCTGGGGCTGGTCGCCGTGGCGACCGGCCTGATCTTCGCCCGCGTCTCGCGCCCAACGGCGCGGATCATGTTCAGCCGCATCGCCGTCGTCGCGCCATTCGATGGCCTGCCCGCCCTGATGTTTCGCGCCGCCAACCAGCGCGGCAACCAGATCCTCGAGGCGGAGGCCAGCGTCAGCCTCTTCCGCGAAACCGTCACGCTGGAAGGCCAGCGCATGCGCCGGTTCCAGGACCTCAAGCTCGAGCGGGCGCGGCAGATGCTGTTCACCCTCACCTGGACGCTCATCCATCGCATCGACGAAGCGAGCCCCCTTCACGGGTTGACGCCGCAAGCGCTGGAGGCGATGGCCGCCGAGATCGTCGTGGCGATCAACGGGGTGGACGAGGTGTTCGGCCAGCGCATCTATGCCCGCCACGGCTACCTGCCCGACGAGATCCTCTTCGACCGCGAGTTCGCCGATGTGCTGCTGACCGACGAGGCTGGCCGCAGAGTGGTGAATTACAACAACTTCCACGATGTAAAGCCGCGGGCGGACGCCGGCTTCGATTGATCCGGACCATGAGGTCCCGTAATGGTCTGGGGCAAGCGGTCCATCAGGCGTAATGCATGAGCACTTTTGACGAGCGCGAAGAAGGCTTCGAGAGCAAGTTCGCGCACGACGAGGAGCTCGAGTTCAAGGCCACCGCGCGCCGCAACCGCATGCTGGGCCTGTGGGCCGGCGAGCTGATGGGCCTCGCAGAGGCCAACCTCGACGAATACGCCGCCGCCATCGTTCGCGCCGACGTGACCGAGCCGAACGACGAGGACGTGCTGCGCCGCGTGAGCCGCGACCTCGAAGGCGCCGGCATCAAGGTCACCGAAGGCCAGGTCATGGCCAAGATGGACGAGCTCCTCGCCATCGCCCGCGGCCAGATCCAGGCGGGGGAATAGCGGGCCGCGCCGGCGGGGCCAGCCGACACCCGCTCACGCCCGCAAGAGGGCCGCACTGTCGTTTATTCGTCTCCGACGCGAAATATCTCGGCAAAATACAGTCACCTGATGTAACTGTTGGTTGTCGGGGTCGCGCGGGGGCGGGCCGGGTACGGCGTCGCTTTCCGTGACGAAAAGCACGGGGGCACGAAATGTCAGCCAGCACATCCACTCGCCTGCGCGCGCTCGCGTGCGCGTCCGCCATCAGCATGGCCGCCGCGCTGGCAGCCAGCGCCGCAAACGCCCAGTGCGTCGGGCCGGATGCAAACCACGTCGTCAATTGCCCGGCGGGAACCTATTCAGGGATCAACTACGCCTCCAGCGACCCGGGCATCACGATCAATGTGGCGGCCGGCGCGACGGTCACCTCGGAGGGCGTCGGGGCCAACGGCGGCGGCAACATCACGATCAACGGCGATCCCAGCGATACCTTCACCAGCACCGACCCCAACCAGGCGGCGCTATACGGCCGTACGACCGACGGCAATGTGAGCCTGACGGCCGGCGACGTGTCGGCGCCGACGACCACCGCCATCGTCGCCCGGACCGACAGTGGGGACGTCAGCATCAATGTCCGGAATGTGAACGGCGGCGGCGGCCAAGGCGTCGTCGTGGAAGGCCTGAATTCCGGCGCGCCGGAGAACGTGAGCATCACGACCGCTGACGTGTCGGGGCTCGATAACGGGATAGAGGTCGCTGGCACCACTGGCGCGACAACGATCAACGCCGGCAACGTGTCAGGCGGCAACGGGATTGGAATCTTCGTGAACCGCGCCGGCGGCGCGCCCACTGACGTCGACATCACGGCCAAGTCGGTCAGCGGCAGTCTCAACGGTGTCTTCATCAACGGCGCCGGCGGAGACGTCAGCGTCGACGTAGTCGGCAGCGCTTCCTCGGCTGAGGGCGCTGGCATCGCCGTTGAACCCGCCGGCGGAACCGGTCCGACGAACGTGAGCATTACAGCCGGCAGCGTCTCGGGCGGCAATGTGGGAGTGGCGGCCGCGGGTGCCACAGGGGATGTCAATATCGCTGTTGCCGGCAGCGCATCTAGCGCGACCGGAACCGCCATCGCGGTCTCGGGCAGCGGCGACGAAGCTCCGATGGATGTCAGTGTTACCGCCGGGAGCGCCTCAGGAGGCGAAGCGGGGGTCGACATTGCGGGCGCCACAGGGAACGTCAGCGTCGCCGTGGCCGGCAACGTCTCGGCCGCGGGCGGCCCGGGCATCGACGTTCTGAGCAACGGCGCGGACGCGCCGACGAACGTGACCGTCACGACCGGGAGTGTCTCCGCCAGCGGCGATGGGATCGACATCATCGGCGCCACTGGCACAGCCGACGTCACCGTGAACGGGAACGTTTCCTCGCCTCATGCGACTGGCATTGCGCTGGCGACAGCAGGCTCCGCCGAGGTGACGGTGAACCCACGGGCAAGCGTCTCGGGCGTGGTCGGGATCGACGCGACCGTCGGCGCGGACGGGGTGCAGGGCGGCCTCAGCATCGTTGACGACGGGACGATCACCGGCACGGGCGGGACGGCGATCCGGTTCCTCCCCGGTCCCAGCATACTGAGCGGCGACGGTCTGATCGTCGGCGATGTGACGATGCAGCCTGGCAACTTCCTCGCTCCGGGCGACCTCGTCACGCTGAGCATCAAGGGCCACCTCGTGTTCTCGGCCGGCTCCAGCTACGTCGCCGAGGTCGCCGCCGGCGGTCCGGGCCGATCCGGCGCCCCAGGCGACCTCGTCGCGGTCAACGGCGCGGTCACCATCAACTCGGGCGCGAACTTCGTCGCCCTGCCGCTCGGCAATGCGTCGAGCTACGCCAACAACACGCAGTATGTGGTCATCACCGCCACGGGCGGGGTCTCAGGAACCTTCTCCACCGTCGTCAGCGAGGCGCCGCTTCTCTCGGCGACGCTGATCTACCCGCACGACGAGGTGGTGCTGAAGCTCACCCGCAACGACAAGAGCTTTGCGAGCCAGGCGGTGACGCC
>DATGIN010000244.1:0-3729 GCA_035295705.1 Caulobacteraceae bacterium
TGGCCGAGGGCGACGTCGAGCGGACGCGGGACGACGGCAAGACGTCGTCGGTGCACTTCCTGCACTTCCGCATGACCGACGCGCAGATCGAGGCCTTCCGCGACCCGCGCGTCCCCGTGCGCATCGCATGCGATCATCCCGGCTACGCCCACGCCGCCACCCTGAGCGCCGAGAGCCGGGCGGAGTTGGCCAAGGACCTGGCGTAGGCGCGCCCCTCTAGGCGAGCGGCCTTCCGGTGATGCGCTCCAGCACCCGAAGCGGACTCTGCTCCGGCCGCACCATCGCCTCGACCGGAAGGTGGAACGTCTGCTCCAGCGCCGAGTGTCCGCTCAGCGCCGCGTGCAGCACCTGGTCGGTGTAGCACAGCCAAGTCGCGCCGGCGGGGAAGGCGACCGGCGTCTTCGGCGCGTCGGCCTGGTAGGTTTCGTCCAGCTTCGCCGCATCATGCAACGCCAGCATGATCTCGTCGTAGGCCGAGCGCCGCCCCCGCGTCAGCCCCAGCCCGGCCAACACCCAGGCGCTGCCAGGCATCGTCTGGCGGATGCGCGGCGCGAACGCCTGGGCGAACTGCTCGAACGGCTCGCCGACGCGCCAGTCGCGCGCCGCGCCGTCGCGCGCCACGTTGGAGAACACGCGCAAGATCCGCTTGCCCCGCATCGGGCGGGTGGGGAAGGCGTCCACGTGCAGGCGACGATCGTCGTGCCTGGGCGAATAGACGCGACCGGCGATCTCCACCGGGCGGAAGGAGGTGCGCGCGCGCTCCAGCCGCCCAGCGTAGGCAGGGACCAGCGCCTCGACCAGCGCCACCGCCTGGTCGGAGAAGCGGCGCATCAGCGCCGCCAGCCGCTCGGCCTGGCCCGGGGCGAGCGCGGTCGCATCGCAGGTGGATGCGCCGGGATCGAGGCTGATGTTCTTGCGGTCGGCGCCGGCGACCGAGGGGTCCAGGAACCCCGTCTCGCAAGGGTCGATGCGGAACTCGAGCCTCGGCAGCACAACGACCCGGCCGCTCTCGAGCGCGGCGGTGGCGCGCTCCCGCAGCTCGGGCGGGAACGGACCCGACCAGTCGGTCACGTCGAGGGTTTCCAGAACGTCGGGCGCTGGCATCGATCTCTCGGTCTCGCCGTCTAGCACGCAGCCGATTGGCGCGCGAACGCAAGCGGCGTCTCGCCGCGCCGGCCCCGGCCCGGATCTTGCCCCGACGCCCTCGGCGGCCTCCCGGCCGTACGAGAATGACCATGAGCACGACCCGCGACTGGATGCATCGGGACGAGGACTGGGAGCGCGCATCGGCGCGCGCCGGCCCGCCGCTGGCCGGCCTCATCCTCTGGGCGCTGGGGCTGGCCCTGACCGGGGTGGGCGCCATAACGCTCGGCCGCCTGTTCGGCTAGGCCGCGGGCGGAAACCTCGCCCGCCCAAGGGCGTTCCGCGCTTGGAACTCGTGACACGTCCAGGCGCCAATATGCCGAAACTTGCCATCTGCGCTGCCGTGGCGCTCGCCGCCGGCGCGATGCTGGGCGCAGCGCCGGCGCCGAAACCGCTCACCCCTGAGCAGATTTTCGCCAAGGTGCAGGGGTCGATCTGGGTCGTCAGGGTGCGCGACGCCAGCGGATCCGGCGCGCTCGGCAGCGCGGTCGAGATCGGGCCGCGGCTGCTGGTCAGCGCCTGCCACGTGGTCCAGGGCGCAACGTCCGTCGACGTGGTGCGCGAGTCCGGCATGCGCATCGTGCCGATCGCGACCATCACCCGCGACCCCGACCATGATCGCGACCTCTGCCTCCTGACCGCCAAGGAAGACCTGGGCGGCGCCGCGGCCGAGATCGCGCCAATCGCCGAGGTGAAGGTCGGCGAGGCGGCGTACGCCATCGGCGCGCCGCTCGGTCTGGAGCTGTCGCTGACCGACGGGCTCGTCTCGTCGCTTCGGCACCTCAACGGCGAGCCGTTACCTGACATCCAGACCAGCGCCGCGATCGCCCCCGGCTCCAGCGGCGGCGGCCTGTTCGACGACCAGGGACGGCTGATCGGCGTGACCGTGGCGATCGCATCGAAGGAGACCGACAACCTCGCGTTCGCGTACCCGGCCGAGTGGGTGGCGGAGCTGCCGGCGCGGATCGACAAGGCGCGCAAGGACTGGGCCGCGGCGCTGAAGGCCAACGGGGTCTTGCTCGGCGCCGACGGCGAGCCGCCGCCGTCGGGGTTCGCCAAGGTGGACGACATCAACGCCGTTCCGACCGACGGGAGGCCGGCCAAGAGCGTCGCCAACGCCTACCGCGAGTTCCTGCTGCTGGACACGCCGCGCGCCTTCGTGATCACCAACGACGGCCGCGCGGGCGCCGTGCGCGACGTCGCCGAGCTGAACAGCCTGTTCAAGGAATGCGCGACCCGCAACGTGACCTGCCGGCTCTACGCCGTCGACGACGCCGTGGTGTGGAAGCAGGACAAGCCCCCGGTCCTTAAGCTCGGAGACCGAGGGTCGCTCGCTACTTTGCCAGCGCGGTGATCTCGCCGACCTCGTCCGGCGTGAGCTTCCAGCCTGCTGCGCCCGCATTGGCGTTCACCTGCTCGACGCGCGTGGCGCCGGCGATGACGCTGCTGACCGAGCGGTGGCCCAGGAGCCAGGCGAAGGCGAGCTCGAGCAGCGTGTGTCCGCGCTCGGCGGCGTAACTTTCCAGCTTCTCGACCTTGTCGAAGTTCTGGTCGTTGAGCGCAGCCTGCGCACGGGCGCCCCAGGCGGCCATTCTGGTGCCTTCCGGCGCGGCCTCGCCGCGCTTGTACTTGCCGGTAAGAAGTCCGGATGCGAGCGGGAAGAAGGGCAGCATGCCGAGCCCGAAGTGGTCGCAGGCCGGCAGCACCTCGTGCTCCACCCGCCGCTCCAGGAGGCTGTAGTTGTTCTGCGCCGAGACGAACCGGTTCAGCCGCTCGCCCTTCGAGACCGCGTCCGCCTCGGCGATCTGCCAGCCGGCAAAGTTGGAGTTTCCAACATAGCGGATTTTCCCCGCCGTGATCAGGTCGTCGAGGGCGCGTAGCGTCTCCTCGATCGGCGTCTCCGGGTCGGGCCGGTGCATCTGGTAGAGGTCGATGTAGTCGGTCCCGAGCCGGCGAAGGCTGTCCTCGCAGGCCTGCACGACCCACTTGCGCGAGCCGCCGCGCTGGTCGACGCGCGGACCCATCGGATTGGCGAACTTGGTGGCGACCAGCACCTCGTGGCGACGCCCGTTCAGCGCCTCGCCCAGCATCTCCTCGCTCTTGCCCTGGCCGCCGTACACGTCCGCGGTGTCGAAGAAGTTGATTCCCGCATCGATCGCCGCGTTCACGACCGCGGTCGTTCCCTCCTGATCGATACGCATGCCGAAATTGTTGCAGCCCAGGCCGACCTCGCTGACCTTCAAGCCGCTCGATCCCAATCGCCGAAATTCCACGCCGTTGCTCCCAATCGTCCAAGCGTTTTTGAATGTCCCGCCTAGGACGCGCGGCAGGGTGAGGAGTCAAGCCATGGCGGAGCCTGCCGGAGCGATCGCGGCGGCGTAGAACGCCTCGACGACTTCATGGCCGCGTTCAACGCGCGCGACGTCGAGGCAAGGGAAGAGCACGCGCCAGCCTTGCGCTTGGAAGATCGCCCGCCACGCGCTTGAGCCGCGGGCGCCGAGGCCCTACCTTGCCGCTCGGCGGGTCTGCTGCGGCTCGCGTCGAAGGCTTCACATCCCGGGGACCTTAAATTCTCTCGAAGGGAGC
>DATGIN010000245.1:0-2194 GCA_035295705.1 Caulobacteraceae bacterium
AGAGGTAACAATGGGCGCCGCCCGACTGCAGAGAGCAGCCACCGACGATTCCGGCTGGCATACTAGCCTCTTCGAAATCATCAAGGAGAGGTCGTTCAGGCGGGGGCGCTTCACGCTCGCGTCCGGCGCGGAGAGCGACCTATATTTCAACCTAAAGCCAACGATGATGGACCCGCTGGGGGCATATCTGGCCGCCAAGACGTTCATCGAAATCATCCACGCCGAAGACGTGGACTACGTCGGCGGCCTGGAAATGGGTGCGGTGCCCATAATCGGAGCCGTGGCAGCGATTAGCGTGACCGAAGGGCGACCAATTCGAACCTTCTTCGTCAGGAAAGCTCCAAAGGAGCACGGAACCAGAGAAAAGGTCGAGGGGCTCTCTCCAACCGAGTCCTTGGCGGGAAAGCGTGTCATGGTTCTGGACGATGTCGCTACGAGCGGCGGATCAATCATGAAGGCGATTGAGGCTGTGCGAGGTTCCGGTGCGACGGTCGAAGTCGCGCTGGTCTTGGTTGATCGCGACGAAGGGGCCAAGCAGCACCTCGCCAACCAAGGAATCCGACTTCTTTCCGTCTTTCGGGCGCAACACTTCCACTGAGCGTCGGCCACCAGATCGCCGCGGCTTTCCGCGCTAGGCTAGACATACACGGCATCGCCGAGAAGACGGACTACTACGCCGTGGAACGCGAATGCCTCGCTGCAGCGGATGCCGCCAGTCCAGTGGACCGGTTGGTGCTTTGCGAGGCCGCTCGGCTAGCGGATAAGCTCGGTTTCGCCCTCGAGGCCGGCGGCATCGATGCGTCGCAGGAGCAGTCCTGGGGGGAACACGCCGAAGCCTTGGTGGGACTGCTAGAGCTTGTCGGGTCAGCGATGCCGACTTCCTGGATTGTGAACAGTGTCAGCGCATTCGCGGCCAAGATAGGCACGCCGCGGACCGGGATCTAAGGCTACGCCATCGCGCGCCCCCTCGGGCCGTGTACCCGCCTGGTCCTCCGTTGCCGACGTCACTCGGCGGCCGCGCCCGGTTCGAAGATCGCCAGCTCGCTCTGGCTGGCGCCGGCGACGTAGACGGTCTCGGGCAGGTGGCAGGTGAAGGTGGCGCCCTGGCCGGGCTCGCTCTCCAGCGCCACCCAGCCGCCGTGCAGCTCGATGAGCGCCTTGACCAGCGCCAGGCCCAGGCCAGGCCCGCCGCGGTCGCGGCCCACGAAGCGGTCGAAGATGTGGGCCTGGACGTGGAAGGGGATGCCGCGGCCGGTATCCGTCACCTGGATCTGCACCTCGCTGGGCGCGCGATGCGCCGACAGCGTGACCGTGCCGCCGGCCGGCGTCTGCATCAGCGCGTTCTCGACCAGGTGGTCGACGCACTGCACCAGTCGCGGCCCATCGGCGCGGATCACCCCAACCTCGTCGCTCGCCGTCTCGATCACGACCCCGCCGGCCTGGGCCTGCCGCTCCCAACGCCGCGCGGCCTCTTCCAGCACCTCGCCGATGCGGACGTCGCCAACGTCGAGCGCCATCTCGCCGGCGTCGATCTGGGCGATGTCGAGGACGTCGTCGATGGACCGCGCGAGCTGGCTGGCCGCCGCGCGCACGGCCACGACGTGGCCGCGCATGCGCTCGGGCAGCGCCTCGCCGGCCCGTTCCAGAAGCTCCGAGTAGCCGATGATGGTGGTGAGCGGGGTGCGCAGCTCGTAGGAGACGTTGCCGACGAAGTCGCGCTTCAGCCGCTCGGCTTCCTCCAGGGCCGCGGAGCGGTCGGCGACCGCCTTCTCGAGCTGGCGGGTGTCTGTGATGTCCGCGAAGGCGACCAGCGTGGCCCCGTCCGGCAGCGGCTGCGACTGGAACGCGATGATGCGGTCGTCCGACGACTTGGTGTCGCCGCCGATGGCGATGCGGGCGCCGGGATCGGGGTCGGTGACGCGCCCCTTCAGCTCGCGCCAGAACTGCTGGTCGTGCAGCCGGTGCACGCACAGCTGAACCACGCCGTCGAAGTCCGCCGCCGTCTCCAGATCGGCCCCGGTCGTGTTCCAGAAGCGGGCGAAGGCCTCGTTGAACAGGCGTAGGCGCCCGTCGGATCCGAACACCGCCACGGCGTCGTTGAGCTTGTCGAGGGTCGCCTGCTGCACCTGGATGAGGGCGTTGTACTGCGCCTTCAGCCGAAGCTCGCCCGTCATGTCCGAGAACAGCACCAGCA
>DATGIN010000246.1:0-28636 GCA_035295705.1 Caulobacteraceae bacterium
TCGTCGTCATCGACGTCCAGGAAGACTTCGCCGCGCCCGGAGGCGCCGTCGCCCGCGCGGGGGCCGACCTTTCCGGCGTTCCGGCCGCGCTCGACCGCCTCGAGGAGCTGCTGGACCTCGCCCGCGCCATCGGCGTCGCCGTCGCCTTCGCCTGCGTCGAGACCACGCCTGAGACGGACACGAGCGCGCTTCGCCTGCTGAGCGCGCGGCGCGGCGACGGGCCCGAGGCGCTCGATATCTGCCGCGCGGGGACGCCTGGCGCCGACTTCCACCGCGTGCGCCCGGCGGCCGGCGAGATCGTCGTCTGCAAGCGCCTCTACAACGCCTTCCACGCGACCGAGCTCGAGGCCGAGCTCCGCCGCCGCGGCGTCGACACGCTGGTCGTCGTCGGGTTTTCGACCCACTGCTGCGTGGACGCGACCTGCCGCGACGCCTTCCACCGCGATTTCAACGTTTTCGTCGTGGCGGACGCGACCGACGCCTACGATGCGGCGCGGCAGCGGGCGAGCCTCCTGGCGCTCAGGGACTCCTGCGCGCTGATCGTCGATGCGGCGGGCGTGCGGTCCGCGTGGCGGTCGGCGGCGGCCGCCGCGAGGGACGTCGCATGAGCGCCTCCTTGCCGCGCGCCATCCTGTTCGACCTCGACGACACGCTGATCATGACGCGCACGCCAAGGGACGCCGCCTGGGCCGCCGTGGTCGAGGCGTTTGCCCCGGCGCTCCACCCGCTCGAGCCCTCGGCCGTGGTCGGGGCGATCCGCGCCGAGGCGCAGCGCTTCTTCGGCGATCCGCTCAACGCGGCGCTCTGGCGCGAGAGCCTGCCGGCCGCGCGCCGCGCCTTCGTGCGGCAGGCGTTCCGCAGCCTGTGCGGGGCTCGCGCGCCGCTGGACGAGGGGTTGGCCGACGCGCTCGCGGACCGCTTCACCGAGGCGCAGGACGCAGCCTGGATGCTGTCGCCCGGCGCGTTGGAGACGATCGAGGCTTTGCGCGCAGCGGGCGTTCTGCTCGCGCTGGTCACCAACGGCGACGCCGGGAGCCAGCGCGCCAAGGTCGATCGGTTCGAGCTCGCCTGCCGCTTCGACCACATCCAGATCGAGGGCGAGCACGGCTTCGGCAAGCCGGACCCGCGGGCCTACCGCCACGCGCTGGGCGCGGTCGGAGCTGCGGCCTGCGACTGCTGGATGGTCGGCGACAACCTCGATTGGGAGGTCGCTGCGCCGCAGCGCCTGGGCATCCATGCGGTCTGGTACGATCCCGGCGGCGTCGGGGTCCCGGCCGGCGCCGAAACGCGTCCAGATCGCGTCATCCGCGCGCTGAGCGAGCTCCTGGGCGAGCCCCGCGCCTAGTTGATCCGGATGACGCCGTCGATCGCCCGCCACTCCGCCGGGCCGATCAGACGTTTGTGCGCGATGCGCACCGAGTGCAGCACGCCTTCGATCTCGCGGCGCCAGTGATCGAGGAAGTGCTGGAGGGTCGGAAAGCCGGGAGCGACGTCGTAGGCCTGCCAGATGAACTGCTGCAGAAGCGACGGGTGGTCCGGCATCCAGTAGTGGATCTCCGCCGTGGTCAGCCCGTAGCCTTCGATCTGAAGCTGGAAGTCCCGGCTGGCTTTCATCGCCGTCGCCTTCTGTGACGCCGCGGGAGGGTGGGCGGCTTCGGAAGCGCTCGTCGGTCGACGAAAGAGCGGCTGCGTCGCCGCGCCTGTCAATCCGCGAGGCGCAAGGGCGGAACGCCCAGGGCGGTCGATGCGCTCCGGCAAAACGCGGCCGTGCGCGCCGCGGCGGGCTGACCTAAGTTTCGCCGCCAATCGGTCGCCTAATCGATTCCCCGCAAGGCGGGCCGTTGGACCAGGGGTTCGGAGGGCTGTTGCGAACCATTGCCGTCATCGCGCTGAAAGGCGGGTCGGGAAAGACCACGATCGCCACGCACATGGCGCTCGCCGCCCACCTGCGCGGGCTGGACGTCGCCCTGGTCGACCTCGACCCGCAGCGCTCGGCGCACGGGGTCCTGAGCGCCCGCGAGGGCGCCCGGCCGGACTATGTCGCCTCGAGCGGGCCCGACCTGATGGCGGCGCAGTTCGCGGCGATCGGGGTGCGCAAGGACCTCCTGGTCGTCGACACCGCCGCCGGCGCGGTCGAGGCCGTGGGCGAAGCGATCGTGCTCTCTGACCTCGCCGTCCTCGTGGCGCGGCCGACGCTGCTCGACCTGGCGGGCCTCGCGCCGACGCTCTCGATGGTGCGCCGGCTGAACAAGGCCTACGTCGTGGTGGTGAACCAGGCGCCGGCGGCGCGCGGAACCGTGGAATCGCCGCTCGTTCGGCGCGCGCTGAAGGGCTTGGACTATCTCCGGGCCAACGTCGCGCCGGTGATCGTGCGGGCCCGCACCATGTACCAGACCGCGCTGGAGTCCGGGCGCTCGGCCGAGGAGATGGCGGACGGCGCGGCGGCGAAGGAAATCGCCGCGCTCTGGGAGTGCGTGCAGGCGATGGCTTCAGCCGAGGCCGAGGAAGCGCAGCGAGCCTAGGACGGCCACATGCGCCCGAGCTGGTAGCCGACGGCCACCGCCAGCGCGACCCACGGCGACTCCACGACCACCTCGGCGCGATAGACCGTCGGCGCCTGCCGCAAACGGTCGGGCGAGACGAACGGGAAGAGGACGATCGCCATGCCGGTCAGCACCAGGAACCACCACAACGGCTCCCGGTTGGCCGCAACGACGGTCGCGACCAGGATCACCGGCGCATAGCGCAACGGGAATCGAACGAGCTGCTGCATCGAGCTTCTTCGGCTCCGATCCGCCGCCCCCAATCGCGCATAGAAACGCGCTTTCGTTGATATTGCTTTACCGTGAAGCTTGTCTTAGCGGCGCTGGCCGCCCGGCCCTCTAAAGCTCGAAGGACGGGCCCGCGAAGGAGCGCTGCGGGGCCGGGCGCTCCTGCCCGACCCTCGGCGCCGTCGTGAGCGCGCCGGCGGTCGCGCCGCCGTCGACGACGAGACAATGGCCGGTGATGAAGCGGGCGGCCTCGCTGGCCAGGAAGAGGGCGGCCTGGGCGATGTCCTCCGGCTGGCCGGCGCGCGGCAGCGGCTGGGCGTTCACCAGCGCCGCATCGGCGGCCTCCTTGTTGAAGTTGGCGCCGCCGCCGAGGATCGGGGTCGCGACCCCGCCCGGGGCGATGCAGTTCACGCGGATCTTGTCGCGCGCCAGCTCGAGCGCAGCCGAGCGGGTCAAGTTCACCACCCCGGCCTTCGCCGCGCAGTAGGCGTGCAGGTTCGCATACCCGTCGATGCCGGCGATCGAGGCGGTGGAGACGATCGCGCCGCCGCCCTGCGCCCGCATCGGGGCGACCGAATGCTTGATGCCGAGGAAGACCCCGCGCAGCAGGACCGCCTGGCTGCGGTCCCAATCCTCGACCGCGATGTGCTCGATCGAGCCGAGCGCGCCGCCGATGCCGGCGTTGTTGAAGGTGATGTCGAGGCGCCCGAACTCCCCCAGTGCGCGCGCGACGAGCGCCTGGATGTCCGGCTCGGCCGAGACGTCGGTGCGCTGGAACACGCACTTGGCGCCCGCCGCGGTCGCTTCCTCGGCCGCCGTCTCGCCGCCCGGGCCATTGAGGTCTGCGAGCACCACGTTGGCGCCCTCGCGCGCGAAGAGGATGGAGGCGGCGCGTCCCATGCCGCTCGCGGCGCCGGTGATGATGGCGACCTTCCCGTCCAGCTGACCCATCGGTGGCCGCCCCTCTCGATGCCCGGCCGGTAGTTGGCCGCTGGCCCCCCGCCTAGCCCGCCAGGACACCGCCGGCAATGCGGCCGGCGAGGAAGGTGACGACGGCGGCGGCGTAGCCGATGAGGATCTGGCGCGTTGCCGAGAAGGCCGCGTTCCGGCCGGTGAACAGCGACGTGCCGACGCCGATGGCGGCCAGCACCAGCCCGCTCAGCACGAGGCTCGCGCCGACCGCCGGCCAGCCGCTCAGGAACGCGAAGGGCGCGACCGGGAAGATCGCCCCGAAGGCGAACAGGAAGAACGATGCTGTCGCCGCGCCCCACGGCGAGCCGCCGAGCTCGTCCGGATCGATGCCGAGCTCCTCGCGGGCGAGCGTGTCGAGCGCGGTCGAGCGGTCCGCCAGCAGCCGCTCGGCCAGCGCCTTCGCCTGCGCCTCGGCGAGGCCCTTGGCCTGATAGATGAGGACCAGCTCCTCCTTTTCCTCCTCCGGCGACTGCTCCAGCTCCTCGGCCTCGGTGGCGATCTGCTTTTCGTACAGCTCGCGCGACGAGGAGACCGACAGCCACTCGCCCATCGCCATCGAGCATGAGCCGGCGACCAGCCCGGCGATGCCGGTCAGCAGCACCGTGTGCGCCGCCGCCGAGGCGCCGGCGACGCCCATCACCAGGCTGAGGTTGGAGACGAGGCCGTCGTTGGCGCCCAGAACGGCCGCGCGGAGCGCGTTTCCGCCGCCCATGCGGTGGCGGCCTTCCAGGCTCGCGAGGGCGGGCCCGGCAAGGCCCCGCCCGGTCGAGGCGGCGGCGCCGAGGATCCGCGCGTGGCTGCGCTCGGCGGCCGGCAGCCCGCCTTCCACGGCCTCCTGCTGGCGGTCATAGGCGTCGACGTCGCGCGCTTCGCCGGCGGCGATGGTCGGCAGCACGAAGGAGGCGCTGAAGCGCCGCGCCAGCCACGCGAGCGCGCGGGCGCGGAAGCTTGGCGAGAGCTTCACCCCGCGGATGCCTTCCCGGTCCAGGCGCGTTCGCCAGAACTGGGCGTGCGCGCCCTCGACGGAAGCCAGCTTCTTGTAGACGGCGGCGAGGTTGGGGTCCGGCTCCGCCTCGGCGAGCGCGGAATAGACCGCCTCGCCGTCGACCTCGCCCTGCAGGTTCGCCCGGTAGCGCCGGGCATCGCTGTTGTCGGCCATGCTCGACACCCCCCGCGTTCCTTTGAGGCTTGCGCGCAATCGCGTGCAAGTCATCCTACATCTTAGGCGGCATAGCCGCGGCGCCCGGGAGAAGGTGATGGCCCTGCAGCTCAAGATCGCGCCTTCGCCGCTGACCCGCGAAGCCGACCGGCTCTATGGCGAGCTTCTTCTGATCCTCGCCATTCTCTCGGCCGCCGCGCCGCTGTTCGTCGAGGCGACGCTGGCCTGGAGCCTGCTCACCGCTGGAATCGCCGGGGTGTGGTGGATCGCGGTCGATCGCACGCCGCGCGGCCTGCTCGCCGGCGTGGCCTGGGCGGTGATCGCGCTGGCGCTCGGGCTGCAGCTGACGTTCCACCTCCTGATCGACGTCCTGCCGCTGGACCTGGCGCTGGGCGGCGGCTTCGTCCTCCTGGGCGTCGCCGAGTTGTGGCTCGGCCTCGAGCGCTACCGCCGCCGCCCGGCCGCGCGCATCGTGATGGTGGTCGGCGGCGCCGTCGCGGTGGTGTTCGGGGTTTCGGCGCCGCTGGTCTGGCCCAGCCTGCCGAACTGGGCCGGCGCCGCCACCGTCGCCCTGATGATGGGCGGGTTCGGCGCGGGGCTGCTGATCGGCAGCCTGCGCCTGCGCCGGGCGCGCGATGCGCCCGCCGCCGACGTCGCGCCGGAGCCGCGAACCTAGGTCAGGCGGATCGAGGAGAGCTAGGAGGCCGGCCGCGGGCGCCCCGACGGCTGCGCGTCTATTCGGTGTCCGGCACGCCGGCGGCCAGTTCGGCGAGCCATATTTCGGCGTTGCCGTCCGACGGCGCGCGCCAGTCGCCGCGCGGCGACAGCGAGCCACCGGAGGTGATCTTCGGGCCGTTCGGCAGCGCCGAGCGCTTGAACTGGCTCATGGAGAAGAAGCGGCGCAGGAAGACCTCGAGCCAGGCCTTGATCTCGGCCAGGGTGAACGCGCGACGGGCCGCGTCCGGAACGTTCGTCGGCCAGGCGCCGCGATCGGCCGCCTCCCAGGCCTCGAGCGCCAGGAACGCCACCTTCGACGGGCGGAAGCCATAACGCGTCAGATAGAACAGGTTGAAGTCCTGCAGGGCGTAGGGCCCGACGATCTGCTCGGTCGACTGGATCGCGCCGGCGGCGTCGGCGGGCACGAGCTCGGGCGAGATCTCGGTGTCGAGGATCGCGTGCAGGACGTTCGAGGTGACCTGGTCCACCTCGCCGGAGGCGGCGACGAAGCGGATCAGGTGCTGGATCAGCGTCTTGGGCACCGAGGCGTTGACGTTGTAGTGCGACATCTGATCGCCGACGCCGTAGGTGCACCAGCCGAGCGCCAGCTCGGAGAGGTCGCCGGTCCCGACCACAAGACCGCCCTGGTGGTTGGCGAGCCGGAACAGATAGTCGGTCCTGAGGCCCGCCTGCACGTTCTCGAAGGTGACGTCGTAGACCGCCTCGCCCTTGGCGTAGGGGTGCCCCAGGTCGGCCAGTATCTGCTTGGCCGCCGGGCGGATGTCGATCTCTTCGCCGGTCGCGCCGATCGCCTTGATCAGCGCCCAGGCGTTGGCCTTGGTGGCGTCGGAGGTGGCGAAGCCCGGCAGGGTGTAGGCGAGCACGTTCGAGCGCGGGCGCCCGATGCGGTCCATCGCCCGCGCCGCGACGATGAGCGCCTGGGTGGAGTCGAGCCCGCCGGAGACGCCGATGACGGCGTGCTGGGCGCCCGTCGCCTTCAGCCGCTTGGCCAGACCCTCGACCTGGATGTTGTAGGCCTCGTAGCAGTCCTCGGCGAGGCGCGCCGGGTCCGACGGCACGAAGGGAAAGCGCTCGATCGCCCGGCGGAGCGGCGCCGCCTCGGCCGGCGCATCGAGCGCAAGCTCGACGAAGCGGAATCGCGCGAGGCGGTCCGCCTCCTCGGCGGCGCAGTCGCCGAAGCTGTTCAGCCGCATGCGCTCCTGGCGGATGCGCCCGAGATCGACGTCGGCAAAGACCGCCTGGTCGCCCTCGAACCGCTCGGTCTCGGCGAGCGCGACGCCGAGCTCGAACACGCCGGCCTGGCCGTCCCAGGCGAGGTCGGTGGTGGATTCGCCGGGGCCGGCGGCGGTGTAGAGGTAGGCCGCGACGCAGGCTTGCGACTGGGCGGCGCAGAGCAGCCGGCGCGTCTCCGCCTTGCCGATGACGATGTTCGAGGCCGAGAGGTTCACCAGAAGCTCGGCGCCCCCCAGCGCCGCGGCGCTGGACGGCGGGATGGGGGTCCAGAGGTCTTCGCAGATCTCGACGTGGAAGGTCAGCGCCACGGACCCGGTCGAGCGGAAGAGGAGATCGACGCCGAACGGCGCCGTCTGGCCGGCCACCTGGATGTCCTGCCCGCGCACCCCGGCGCCGGAGGTGAAGTGCCGCCGCTCGTAGAACTCGCGGTAGCTGGGCAGGTAGGTCTTGGGGACCACGCCGACGATGCGCCCGCGGTGGACGACGACGGCGCAGTTGTAGAGCCTTCCTGCGCGGCGCAGCGGCGCGCCGACGACCAGCACCGGATTGAGCTCGAGGCTGGCTTCGGCCAAGCGCGCGATCGCCGCCTCGACGGCGTCGAGCAGGGCGTCCTGGAACAAGAGATCGTCGATCGCGTAGGCGGAAAGGCCAAGCTCGGGGAAGGCGACCAGAACCGCCTTCTCGGCGTCGGCCTGCTCGGCGAGGCGCAAGGTGGCGGCGAGGTTGAACGGCGGATCGCCGACCTCGACGCTCGGCACCGCAGCGGCCACGCGCGCGAAGTCGTGCCGGTAAAGGCAACGAAACGGGCGCTCGCTCATGCTCATCGGCGCGAAATCCCTCGGGCGATCTCTCATCCGGCGTCCCCGAACGGCGGCGCCGAAGCGATTGCATTGTCGCTTATATAGATAGCCAAGCTTCTAAGACGCAGCCGCGAGGCGCCCCAGCGCTTCTTCGATGAAACCGCGCTGCGCGGCGAGGATCTTCTCCTTCGCCATCTCGGCCGTGAAGTAGACCGCATGGTCGACCTCGGGAATCAGCACCCGCCGGCCCGAGCGAGGCGGCCATTCGATCTCGCAGAGGTTGCTCTTGAAGCTGGACAGATCGAGATCCGCTTCGACCGCCCAGCAATACACGGTCTTGCCGCCCTTCTGCCGCAGGGGCGTCAGCGGGTGGAAATCGCCGTCGACCGTCTGTCCGATCTCCTCGGCGAACTCGCGCACGGCGGCCTCAAGATGGTCTTCGCCCGCGGCGATCAGGCCTTTCGGGATCGACCAGGCCCCGGCGTCCTTGTTGCGCCAGAACGGCCCGCCCGGATGCGCGAGCAGGAACTCGACGCCGCGCCGAGGCGTCCGTCGATAGACGAGCAGTCCCGCACTGATGGGGCCGGCCATGGCCGATCATAGCCGCGCCGGCGCCCTCGAAGCGACGGTCCGGCAGGCGCCGGTCAGGTCTTCCGCCGGCGGGTCCGGTTGGCCCAGACGATGAGGGCGACTGAGAACGCGATGAGCAGGGCGCCGTTGCCGAGCGTCACCGTCGGGCTGTGGGTGAGCGTCGGCAGGAGCGGGGGCAAAAGGCGCAAGCCCTGCAGCGCCCAAAGCGCGCCGCAGCCGATGCCGCCGACGCCGATCGCGATCAAGAGAGCTTTCATCGCCGCACTCGCCCCGCCTTCCCCCGCCTGGACCTTCCATGCTGAACTCGTCGCCGCGCCGCAAGCGGGGAGCGCCAAGACAGACATGCCGGTCGAGGCCAGGGCGATCATCGCAGACGGCGGCGGCGCGTTCGCCGACGCCCTGCTGGTGCTCGACGATCCGGGACCGGGCGAGGTGCTGGTCGAGATCAAGGCGAGCGGCGTGTGTCATACCGACCTCGACTCCCTCGGCTGGGGCCGGCCGCTCATCCTCGGCCACGAGGGCGCCGGCTTCGTCGGCGCCGTGGGCGAGGGCGTGACGCACGTCGCACCCGGCGACCGGGCGCTGTTGAACTGGGCGATTCCCTGCGGGACGTGCGTCCAGTGCCTGAAGGGGCTGGAAAGCCTCTGCGAGGCGCGGCCGCACGTGCCAAGCAGCCGGTTCGGCTGGGAGGGCGGCAAGGTCTGGCCGAGCTTCGGGCTCGGGACCATGGCCACGCACGCGCTGGTGCCCAAGCAGGCCGTGGTGCCGATCGACGTCGACATCGCCTTTGCGTCCGCCGCCATCCTCGGCTGCGGGGTGATGACCGGCTTCGGGTCGGTCACCAACGCCGCCAAGGTCGAGCCCGGCGCGAGCGTGGTCGTCCTCGGCTGCGGCGGCGTCGGCCTGAGCTGCATCCAGGGCGCGCGGCATGCGGGCGCGGGGATGATCGTCGCGGTCGACATCAACGCCGATCGCCTGGCGCTCGCGAAGGCGTTCGGAGCGACCCACGTCCTGGCGGCGCGTGCGGACGACGCCGGCCTTCTTGGCGCGGCGGAAGAGGTGAAAGCGCTGATCGGCCGCGGCGCCGACTACGCCTTCGAATGCACGGCCGTGGCCGCCCTCGCGGCCGCGCCCCTGGCCATGGTGGCCAACGGCGGCATGGCGGTCGCGGTCAGCGGGGTCGAGCAGGTGGTGCCGATCGACATGCGCCTGTTCGAGTTCGACCGCACCTACGTCAATCCGCTGTATGGCCAGTGCCGTCCGTTCGAGGATTTCCCCAAGCTGCTGGCGCTCTACGCCGCCGGCTCGCTGAAGCTGGACGAGATGGTGACGGCGAGCTTTCCGCTCTCCGCGGCCGGCCTCACCGACGCGTTCGCGGCCATGCGCGCCGGCCGCGGGGCCAAGAACGTGCTGATCCCGTGAGCGCAGGGCAGACCACCTACGACGGGGAGCCGATCGCGGAAGAGGCGCCGTTCGGCGCGACGGTCGTCGTCTGGCGACGAGCCGGGGCGGCCGTCGAGCTTCTCGTGCTGCACCGCGCTCACGAAGGCCCCGAATACGAGGGCGACTGGGCCTGGACGCCGCCCGCCGGAGCGCGGAAGCCGCGCGAGGACCTGCACGGCTGCGCGTTGCGCGAGCTGAAGGAGGAGACCGGGCTCGAGATTCCGATCCGCCGCACCCCGCTGGCCGGCGACTGGCCTGCCTACGAAGGCGAGGTCGCCGCCGACGCTGCGATCGTACTCGACGCCGAGCACGACCGTTTCGCGTGGGTCGACGCGGGCGAAGCGCTGGCGCGCTGCCGGCCGGCCATCGTCGGCGAGCAGATCCGGGCCGCGCTCGGCCAGATCGAGGCGGCGCGGTGAGCCAGAACATCTACGACGATCCGGTGTTCTTCGAGGGCTACAGCAGGATGCGCCGCTCGCGCGAGGGCCTGGACGGCGCGGCCGAGTGGCCGGCGCTCCGCGCCCTGCTGCCCGACCTGCGCGGGCTGAAGGTCGTCGACCTGGGCTGCGGCATGGGCTGGTTCTGCCGCTGGGCGCGCGAAGCGGGCGCGGCGCAGGTGCTGGGGCTCGATCTTTCGCAGCGGATGCTCGAGCGCGCCCGCGCGCTGACCGACGATGCGGGCATCGCCTACGCGAGCGCCGATCTGGAGCGCCTGGAGTTGCCGCAAGGCGGCTACGACCTCGCCTTCTCGTCGCTCGCCTTCCACTACGTCGAGGACGCCGGGCGGCTCTATCGCACCATCGCTCAGGCCCTGGTTCCCGGCGCGCCGCTGGTGTTCTCGACCGAGCACCCGATCTACATGGCGCCGTCCCGCCCCGGCTGGGGCAGCGGCGAGGACGGGCGGCGCATCTGGCCGCTCGACTCCTACGAGCGCGAGGGCCCGCGGGTGACCGACTGGCTGGCGCCCGGAGTCGTCAAGCACCACCGCACGCTAGCGACGACCGTGAACCTCCTCCTCGACGCCGGGTTTGCGATCGAGCGCCTCGAGGAGTTCCTGTCGGCCTTGGACCCCGCGGCGCACGATCCCGAGCTCCACGACGAGCTCGAACGGCCGATGTTTCTTCTGGTCGCCGGGCGGCGGCATTGACCCGGCCCTGGTCCGCCGCGACAGTCGCGGCGGGGATGGGCCAGCGAGGTCGGGCGATGGCCGATACGCAGACGGGCGCGATGCCGGCGAGCACGCGGATCGCGATCATCATCCTGGCGGTCATCGCCGTCGGCGCCTCGCTGCACTGGCTGCGGAGCATCCTGACGCCTCTGGCGCTCGCCCTCTTCCTGACGCTGATGATCGACTCCTTCGCCCGCGTGCTGCGCAGGCGATTGCGCTTCCCGCCGCTGGCGGCGATGCCGCTGGCGCTGGTGATCTCGGTCGTCCTGATCGGCGCGGCCGCCATGGTCGTCGCTTCGAACGCCGCGGGCTTCCTCGGCGAGCTCTACGGCTATGCGCCGAAGATGGACGGCATCGTCGTCAGCATCGGCCGCTCGATCGGCGTTGCGGTGCCGCCGACCATCGGTCAGCTCATCCAGCAGCTGAACCCCACCGCCTACCTCGGGCCGGTGGCGAGCGCGGTCGAGAACTTCGCCGCCGCCGGGTTCCTGGTGCTGATCTACCTCGGCTTCCTGCTCGCCTCGCGCGCGGGCTTCGAGAAGAAGCTCGCCAGCCTCTACGCCAACCCCGGCGAGCGGCACCGGGCCGCGCTGGTCTTCCTGCGCATCAGGAACGGCGTCGAAGGCTATCTTTGGGTGCAGACCGTGGCGTGCGGGATCATCGCGCTGGGCTCGTGGGGGGTGATGGCGGCGGTCGGCCTCGACAATGCGGTGTTCTGGGCCTTCCTGATCTTCATCATCGGCTACATCCCGATCATCGGCGGCATGATCGGCTCGATCGCGCCGCCGCTCTTCGCGCTTGTGCAGTTCGACAACTGGCTGAGGGCGCTCGTCCTCTTCATCGGGTTGCAGATCATCGGCTTCGTCGTGGGCTCGATCCTCTACCCGCGCATGCAGGGCCGCAGCCTGAACATCGACCCGGTCGTCGTGCTCCTGGCGCTGGCGTTCTGGGGCGTGGTCTGGGGCATACCCGGAATGATCCTTTCGACCCCGCTCACGGTGGTGATGATGGCGGTCCTGGCCCAGTTTCCCGGCACGCGCTGGATCGCGGTCATGCTGTCGGCCGACGGCGATCCGTTGGGCGAAGCCAAGCTGGCGGCGCAGATCAAGGCGCGCGTGCAGGCCAGGATCGCGACCAACGCCTGAGGGGCGAAAAATTGTCGCCACGCCCCTGGCGGTCCCCGGCGGCGGCGCCTATCTCACTCTCATCCGGGGGCTTCCCCTCCCTCGGATGGGCTGGGCCGGACCTTCAGAGCCGGCAAGCCTGAAAAGCGAAGGCGATCTCGTCGTTCCCCCCCGCGACGAGAGCCGCGCCGCCGGATGGACTTCCTCCGGCGGCGTTCGCTTTTCCAAGCCGTCGAAAGCGCCTAATCGATCCGTAACAAACCGACCCTAGGTTAGGTGAATGACCGATCGGGGCTCGATGAGCACGACGCTTCCGGCTGTTCCTGCACCCGCTGACGAGACGCTTCCCGGCGCGTTCGCGCGCGCGCTCTCGACCGATGCGCTGGATGCGCAGCAGGCGTCGTTCCTCGCCCAGATGGCGGCCGACTATCAGCCGGAGGAGACGCCGGATCTGGGGCCCGAGCCGCTGGCCGCAATCTTCGCCGACGTCTGGGCGTTCGCCGCCAAGAAGCCGGACGCGGGTCCCGCGATCCGCATCAAGAATCTCGGCGACTACGACTGCCTGGACATCGTCCAGCCCGACAGCCCGTTCCTGGTCGATAGCGTCATGGCCGAGATCGCCGAGTCGCACTGTCCGGTCGGCGCCATGTTCCACGCCGTGGTCGAAGTCGCGCGCAACGCGCAAGGGGCGCGCGTCGCCGCGGGCGCGGCCCAGCCGGAATCGATCATCGAGGTCTTGCTCGAGCCGCTGGCCGACGACCAGAGGCGGGCGCTGATCCAGCGCCTGTACGCCACGCTGGGCGACGTGAAGCTGGCGGTCGGCGACTACGCGGCGATGCGGGCGCTGACCGACAGGGCGATCACCGAGATCGACCAGCGCATCGGCGATCTGCCAGACGACCAGCTGGACGAATACCGGGCCTTCCTCGCCTGGATGCGCGACGAGCACTTCATCTATCTGGGCGCCCGCGACTACGACTATCCGCTGAACCCGGACGGCAGTTACGCGGCCGAGGAGCCTTCCTACGGCCCGGAGGGCAGCCTTGGCGTGCTGCGCGACCAGCGGCGGCACGTGCTGCGCCGCTCGAGCGAGCCGGCGATCCTCTCAGCCCAGCTCCGCCGCGATCTCGACCGCGACACGCCGCTGATCGTCGGCAAGTCGAATCTCAGGAGCCACATCCACCGCCGCGCCTACATGGATTACGTGGCCGTGCGGCGCTACGCGCGCGACGGCCGGGCGGTGGGCGAGATCCGCTTCGTCGGTCTGTTCGCCGCCGAGGCCTACGACGAGCCGGTGCAGGACATCCCGCTGCTTCGGCGCAAGGTCGAATACGTGCTGGCCCGCTCCGGCCAGCGCGAGGGCGGCCACAGCGACCGGCGGCTGCACAACATCCTGGAGAACTTCCCGCGCGACGAGCTCTTCCAGATCGGCGAGGAGGACCTGCTGAAGGTCGCGCTCGCCGTCCTGCACCTGAACGACCGTCCCCGCGTCAAGATCTTCGCGCGCCACGACCCGCTCGACCGCTTCATCTCCATCCTGGTCTACCTGCCGCGTGAAGCCTACGAGGCCGGGCTCGTTTCGCGCATCGGGCGCAGGCTGGCGCAGGCGTTCGGCGGCCGCATCACCGCCTACTACCCGAGCTTCTCCGACGCGCCGCTGGCCAGCGTGCACTACATCGTCGGCGTCGAGCCGGGCGCGCACCTCGACCCCGACATCGGCGCGATCGAGGCGGAGATCGCCGCGTTGGCGCGCAGCTGGGAGGCGGAGCTCGAAGCGGCGCTGCGCGCCGATGCGCGCACCGAAGCCGAGTCCGGCGCGCTCGTTGCGCGCTACGCCCAGGGCTTCCCTCCCGGCTACCGCGACATGAACGACGCGGCCGACGCGGTCGCCGATATCCTGGTCATGGAAGGCCTGAGCGCCGAGCGGCCCGTCGCCGTGCGCGGCTATCGCCGCCCGGGCGACCCGGCCCCGACGGTCAGGCTGAAGCTCTACCGCTGGAAGGAAGCCGCGCCGCTGGCCGACGTTCTGCCGATCCTCGACAACATGGGCCTGAAGGCGCTGGTCGAGGACGGGTTTCCGGTTCCGCGCGCCGGCGCCAGCCCGGATATCGTCTGGGCGCACGAGTTCACGCTCACGCCGGCCGAGGGCATCGGCGCCGCGACGCTGAACGAGGCGTTCGAAGAGGCGTTCATGGCGGTCTGGAACGGCCAGGCCGAGGACGACGGCTTCAACCGGCTGGTCGTCCAGCTCGGCGTACACTGGCGCGAGGCGGCGCTGGTGCGGGCGCTGGCGCGCTATCGCCAGCAGAGCGGCCTCGACCCCGGGCAGGCGGTGCAGCAGGCGGCGCTGAGCGAGCATCCCGGCGCGGCGCGGCTGCTGATCGAGCTCTTCCACATCCTGTTCGATCCGGACCGGGAGAACGACGCGGCGGCGCGGCAGGCCGAGGCCGAGTCCCTCGGCCGCGAGATGGTCGAGGCGCTGCAGGCGGTGGAGAGCCTCGATGCCGACCGGGTGCTTCGGCGCCTGGCGGCGCTGATCCGCGCGATCACGCGCACGAACTTCTACCAGACCGGCGCCGGCGGGGCGCCGAAGCCGTACATCAGCTTCAAGATCGCTTCGCGCGAGCTCGAAGACCTGCCGCAGCCGAAGCCGTTCCGCGAAATCTTCGTCTCAGCGCCCAATGTGGAGGCCGTGCACCTGCGCATGGGGCCGGTCGCGCGCGGCGGCATCCGCTGGTCGGACCGCCGCGACGATTTCCGCACCGAGGTGTTGAGCCTGGTCAAGGCGCAGAACGTCAAGAACGCCGTCATCGTGCCGGTCGGCTCGAAAGGCGGCTTCTATCCGAAGCGGCTGCCGCGCGGCGGATCGCCCGACGCGGTTCGGGCCGAGGCCGTCGGCGCCTACCGCACCTTCCTTTGCGGGCTGCTCGACCTGACCGACAACCTGGCGCCCGACGGCGCCGTGATCCATCCGCCGCGCGTTGTGGTGCACGGCGAGGACGACCCCTACCTGGTCGTCGCCGCCGACAAGGGCACAGCGAGCTTCTCGGACATCGCCAATGCGCTCGCCGAGGATTACGGCTTCTGGCTGGGCGACGCCTTCGCCTCCGGCGGCTCCGCCGGCTACGACCACAAGGCGATGGGCATCACGGCCCGCGGCGCCTGGGAAGCGGTCAAGCGGCACTTCCGTGAGCTCGGCAAGGACATCCAGAGCGAGCCGGTCACCGTCATCGGCGTGGGCGACATGTCGGGCGACGTGTTCGGCAACGGCATGCTTCTGTCGCGCGAGCTGAAGCTGATCGCGGCCTTCGACCACCGCGACATCTTCATCGATCCGGACCCCCACCCGAGCTACGCCTTCGCCGAGCGGGCGCGTCTGTTCGCCCTGCCGACGTCGTCCTGGGCCGACTACGACAAGAGCCTGATCTCGACCGGCGGCGGCGTTTTCTCGCGCACCCTGAAGTCGATCGCGCTGACGCCGGAGATGAAGGCGCTGCTCGACGTCAGCGTCGAGGCGATGACGCCGGCGGAGCTCATCCACGCCATCCTCAAGGCCAAGGCCGAGCTGCTCTATCTCGGCGGCATCGGCTGCTACGTGAAGGCGCCCGGCGAGAGCAACCTCGAGGTCGGCGACAAGGCGAACGACGCCATCCGCGTCAACGCCGACGAGCTGCGCTGCCAGGTGGTCGGTGAGGGCGCGAACCTGGGGGTCACGCAGGCCGGCCGCATCGCCTTCGCCCGCGCCGGCGGCCATATCGACACCGATGCGATCGACAACTCGGCCGGCGTCGACACCTCGGACCACGAGGTGAACATCAAGATCCTGACCGGCATGGCCGAGCGCACCGGCCGGCTGACCCGGGCCGAGCGCGACGCGCTGCTGCAGTCCATGACCGACGACGTGGCGAGCCACGTGCTGGCCCACAACTACGACCAGACCCTGGCGCTCAGCCTGATGCAACGGAGCGCGGTCGCCGACCTGGGCGCATACGCCGAGTTCATGAGCGCGCTCGAGCACGAAGGCCGCCTCGACCGGGCGTTGGAGGGATTACCGGACGCCGCGGCGATCGCGCAGTTGGACGAAGCGGGACTTGGCCTGACCCGCCCCGAGCTCGCGGTGCTGCTCGCCTACGGCAAGCTCGACCTGTTCGACGCCGCCATCGAGGGCGAGGGCCCGGACGACCCCTATTTCGAAGCGACGCTCGAAGGCTACTTCCCAAGCGCGCTCGCGCCGTTCGCCGACCTGATGCGCCGCCATCGCCTTCGGCGCGAGATCATCGCCACCACGGTCGGCAACGACATGGTCAACCTCTGCGGGCCGACCTTCCCCCGGCGCCTGCAGGCCGCCGCCGGTTGCGACACGGCCGCCCTCTTCGCCGGCTTCGCCGCCGCCAAGGAGACGCTCCGCTTCGACCGGTCGTGGCGGGCGATCGCCGCGCTCGACGACACGATCGCCGCCGAGGCGCAGCTTTCGCTGTTTGCCGAGCTTGGCGGCATCCTGCGCGCCCAGACCTACTGGCTCGCCCGCCGCGCTTGCCAGAAGGGCCTGGGGCCGGCGGCCGGCGCGCGCGCCGGCGGCGGCGAGAGCGGCGGCGCGGTCAGCGTCGGGGCGCTGATCGAAGCCTACCAGCCGGCGATGGACGAGCTTCGCCGCGTCGGACCGGCGCTGCTCTCCACCTACGAACAGCGCATCGTCGCCCGCCGCATCAAGGCCTTCCGGCGCCTGGGGGCGCCGAACGCGATCGCGACCAATCTGGCCACACTGGCCATGCTGACCACCGCGTTCGACCTCGCCGACATGGCGCGCGCGGCGGACTGGCCGGTGCGGCAGGCTGCCCAGCTCTACCACCAGGCAGGGGCGGCGTTCGGGTTCGATCGCCTGCGCGCCGCCGCCGGCTCGCTGAAGGCGGCGGACAGCTTCGAGCGGCTGGCCGTGCGGCGGCTGATCGAGGACCTGGTGGCCGAGCAGACCGCGCTCGCAAAGACACTCATCGCCTTCGCAGACTCCCCGGCGGCGGCCGATACGCCGGCGGAGGCGAAGGCGTTGGTGCGGGCCTGGTCGGCGCGCCACCGGGCGCAGGCGGCGGCCAGCGAGGCGGCGTTCAAGCGCGTCGAATCCGGCTCCGGCCCCTGGACCTTCGCCAAGCTCACGATCGCGGCCGCAGCGCTCCGCGAACTGGTCGCCGCCACCCGCTGACGCGGGGCGCCTAGCGCGGCTGCATGCGGATGCCGCCGTCCAGGCGCACGTCCTCGCCGTTGAAATAGCTGTTGGTGATCATCTCCAGCGCCAGCGAGGCGTACTCCTCCGGCATGCCGAGGCGCTTGGGGAAGAGCACCGTGGCCGAGAGACCGTCCTTGACCTGCTGCGGCGCGCCGCCCAGCAGCGGCGTGTCGAAGATGCCGGGCAGGATGGTGTTGCAGCGGATGCCTTCTTGCGCGAGGTCGCGCGCCACCACCAGCGTCAGGCCAACCACGCCGGCCTTCGAGGCGGTGTAGGCGGCCTGGCCGATCTGGCCATCCTCGGCCGCCACCGAGGCGGTGTTCACGATCGCGCCGCGCTCGCCGTTCTCCAGCGGGTCCAGCGTCAGCATGCCGGACGCCGACTTGGAGATGCAGCGGAAGGTGCCGACCAGGTTGATCTGGATGATCAGGTTGAACTGGTCGGTCGCAAAGCGGCGGATCTCGCCGGTGTTGCGGTCGCGGCTGACCGTGCGCGCGGCGTTCCCCGTGCCGGCGCAGTTGACCAGGATGCGCTCCTGCCCGAGGGCGGCGCGCGCCGCGTCGAACGCGGCGTCCACCTCCGCTTCGTCGGTGACGTTGGCCGGGCAGAAGACCCCGCCAAGCTCCTTGGCCAGCGCTTCGGCCTTCTCGCGCTGCCGCTCGAGGTCGAGGATTGCCACCCGAACGCCGTGCCCGGCGAGCTTGCGCGCGGTGGCCTCGCCGAGGCCGGAGGCGCCGCCGGTCACAACCGCGGCGATCGAGGAATCGAGCTTCATGGACGGGGCCCCTTGGCTTGCGCTTAAATGGCCGCCGAGCGCTCGGGGCGGCCTTCCGAGCCCGCGATTTAGCCGGCTTGGCGGGCCGCGCCAACGCTGACCCAAGGGCGCCCGCATCCTCAGAGGCGCCCGCACAAGGAGGGACCCTGGTCGATGGCGTACGAAGCGATCCTCTACGACAAGCACGAGCATGTCGCGGTTCTGACCCTGAACCGCCCCGAACGGCTGAACGCCATCTCCGGCGCGCTCCGCGAAGAGGTGCACGCCGCGGTCAAGGCCGCGCACGAGGACGACGACGTGCGGGCGCTGATCCTCACCGGCTCCGGGCGCGGCTTCTGCTCCGGCGCCGATCTCTCCGGGGCGCCGCCGGCCGGCGGCGGCGAGCAGCCGCAGAACACGCGCCTGGACGAGATGGGCTGGGTCGGCCGCTGGGCCAGCCGCTTCTTCTACTTCGACAAGCCGCTGATCGGCGCCATCAACGGCGTCGCCGCCGGCGCCGGGATGAGCATGGCCCTCGCCTGCGACCTGCGGGTCGGCTCAGAGCACGCCCGCTTCAAGGCGGTGTTCATCGAGCGCAGCCTCTCGCCCGACTCCGGGCTCTCCTACTTCCTGCCCCGCGTGGTCGGCTATTCGCGCGCCGCCGACCTTCTGATGACCAGCCGCGCCGTCAACGCCGACGAGGCGCTCCGCATCGGCCTGCTCGACCGGCTCGTCGCGCACGAACAGCTGGTGGAGGAGGCGGTCAAGGTCGCCCGCGAGATGATCCGCTGGCCGCCGCTGGCGCTGCGGATGACCAAGCGCGTGCTGCAGCACTCGATGGACGCGGACTTCGAGGACGCCATCCGCTTCGAGTCCGTCGGGCTGGGCTTCGCGCGCAAGGCGCCCAACGACGTGCGCGAGTCGCGGCTGGCCTTCACGGAGAAGCGCGAGCCCAAGTACACCGGGACCTGACGCAGTAAATACTTGTCGAACATCACAGATATACTTTTTAAGTAGCTGATAAGGTCCGATAACGAATTGCTTATTCGTACGGTTTACGCGCGTTTACTGTGACGATTAACGACAACGCAAGAGCTGCCGCGGCATAACCTCGGACGATCCCGCAAGTAGGTTGGGGGCGGGCGTCGACATCGAGGATTGTGATGCGGTTGGGGACCATCATCAGTATCGGCGCCTCGGTGGTGCTTGCGCTGGGCGCGCTTCTGATCGCGCGGCTGTGGATGGGCAACCATCCGGCGCATACGGCGCAGGCGCAGGCCGCCGCCCCGATCCCGGACGCGCCGGTCGTCGTCGCGGCGATCCCGATCCCGTGGGGCGCCAAGCTCGACTACCACTACCTGAAGGTCATCAGGATTCCGCGCGCCGACATGCCCCAGGGCGCGTACGCGAGCGTCGGACAGGTTCTCAACCAGGAAGGCGGCCCGCCGGTCGCGCTGCAGGCGATGGCTGCGCAGGAGCCGGTGCTGGCCACCAAGCTCACCGGTCCGGGCGAGCGGCAGACGCTGGCCGCGCTCGTCGACCCCTCGATGCGCGCCTACACGATCTCCGTCACGGCGGCGACCGCCGGCGGCGGCCACATCCTGCCGGGCGATCGGGTCGACATCCTCTACTCGCGCGAGCTGCCGCAGCCGCCCGCGAAGGGCGACAACTGGGCGCCCAAGATCGTGGGCACGACGGTGCTGATCCAGAGCGTGCGCGTGCTGGGCGTCGACCTGAACGCCAACCCGACCTCGACCCAGCCGGCCGTTCCCTCGACCGCGACGCTCGAGGTCTCGATGCAGGACGCCGAGAAGCTGGCGCTGGCCGTGCAGAGCGGCGGCACGCTCAGCATGGCGCTGCGCCGCCCGGGCTCGGCCGCCATCGAGCCTGCCACCCATTTCATGCTCGACGATCCGCGTCGCTACGCCCGTCCGGCCGCCTACGCCGCCGATCGCGCGATGCGCCACGCCTCGCACAGCGGCATCCCGCACGTCGAGCGCTCCGCACAAGTGACGGTCGTGAGCGGCGAGACCTCGAGCTCCGTCAGCGTGCCGAACGAGACAGCAAGGTTCTAAAGCTCATGCGTGGCCTCCTCTCTTCCGCAGCCGCCCGCCGGCTCCTGCTCGCCGCCTCGGCGCTGACGCTCGCGCTGGCCAGCGCCCCTGCCGCCGCCGCCCAGGAAGGGGCGCAGCTGCAGGACGCGGCGATGCGCTCGATCGACGTGCCGAAGGACAAGTCGGCGGCGTTCCGCCTCGACTATCCGTTCAGCGAGATCGTCGTCGCCCAGCCCGAGACCGCCCAGCTGGTCGCGACCACCGACCACTCGTTCTACATCCGCGGCAAGGCGCTCGGCGTCACCAACCTCTTGATCTACGACCAGCAGCATCACCTGGCGCAGGTGATCGACGTGCGCGTCGGGCTGGACGTCGATTCGCTGCAGGCCGACCTCGCCGCCGCACTGCCGGGCGAGCACATCGTCGCGGCCGACTTCGCCGGCGGCATCCTGCTCTCCGGGCGGGCGTCGTCCACCGGCGTGGCCGAGCGGGCGAAGGAAATCGCCGAGCGCTATGCGCCCAAGGCCGTCTCGTCGACGATCCAGGTCGCGAACAACCAGCAGATCATGGTCGAGGTGCGCTTCATCGAGGCGACCCGCAACGCCGTGAACGACCTGGGCTTCAACCTGAACGTCACCGGCCCCGGCAACGTCGGGTTCTCGCTGAACCCCGGCACCGCGCTCGCCACCGCCCCGCTGCAAGCGGGCGGACGCATCGGCGTCTACAACTTCGAGGCCCAGCTGAACGCGCTGGAGCAGAAGGGAGTGATCCGCACGCTGGCGCGGCCGAACCTGATGGCGATGTCCGGGCAGGAGGCCAGCTTCCTGGCCGGCGGGCAGATCCCCTATCCGGTGCCGAACGGGCTGCAGGGCACGACCATCCAGTTCCAGCAGTACGGCGTGAACCTGAAGGTGACGCCGACCATCGAGGACAACGGCGAGATCAAGCTCATCGTCACGCCGGACGTGAGCCAGCTCGACGAGGCCAACGCCGTCACGATCAGCGGCTTCAGCCTGCCGGCGCTGAGCGAGTCGAAGGCCTCGACCACGATCGAGCTGCGCGATGGGCAGAGCTTCGCGATCGCCGGCCTGTTCCAGCAGGAATACGACAACTCGCTGCGCTCCATCCCCGGGGTGGCGAAGCTGCCGGTGCTGGGGGCGCTGTTCCGCTCCAGCCAGTGGCAGCACCACCAGACCGAGCTGATCATCATCGTGACGCCGAAGCTGGTCGGGCCGTCCGCGTCGCCTGACGCGCTGCCCAACCCGCTGACCGAGACGCACGAGCCGAGCACGATCGACATGGTGCTCGACGGAATCGACGAGAAGGACGGCCCGCCGAAGGCCGAGCATTGGTGACCGGCGCATGAGTTCAGCCGCCTTCGGTCAACGCCGCGTTCTGGTCGTCGGCCAGCGCCTGACCGCCGTCGTCGAGCAGGCGCTTGCCGGCGCAGTGGTCGACGTCGCCGGTGTCGATGCGTTCGACGGCGCGGCGCGCCTGCCGGCCCCGGCCGACCTTGTCGTCATCGACGCGACGGCCGGAGACCCGGCCAAGCTCGCGCACCTGATCGGCGCGCTCGCCCAGAGCGCGCCGCAGCCGGCGGCTATCCTCGTCGGCTCGCACCTGCCCGTGCACGTGGCGCGCGCCGTCCTGAAGCTGCGCGCTTCAGACGTGCTCGAGCATCCGACGACGAGCGCCGACCTGGCGCGCTGCGCCGCGGCGCTGCTCGCCGACGGCGCCGCGGTCATGGAAACCGCGCCGCAGGCGCAGTGCTGGAGCGTGATCAGCGCCGTCGGCGGCGCCGGCGCCACGACCTTGACCATCGAGCTCGCCACCACGCTCGCCGCGCGCAGCCTCGGCGACCGCGTGGCGCTGATCGACCTGAACCTCGCCGACGGCGCGGCCAGCGCCTACCTCGGCGCGGTCGCCAACATGCACCTGGCCGACGCATCGGTCGCGCCCGAGCGCATCGACCAGGCGCTGCTCGACGCCTTTTCGCTCCGCGTCGGCGGGGGGTTCGACCTCTTCGCCTGTCCCCGCGATCCGCATGGATTCGCCAAGACGGCGCCGACGGCGGTGCTGCGCCTGCTGGAAGTCGCCTGCCAGGCCTACGACTGGATCATGGTCGACATGCCGCGCAACCGGCAGCCGTGGACGATGGACCTGCTGGCTGGTTCGAACGAGATCCTCGTGGTCTCCGAGCTCACCGTCCCCGCGCTCCTCGCCGCCCGCGCGCTCTCCGGGGAGATCGAGGGCGAGCTGCCCGACCGCGCGCATCCGCGCGTCATCCTGAACCGCATGGCGAGCCGCATGTTCGGTCCCGCGCCTTCGCGCGCCGAGGCCGAGAAGGCGCTCGGCCGCCGCGTCGACGGCGTGATCACATCCGACTGGGAGGCGGCCGCCTGCTCGGCCAATCTCGGCGGGCCGATCAGCCAGCACCGCCCGCGCTCGAAGATCGTCAAGGACGTCTCCGTCATCGTCGAGGGCCTGCTGGGCGCCGGCGGACCGACCCGGAAGGCCGCCTGATGAGCCGCTTCGCCAGACCGTTCGGGCCGGCCGCCCCCGCGCCCCAGGAACCCGCGCCGGCGCCGCCTCCGCAGCCCGAGGCCGAGGCGCCCGCCGCACCGGCCGCCACGGACGCCGAAGCGCCGCCGCCGATCGTCCCCGCGGCGCTCTCGCAGCCGCCGGCCGCGCCGCCCGACGCCGCCGCCGAGGCCGCCTTCTTCCGCGACGACGGCCTCTTGGACGCGCGCCTGAAGCTGCACGCGCGGCTGATCGACGAGATCGACCTCTCCAAGCTCGACAAGCTGGACGAGAAGGAGATGCGCCGCCAGGTGCGCAAGCTGGTCGGCGACTTCGCCCGCGAGGAGCGTCTGCCGCTGAACGGCGCCGAGCTCGAGATGCTGGGCGCCAACGTCTTCGACGAGATGGTGGGGCTGGGACCGATCGAGCCCCTGCTGCAGGACGAGTCGATCGCCGACATCCTGATCAACGGCCCCTTCAAGGTCTACGTCGAGCGTCACGGCGAGCTCGAAGTCACGCCGGTGCGCTTCCGCGACAACGAGCACTTGCTGCGCATCGTCAACCGCATCGTCTCCGCCGTCGGCCGGCGCATCGACGAAAGCTCGCCGATGGTCGACGCCCGCCTGCCCGACGGCAGCCGCGTGAACGCCGCGATCTCGCCGATCGCCATCGACGGCGCGGCCGTCTCGATCCGCAAGTTCACCAAGAAGCCATACGACCTGCAGCGGCTGGTGACGGTCGGCGCCATGCCGGCCTGCGTCGCCGAGTTCCTGCACGGGGCCATCAAGAGCCGCGTCTCGACCGTGATCTCCGGCGGCACCGGCTCGGGCAAGACCACGCTGCTGAACGCCCTCTCCGGCGCCATCGACCACAAGGAGCGCCTCATCACCATCGAGGACGCGGCCGAGCTGCAGCTGCAGCAGCCGCACGTGGTGCGCATGGAGACCAGGCCGCCGAACATCGAGGGCCGCGGCGAGATCCGCCAGCGCGAGCTGGTCAAGAACGCGCTTCGCATGCGCCCCGACCGGGTGATCCTGGGCGAGGTGCGCGGTGAAGAAGCCTTCGACATGCTGCAGGCGATGAACACCGGCCACGAAGGCTCGATGGCCACGATCCACGCCAACGCCCCGCGCGACGCCATCACCCGCCTCGAGCAAATGGTGGCCATGGGCGGCATGGCGCTGTCGCCCGACGCCATCCGCGGCCAGATCGCCTCGGCCGTGGGCCTGATCGTGCAGGTGATGCGCCTCTCCGACGGCAAGCGCCGGCTGACCAGCGTGACCGAGATCACCGGCATGGAAGGCCAGGTGGTGCAGATGCAGGAGATCTTCGCCTTCCACCGCATTTCGACCGAGGCGGACGGGACCGTCGTAGGCGAATTCCGCGCCTCGGGCCTGCGCCCCAAGTGCATGGACGAAATGCTCCGGCGCGGCATCCGCTACGACACCGCCAACTTCGACCCCGGTCGGGCGCTGGGCTAGCCGGCGATGTTCGGCGTTCGCCTAGACCCGTCGCTGGCGATCCAGTTGCTGATCGCCGCCGCGGTGTTCACCGTCTGCCAGGCGGTCTGGGGCCTCGCGCGCCACGGCGGGACCAAGCGCGCGGTCAACGCGCGGCTGAAGCTCGCCCAGGGCGGCTTGGCCCTGAGCGACATCGTGGGCGAGCTCCGCAAGCAGCGCGGCCTGACCCACGACGGTCGTCACAAGCTGAGCTGGGCCGCCTGGGCCTCGGACCTGGTGATCAAGTCCGGCATTCCCTACCAGCCACAGCGGTGGCTGGCGATCATGGTGACGCTGGGCGCGGTCGGCGTGCTCGCGGCCTTCGTGCTCACCCACAACTTCTTCATCGCGGCCGCGGCCGGCGTCGCCGTGGCGCTCGGCCCGCCCTACGGCTACCTCAAGTTCAAGGGCTCCGGCCGCGCCAAGAAGCTCAGCGAACAGCTGCCGCACGCGCTGGAAGTGATCGTGCGCAGCCTGGAAGCGGGCCACCCGGTGCCGACCGCCATCGCGCTGGTCGGCAAGGAGCTGCCGGACCCGATCGGGTCCGAGTTCGGCATGGCCGCCGACGAGATCGCCTATGGCTCGACGCTCGAGCTCGCCGTCCAGCACATGTCGGCGCGCTGCCGGCATCCCGACATCGACCTCTTCGCCGCGACGATCCGGCTGCAGGACCGCTCGGGGGGCAACCTGGTCGGCCTCTTGCGCATGAGCGCCCACACCATCCGCGAGCGGCGCAAGCTGCGGCTGAAGATCGCCGCAGCGACGTCGGAAGGGCGCATCTCGGCCCTCATCCTCACCGCCGCGCCGTTCGTTGTGCTGGGCATCCTCGAGGTCATCCAGCCGCACTTCTACGGCGACGTGATCCACCTGAAGTCGATCCAGTACGGACTGGGCGGCCTCGGCTTCTGGATGTTCCTGGGCAATCTCGTCATGCGCAAAATGATCGCGATGCGGATCTAGAGCCATGGACCTGCTGCTGTCCTCCAACGCGCTGACGGCGCTGGCGCTGGCGATGATCACGCTGGGCGCCGGCGGCCTCGGCTTCATGGGCATCCGCCAGGCGCGCATCGCCATGCAGCGCCGCGCGCGCCTCAGCGATACCGGCGGCGGGGTCGCGGCCGCCGGCGCGCCGCCGCCGGCGGGCGGCCTTGCGGCCCTGTCCGGCATCGCGGGCGGCGTACGCCGCCTCGGCGACCGCGTCGAGGGCCAGGACCCGACGCAGCTGTCGGCGCTGCGCAACAAGCTGATGCAGGCCGGGTTCGTCTCCAAGGAGGCGGTCGCCTACTATCTCGGCGCGCGCACCATCGCGCTGATCGCCGCCACGGCGGCGGTCGTCCTTCTGATGCCGTTCGCGTTCTCGAAGTCGGCGATGCTGGCCGTCGTCATGGCGGCGGTCTTCGCGCTGATCGCCATCATGGCGCCCGACCAGTTCATCCGCATGCGCCGCACCGCGCGCGAGCGGGAGTATCGCGAAGGCTTCCCCGACGTGCTCGACCTGCTCGTCGCCTCCGTGCAGGCCGGTCTCTCGCTCGACGCCGCGGTCAGCCGCATCGCCGAGGAGCTGGCCAGCCGCTATCCCAATCTGACCGAGCATCTCGTGCTCATGACCCTGGAGCTGCGCGCCGGACGCGCGCGCAAGGAGGCCTGGAGCCGGCTCGCCGAGCGCCTCGGGATCGAGGAAGCCTACTCGTTCGCGACCATGCTCAGGCAGGCCGAGGACATGGGCACCAGCCTGGGCGATACGCTGACCGCGTTCTCCGAGGACATGCGCGCCAAGCGCATTCTGCGCGCCGAGGAGCTGGCCAACAGCCTGCCCGCCAAGCTGATGCTGCCGCTGATCCTGTTCATCTTCCCGTGCCTGATGGGCGTGCTCATCCTGCCGGCCGCCGTGCACATCGCGCAGGCGATGGGCCACAAGTAGTCCCGGCCAGCATCGAGTCCCTCTATCGCGCCCATCCGTTCAATCGATTGGACGCAAAGCCGCCAGGGCGCTAGGCAGTCGCTCTCGACTTCAAGCGACGGAGAATAGGCGCATGGCGGCGCTCGCAAGCAGCAAGACGCTCGACAACCTGAAGGCCGCGTTCGCCGGCGAGAGCCAGGCGAACCGGCGCTACCTCTATTTCGCCCAGAAGGCGGACGTCGAAGGCTACAACGACGTCGCCGCGGTCTTCCGCTCGACCGCCGAGGGTGAAACCGGCCACGCCCACGGCCACCTCGAGTTCATGGAGGACGTCGGCGACCCGGCGACGGGCCTGCCGATCGGCGGCACGGACAAGAACCTGAAGGCGGCCATCGCCGGCGAAACGCACGAGTACACCGACATGTACCCGGGCATGGCGCGCACGGCGCGCGAGGAAGGCTTCGACGAAATCGCCGACTGGTTCGAGACGCTGGCGAAAGCCGAGCGCAGCCACGCCGGCCGCTTCCAACGCGCCCTCGACGCCCTGGACTGATCGCCGGACGCCCCGACGCTGGAAAGCGTCGCCGCTCCTTTCGGGCGCGCCGTCCCCCTCGTTCGCAAGGGGAACGTGCGGGCGACCGCCGAGGCCCCTCGATGTCTGATGAATCCGCCGGCGAAGGGGGCCTGAAGGCGCCCTTCCGCCATCCGATCGCCTGGCGCGACGAGAGCTACTACGCGCTCGACGCGGTCGAGGCGGAGATGGAGCGCATCTTCGACATCTGTCACGGCTGCCGGCGCTGCTTCAATCTGTGCGACTCCTTCCCGATCCTGTTCGACCTCATCGACGGGGGACCGACCGGCGAGCTGGATGGCGTCGCAAGGAGCGACTACGCCAAGGTCGATGCCGCCTGCACGCTTTGCGACATGTGCTTCATGTCGAAATGCCCCTACGTGCCGCCGCATCCCTTCGACGTCGACTTTCCGCACGTGATCCTGCGCTACCGCGCCGCCAAGCGCCGGCACGGGAAGAAGGACTTCATGCGCGACCAGCTGGCGGAGACGGACCGCAACGGCAAGCTGGCCGCGCCGGTGGCGCCGCTCGCCAACTGGGCCACCGCCAGGCGCAATCGGCCGGCGCGCAAGCTCCTGGAGGCGGTCGCCGGCATCGACGCCGACGCCGGCCTGCCGGCCTTCCACGCGAAGACCGCCGAGAGGCGGCTTAAGACCCCGCCAGCGCCCAACCCCGCAGGCCCCGCGTTCGGCAAGCGGCGGGCGCTGATCTATGCGACCTGCTTCGCCGACTACAACCAACCCGAGACGGCCGTCGCGGCCGCCAAGGCTTTGGCGCGGCTGGGCGTCGAGGTCGCGGTCGACTACCCGGGCTGCTGCGGCATGCCCAAGCTCGAGGCCGGAAACCTCGCGGCGGTCGCGGCGGGCGCCCAGCGGGTCGCGGCCCACTTCGCGCCGAAGATCGAGGCCGGGTGGGAGGTCGTTGCGCCGACCGCGAGCTGCGCGCTGATGCTCAAGTTCGAGTGGCCGCTCATCCTGCCGGAGAACGAGCAGGTGAAAACGCTGGCCGCCGCGACCCGCGACGCCGGCGAATACGTCGTCGAGCTGGTGAAGGCGCACGGCGAGCCATCGGGCCTGAGGCCCGTCCGCGGCGGCGTCACGCTGCATCATGCCTGCCACGCCCGCGCCCAGGCGATGGGGGTCAAGTCGGCCGAGATGCTGCGCCTCATCCCCGATACGCAGGTCGACGTGATCGAGCGGTGCAGCGGCCACGGCGGCACGTTCGGGGTGATGAAAGCGACGCGCCAGCACGCCATCAAGGTCGGTCGCCCCACCGCCCGTCAGGTCGCCCAGAAGGAGAACGCCGCTCTCTGCTCGGACTGCCCGCTGGCCTGCCGCCACCTCGCCGCCCTCGTCGAGGCGCAGCCGGGCAAGGGCCCGAGCCCGCGACTCGCCCACCCGATCGAGATCTTCGCCGAAGCGCTCGGCGTTCTCTGACCGGAGGCAACCCCATGCCCGCATCCGAACGCCGCATCACCCGCGCCGACCTCGTCTCCGACACCGAATACGCCGCCCAGCGCAAGGCCAGGCGCGCCCAGCTCCTGCCGGTGAAGGCGCTCCGCCGCGTGCACGTCGGCCCCTACTGCACGGTGCTGTTCGAGACGTTCGAGACGATGCTGTTCCAGGTGCAGGAGATGCTGCTCACCGAGAAGGGCGGCGAGGCGCAGATTCCCGACGAGCTGGCGGCCTACAACCCGCTGATCCCGCAAGGCGACGAGCTGGTGGCGACCGTTCTCTTCGAGATCGACGATCCGGCGCGCCGGGCGCGCATCCTGGCCCAGCTCGGAGGGGTCGAGGAGCACTTCTTCCTGGAGCTCGGCGAGAGCCGCTGCCCGGGCCTGGCCGAGGGCGACGTCGAGCGGACGCGGGACGACGGCAAGACATCGTCGGTGCACTTCCTGCACTTCCGCATGACCGACGCGCAGATCGAGGCCTTCCGCGACCCGCGCATCCTCGCGCGCATCGCATGCGATCATCCCCGCTACGCCCACGCCGCCACCTTGAGCGCCGAGAGCCGGGCCGAACTGGCGAAGGACCTGGCGTAGCCGCCCGCCTCTAGGCGAGCGGCCTTCCGGTGATGCGCTCCAGCACCCGAAGCGGACTCTGCTCCGGCCGCACC
>DATGIN010000247.1:0-2831 GCA_035295705.1 Caulobacteraceae bacterium
CACTTCGTGGATGGCGATGTTCAGGGTGCCGCCGCGCTTCAGGCCCGGAGAGGCTTCGTGGTTCTTGAAGTGCACCGGGATGGCGATCTTGATCAGCTGGTGACCATCGACGCGGAACAGGTCGAAGTGGATCGGCTCGTCGGTGACGGGGTGGAATTGCACGTCCTTGGCGATGACCGGCTGGGTCTCGTCGCCGTACTTCAGCGTAACGACGTGGCCGAGCAGGCGGCCGGAGTGCAGCGCTTTCTTGAACACCTGCGCGCGCGCCGCGATCGCCACGGGCCCCTGCTTGCCGCCGTAGAGAATGCCTGGCACGACGCCCGAGCGCCGCGCTTCGCGCGCGCCGCCGGTTCCGGTGCGCTCGCGGACTTCCACGTCGAGAACGATGTCGGCCATGGTCTTTCAGGGCTTCCGAAATGAAACGCCGCGCGGGCGCGCGGCGCGGGGGGCGAGGCGAATTCGAGCGCGGCTAGATAACGAAAAAGCCGGCCTCGCGCAATCGCGGCCGGCGGAATGGGTCGGAGGGGAGCTCCGACGCGATCGGGCCTTGTGGGCCTGCCACGCCATCGCCCCCCTCCATCAACGGGCGCGCTCGTTTCGTCGTGGTCGAAGCGGAGCTTCGACGGACGTCGGCTGTCGGGTGTTGCGACCCTAAAGACCTCGTCCACCACGCCGACCGCTCTCGCGCTCGCCGTGCAGGAACGCTACGCCCGGCCCTTCTTCGCCCGCAAGCGGGCCTTTGCGGTTGTGCACCGCGCGTCCACCGTTTTCACGCGCCGCTGTGGATTACCGGCGCCCTTTAGCAATTCTGATCTCCATTCCCCTAAATCACTATCGTTTTAGTCGACTTTAACGGCTAGCCTCTCCGGGAAGTCTGACGCGCGCCGTTGCGCTTGTCCGGGGGAAGCTCGATGCACCTGCTCAGTCTGATCAATCCGCTCTACGTGGTCTCGGGCCTCGCGGTCGGGGTGCTGGTCGGGCTGACCGGGGTTGGCGGCGGTTCTCTGATGACGCCGCTTCTGGTGCTGCTGTTCGGCATCCACCCGACCACGGCGGTCGGAACCGACCTGCTTTATGCGGCCGCGACCAAGACCGTCGGAACCGGCGTCCACGGGCTGAGGCAGAACGTGCGGTGGTCGATCGTCGCGCGGCTGGCGGCCGGCAGCATACCGGCCTGCGCCGTCACCCTTTGGTTCCTCGCCCAGCAGGCCAGGCAGCCGGCCGCCGCCAACGCCCTCATCAGCGTGGCGCTCGGCTGGACGCTGCTGGCGACGGCGATCGCTCTGCTCTTCCGCAAGACCATCGTCGCCTTCTTCGCCAAGCGATTGACCGAGCTCGAGCCAGGTCAGACGACGGTGTTCACGATCCTGCTCGGCGCGGTGCTCGGCGTCCTCGTCTCGCTTACCTCGGTCGGGGCGGGGGCGATCGGCATGACCGCGCTGCTCATCCTCTACCCGCGGATGGACGTCGCCCGGCTGGTGGGCTCCGATATCGCCCACGCGGTCCCGCTGACGCTGCTGGCCGGGCTTGGCCACTGGCTGATGGGCTCGGTGAACTGGCTCTTGCTGGCGTCGCTGCTCGCCGGGTCGATTCCCGGGATCGTCGTCGGCAGCCTGCTCGCCTCCCGCCTGCCCGACGGCGTCCTGCGGCCGGTGCTCGCGGCCACGCTGGTGCTCGTCGGCGTCAAGCTCGTGACCTGACCTAAAGGGCGCGCCGCGCGCTCGCCCGGCGGCTCTGGGCGGCTCACCAGGGCGCCAGCAGCACGGCGACGAGCCCGATGGCGGCGTCGATCTTCAGCATCCGATAGAGCTGCGGATTGCGCGCCTTGAGCGCCTTTCCGGCCGCGATCAGCTTGGCCGCCTGCTCATAGATCCGGTTGATCGCGCCTACGGACTCGCCGGGGACGTTCTGGGTGCGCGAGGCATGCATCACGTTCGCCGCGATCCAGCGGTTCAGCGCCGTCAGCGGCTGCCGAAGCGGCCGCTCGACGTCGCAGAAGAGGACCAGCCGGGTCCGGTCCCAGCCGTTGAACGCTTCGTGCACGTAGGTCTCGTCGAACAGCATGACCTCGCCGTCGCCCCACGCCCGGCGCTCGCCGTCGACCTCGATCCAGCAACGGTCGTCGTTCGGCGTGACCAGGCCCAGGTGATAGCGGACGCTGCCCGCGAACGGGTCACGGTGGCGGCCAAGCCGCGCGCCGGGCGGCAACGCAGCGAACATCGCGCCCTTGATGCTTGGGACCCGCTTGAGGATCTCGAGCGAACGCGGCGCCCATCGCTCGGCCGACGGCAGCGGCTCGCCGTACCACTTCAGATAAAATCGGGTCCAGCCGCGCCGGAAGAAGCTGTGGAACCCGATGTCGTTGTCGCCGGTCGCGGCCGCGATGCGGCCGGTGTCGAGCAGGCCCTGCGCCTCGTCGCGGAACGTCGTCCAGTTCGCCTTCAGCGCGGCCAGCTCGGGGAAGTCGGCGGCGTCGAGGAACGGGCGGTTCGCGACGCGCGAGAACAGGTAGACCAGCGCGTTGTAGGGCGCCGTGAAGGTCGAGTGGTCGCTGAGCTGACGGGCGAAACGCAGGCGCACCCGCCCGCGGAAGTGCATCAACGCCGCCATCCCGGCGAACGCCAGCAGCAGGCCGGAGCGCGGCTGCAGGAGGTAGTGGGCGAGCGCCGCCGTCATGCCGCCCGTCGATCCGCGCCTGCGACGCCTGCTCGGCGGCGGACAGTGAAGAAGGCAAAGGTACGCAACGGCTCTGCCTGTCGGCTCAGTTCCCCCCTTCGGGCACATATTACCCGGCTGGTTTCAGCGCCGCCACATAACAGAAGTTAAGCCCG
>DATGIN010000248.1:0-16793 GCA_035295705.1 Caulobacteraceae bacterium
GGGGCGACGCCAGGAAGCGCGTGCTCGTCCCGACTTCGGCGCACGGCACCAATCCGGCGACCGCCGCCTTCGTCGGCTACGCTGTCGAGGAGGTGGCGCAAACGCCCTGCGGGCGCGTCGACCTCGAGGATCTCGCCGCCAAGCTTGGGCCTGACGTCGCGGCGCTGATGATCACCAACCCGAACACCTGCGGCCTCTTCGAGCGCGACATGGTCGAGATCGCGCGCCTGGTGCACGCTGCTGGCGCCTACCTCTACGCCGACGGCGCCAACTTCAACGCGGTGGTCGGCAAAGTGCGTCCGGCCGACCTTGGCGTCGACGCCATGCACATCAACCTGCACAAGACCTTCTCGACCCCGCACGGCGGCGGCGGCCCGGGGGCCGGCCCGGTGGTGCTGAGCGAGGCTCTCGCGCCCTACGCGCCGGCGCCCTGGCTCGTGCCGGACGGCGACGGCTTGGCCTTGCACGAGCACACCGAAGGGACCGCGAGCTTCGGGCGGCTCTCGGCATTCCATGGCCAGATGGGCATGTACGTGCGCGCGCTGGCCTACATGCTGAGCCACGGCGCCGATGGCCTCGCCCAGGTCGCCGAGGACGCGGTCCTGAACGCCAACTACGTCAAGGCGCGGCTAGGCGGGACGCTGAGCGCGCCGTTCGGCGGCTATTGCATGCACGAAGCGCTGTTCGACGACGCGTGGCTGGAGGGCACGGGCGTCACCACGCTCGACTTCGCCAAGGCGTTGATCGACGAGGGGTTTCACCCGATGACCATGTACTTCCCGCTGGTCGTGCATGGGGCGATGCTGATCGAGCCCACCGAGACCGAGCCCAAGGCCGAGATCGACCGCTTTTGCGATGCGGTGCTGGCGCTGGCGGGGGCCGCCAGGGCCGGCGATATCGAGCGGTTCAAGGGGGCTCCGTTCCGCGCGCCGTTGCGGCGGCTGGACGAGACGCAGGCCGCCCGCAAACCCCGGTTGCGCTGGTCCCCGCCCGAGCAAGGTTAGCGCCGGGTTAGCCACGATCCTAAAGGCTACGGCAAGCCTTCTAGGGTTAAGAGGGCGGCCGCGAAACTCGGGGTTGGAATCTGTGCGGCCGCTGCGGACGGTTCCAGGCGTCAGGAACCTCACCACGATCGTGGCGACGGCGTCGTCGGCCAGGGTCTTGAATCTGCACGCCCTTTACGTCGACCAACCGCGCGACCCCGACTACCGCGGGGCGCCGATGTTCTCGCATCCGCTGCTGAACCGCTCGATCATCGTCAAGCACAACGTCGCGCCGGGCGAAGAGGACCGTTTGGCGCCGCGTCGGTTCAACGCGACCAAGGTGATCTTCCCGCTCGACCCCTCGGACCTCAATCTCGGCGGCCAGTACCTCTTCGTCGACCAGCACGACTTCGTCGGCGTCCTTGCGCGCAACCTCGAGTACGGCGAACGGCCGTTCGACCGCGACGTGACGGTGCTGCGCGTGCTCGACCGGCTGCCGACGCTCGATCCGTTCCTCGTACGCGAGGCGCTGGCCAAGGAAGAGATCGAGGTCGACCGCAGCTACTTCCGCTTCACCCAGCCGGACAAGGCCCGAATGCTGGGGTTCGTCGAGGGCGAGATGGGCTCGCTGATCAAGCTCTGCTTCGGCGAGCTGCGCGCCGAGGATCGTCGCACCAAGCGACTGTCGCGCCTCCTGCTGGCCGACCACGACGCGCCGGATCTGCTGCCGCTGCAGACCACCCTGCATATGGACGACCTCGAGTTTGCCGAGGCGATGTTCTCGTGGAAGGCGCTGCTCTACTACCGCTGGAAGGTCCAGACGCTCACGCCGGCGCTGAAGACGACGCTGAGGTCGATCTCGCGGCTGGGGCAAAAGCGCCTCCCCTCCGACACACTCGAGTTCCTGCTGCACGCCAAGACCTCGCTGGAGCACACCATCGCGAGCGCCTGGCGCAGAATCGGCGAGGCCCTGCAGCTCTACGACCGCGCCTACAACGCGCTGATCGAGAAGCAGGACCCGGAGAGCTTCCGCCGCTTCCTCACCCAGGGATCGGGCCTCTTCCTCGATCTAGGCGAGCAGATCGGCCGCATCGAACAGCTGATCGGCTTCTGGGGTCACCGCCTGGCCCAGCACGAGGCGACCCCGCCCGAGGAAGTGCTCGAGACCCTGCGCGATTTGATGCAGGGCATGTCGATCTGGCCCGGCTGCGGCCCGGAGCCCGTCACCGCCGACCCAGACGCCGACTTCGAAGACGACTACGCGCTGGCGGGCTTCTAGCGGCTACTCGGCCGCCACCTTGTCCAGGGCGTCCACTCGCTCCCAGGTGGTTGCGATCAGGCTGGGGCGGGCGTTCATGCGCTCGAGCCAGGCGACCAGGTTGCGGTGTGGTCCGGCCAGCGGCGCCCATTCCGGCAGCTCGCGGAAGAAGTCGACGTGGCAGGCCAGCAGGATGTCGGCCAGCGTGACCGCCTCGCCGGTGAAGTAGCGACGCTCGCCCAGCTCCCGGGCCAGGAGGTCGAACACCTGCCGCGCGCGCGGCATGGCCGCCTCGATGACGGCTTCGTCCGGCGTCAGCCCCATGAGCCTTGGGCCGACCACCCGCTGGAAGCCGATGACGTTGCCGACGCCCTGGAAGAGGTACCAGTCGCTGACGTTCAGCAGCTGGTCCATCCGCGCGGCGGCCTTCGCATCGTTCGGGCTAAGCGGCGGCCTGAGCAGCACGCGGTCGAGGTATCGTAGGATCGCTTGCGTCTCGTAGAGGTGAAAATCGCCGTGTTGAAGGATCGGAATGCGCGCGAACGGATGCAGCGCCAGGTGCTCTGGCGTCCGCATCGGGACCCGCTTCAGGCTGTAGCTCGCGCCCTTCTCCTCGAGCGTGGCGAATACCGCGCGGCCGAACGGGCTGCCGGGAATGCTGTGGACGATGAATTCGGTCATGAGGGGCATCTCCTTCTTTCGCTAGCCAGACGCTCAGGCGTCGACGAAATCGACGAACGCCCGAAGGATCCCGGGCCAGCCGCCGTCGCTGCCGACCGAGTCGGCCATTTCCTTGGCGCGCGCGCCGAACAGCTCGAGGCGCCCGTGCGCCAGCGTGACCGTCGTCTTCCCGTCGGCGTGCGGCTCGAACGTCACCTCGACCTCGGTCATGAGGTCCGGGTCGTAGGCCCAGTCGGCGCTGATCTGCCAGGCAAGTACGAAGCGCTTGGGCGGATCCCACGCCAGGACCTTGCCCCAGTTGCACTCCGCGCCGTCGGCCGCGCGCTCGTACCAGCGGCCGCCGACCCGCGGCTCGATCACCACCGCCTCGAAGGCGCCGGCGCCGATGTGGTGCGACGCGGGCCACCAGCGGCCCATGCCGGCGGTGAACGCCTCGAAGGCGCGCTCGGGCGACGCCTTGACCGTCACGGACTTCACAACGGGCTTGATGCCGCTGACGTTCGCGGCGGGCGTCGTGCTCATGCTTCCGGCTCCTCGGTCTCTTCGACGAAGTCCTTGAACGCGGCCAGCGCCCTGTCCCAGTGCTGGTCCAGCCAGTCGCGCATGGCCCCGATGCCGCGCGGATCGATGCGGTAGATGCGGCGCGCGCCGTCCGGGGTCTCCGCGACCAACCCGGCCTCCTTCAGCACGCGCAGATGCTGCGAGACGGCCGGACGGCTGACCGGCAGCGCGGCCGCCAGCGCGCCGACCGACGAGGGCGCCTCGGCCAGGCGGTCGAAGATCTCGCGCCGCGTGGCGTCGCCCAGGGCCGCAAGAGCGCGGGAAGCGTTCGTCATGACTTACCGTTAGTGCAGACTTACGACTATGTCAAATGGGACGCTCTGGCGTGGACGCAGCCGGCGCCATAAGCACGCGGGGCGAAGCGGACCATCGGGGAAGGGCCCATGATCGAGCGGCAGCTGGACATCGCGACCCGTGACGGGGCGACGACCACCTTCATCGTGCATCCGGAGCGCGGCGGACCGCATCCGGTCATCCTCTTCTACATGGACGCGCCGGCGATCCGCGAGGAGCTGCGCGACATGGCCCGCCGCTTTGCGAGCGGCGGCTACTACGTCGTCCTGCCCAATCTCTACTACCGCGCCGGGGTGATGGAGATCGGCCCGCTGGGCGACCCGGGCGTGCGCGAGCGGATGATGCAGCTGATGAACGGCCTGACGATCGACATGGTGATGTCGGACACCGAGGGGCTGCTCGCCTTCATCGACCAGGACCCGGCGGCCAAGAAGGGGCCGATGGGCGCCGTCGGCTATTGCATGAGCGGGCAATTCGCGGTGAACGCGGCGGCCAGGTTCCCCGACCGGATCGCCGCGGCCGCGTCGATGTACGGGACCTTCCTGGTCACGGACAAGGAGACCAGCCCGCATACGGTGGCGAAGGCCGCCAAGGCCGAGCTCTACTTCGGCTGCGCAGAGACCGACCACTGGGCCCCGCTGGAGCTGGTGGGACAGTTGAAGGCGCAACTCGAGGCGGACAAGGTGAACGCCGAGGTCGAGATCTACCCCGCCGCCGAGCACGGCTTCGCCTTCCCGCAGCGCGCCGCCTACAACAAGGACGCCGCCGAGCGGCACTGGGAGCGCCTCAGCGCGCTCTTCCGCCGCAGATTGGGCTAGCCCGCTTGCTGCACAATGCGCTGAGCGACCTTGCGATCGTCGAGGGGGTCTCCTTCGTCGCCGGCCCGACCTGCGGGATCTACCTGGCGCAGATGGGGGCGGAGGTGATCCGTTTCGACCAGATCGGCGGGGGCCCCGACTACAACCGCTGGCCCCTCTCGCCGGAAGGCGCGAGCTTCTATTGGGAGAGCCTGAACAAGGGGAAGAAGTCGGTCGCGCTCGATCTGGCGCGGCCCGAGGGGCGCGAGCTCGCCCAGCGGCTGGCCGCCTCGACCGGACTCTTCGTCACCAACTACCCGGTCGACGGCTTCCTGTCGTACGAGCGGTTGAAGCCGCTGCGCGAGAACCTGATCGCGCTCCGCATCATGGGCTGGGCCGACGGCAAGCCGGCGGTCGACTACACGGTGAACGCGGCGGTCGGCGTGCCCCTGATGACGGGTCCGGTCGACGCCAAGGGTCCGGTCAATCACGTGTTGGCGGCCTGGGATCTCTTGACCGGCGCCTATGCGGCGTTTTCGCTGGTGACGGCCGAGCGGGCGCGGCGCGCCGATGGCCGCGGCCGCGAGGTGCGCCTGCCGCTGGCCGACGTCGCCATGGCCTCGATGGGGCATTTGGGCTTCGTGGCCGAGGCCCTGCTCGGCGACGGCGATCGACCGCGGGTGGGCAACAACCTCTTCGGCGCGTTCGGCCGCGACTTCGCGACCAAGGACGGCGAGCGGCTGATGGTCATTGCGATCACGCCCCGCCAGTGGACCAACCTCGTGGGCGCGCTTGGACTGGCCGAGGCGATCAAGGCGCTGGAAGCCGAGCTCGGCGTCGACTTCGCCGCCGACGAGGGCCCCCGCTTCACCTGGCGCCAGCGTATCGACCCGCTGTTCGAGGCGGCGTTCGCGGCCCGCACGCTCGCCGAGCTTACCCCGCTCCTCGACGCGGCCGGCGTCACGCACGGGCCGTACCAGCCGACCAGCGTCGGCGCGCGCGATCCGCGCCTCGCCGAGAACCTCTTCGATGTCGGACATCCCAGCGGGCATCGATACCCGACGCCCGGCGCAGCGGCGCGCGCGCATGGCGAAGAGCGGCCGGCGCCTACGCCGGCGCCGAGGCTGGGCCAGCACACGGACGAGGTGTTGAGCGAACGGCTCGGCCTTTCTGCGGGCGAGCTCGGCCGCTTGCACGACCAGGGACTCATCGAGCAAACATGACCACGAGCCTCTTCACCTTCGTCGAGCTCTACCGCCGCATCGTGCGCTCCGCCGCGCACGTCCTGCGCAAGGGCGAAGCGCACGTCGCCGCCGCCGGCGGGTCCGCGGCCGAGATGCTCGCCTGGCGGCTGATCGACGACATGCAGCCGCTGCGCTTCCAGGTCGGCGTGGTCTGCAACTTCTCGAAGCAATGGCCAGCCAGGGTCGCTGGCCTGCCATTGCCCGACGACATCCCGGAGGATCTGGACCTCGATGGCCTCTACGCGGCGCTCGCGGCGGCGGAGGCGTTCCTCGATGCGCTGAGACCCGACCAGTTCGAGGGCCGCGACGAGATTCCGCTCAAGATCGCGATCGCCAACGGCGCGTTCGAGCCCACCCTGCCCGCAGGGCGGTGGCTGACGGTGTTCGCGACCACCAACCTCTTCTTCCACCTCTCGACCGCCTACGACATCCTGCGCGCGAAAGGCGTCCCACTCGGAAAGCTGGACCTGTTCAGCGACGGCCTCTAGGCGCGAGGCTGCGGCGCCGTTGCAACGGGCGCGGCGGATTCTGCGGGCCCGGCTTAAGGGTGCGTCAACGGCGACCTTGTTAAGCCAAGGCTGATCCTCATATCGGGACCTCGGCCGCCGCTTCGAGCTTGATCGGGCCAACGCCGTCGATGACCCAAGCCGTGACCGTTCGTCCCGAACCCCTGCCGCCCGCGCCGCTTGACGGCCTGCTCGCCCAGGCGCGCGCCGCCACGCGCGGCTGGCTGAGGTGGGCGCTGATCGCCGCCGGATGGCTCCTGATCCTGGGCGGGCTGGTGCTGGCGCTGTTGCCCGGCCACCTCGGCGTCCCATTGCTCGCCGTCGGCGTGATCCTCGTCCTGCGCAATTCGTACCGTGCGCGGCGCCAGTTCATCCATCTCCAGCGCCGCCACCCGCGCGCGCTCTTTCCCGTTCGCCGACTGATCCGCCGCCGGCCCGAAGTGCTGCCGGTGGTCTGGCAGCAGACGCTGCGCTTCGAACGGCTGGTGCTGCCGCCCGGCTGGCGGCGCGGCGTCGCGTGGCGGCGGCGCTACTTCGCCCGACGCGCTCGGGTGGTGCGGCCGTCGTGAGACGGGGTCGCGCAGCTGCTGCTGCGGCGCGCCCTGGTCCGCCGCAGACTTAAAGAGCGTCAGGAGCGGGCGCGGGCTTCGGTTTCGACGACGTCGGCGAGCCGTTCGGCTGCATCCGGCCGCGCCACGGCCCGCGCCGCGCCGGCCATCGCGGACAGTCGCTCTGGATCGCCAAGCAGCCCCGCGAGGGTCTCGGCAAGCGCGTGGGGGCTCAGCCGGTCCTCGCGCATGACCAGCGCGCCCCCCGCCTCGGCCAACAACGTGGCGTTCTGGCCCTGGTCGTCATCGAGGGCGATCTTCAGCGGAACGAGGATCGCCGGCTTTCCGGCCACCGCGAACTCGCAGACGGTCGAGGCGCCCGCGCGCCCGATCACCAGGTGCGCGGCGGCGAGGCGACTGGCCATGTCGTTGAAGAACGGGGCGAGCTCGTACTCGACGCCGGCGTCGCGGTAGACGTCGCGCGCGGCGGCGATCGACTCCTGCCGGGTCTGCTGGCGGACGTCGAGGCGACGGCGCAGCGCTTCCGGCAACAGCGCGATCGCCTTCGGCGTCGTTTCGGAGAGCAGTCGCGCGCCCTGGCTGCCGCCGGTGATCAAGAGGTTGATGCGCCGGTCCGGCGGCTCGTAGGCCAGATCGGCGAGCTTGCGGATCTCGGGCCGCACGGGGTTTCCCACCACGACCGCGCGCGCCGCGACCTTGGGCGGAGCCTTCTTGAGCATGGGAAACGCGCAGGCCACGGCCGTGGCGCGTCCGGCGAGCAGCCGGTTGGCGCGGCCCATCACCGCGTTCTGTTCGTGGATCACCGTCGTCCGCCCGGCGCTGATCGCGGCCAGGAGCGCCGGCAGCGAGGGATAGCCGCCGAAGCCGACGACGATCCGCGGCTTCAGGCGCGCGAACGCCGTGCGCGCGGTCATCACGCCCTTGCCGATCGCCGCCGCCGCCCGCGCCGCGCCGAGCGGATCGCCTGGCCGGTAGGTCGCCGCGGAAAGCGCAATGCGCTCTTCGGCCGGGAAGCCGCCGGCGTAGGCGACGCCCCGCTCGTCGGTCGCCAGCGCCACCCGCCAGCCGCGGCCGATCAACACCTCGGACAATGCGTGGGCCGGAAAGAGATGGCCGCCCGTGCCTCCGGCGGCCACAACCGCGAGCGAGGGTTCGGTCACACAAACGCGCCGGCCGGCGCCTCCGCGGTCTCGTAGGCCCCTGGCCGCCGCCTGGTCAGCGCCAGCGCCAGACCCATGGTCAGGCCCATGGCCAGCATCGACGAGCCGCCGTAGCTGATGAAGGGAAGCGTCATGCCCTTGGTCGGTATCAGGTCCAGGTTGACCGCGATGTTGATGAACGCCTGCTGGCCGACCAGCACGAAGAGCGCGCCGGCCGCCACCTGCTCGAACGGGTCCGACAGCTTCATGGCTTTGTAGAGGCCGCGCACGATCAGGAAGCCGAAAAGGGTGATCAGGAAGAGCGAGAAGACGAGGCCATACTCTTCCGCCGCGCCGGCATAGGCGAAGTCGGTGTGCACGTCGGGCACCTGGCGCTTGAGCACCCCTTCACCGGGTCCACGGCCGAACCAGGCGCCGGCCGCGATCGCTTCGCGGGCGCGGTCGATCTGGTGGGTGTCCGTGGTCTCCGGCGACAGGAACTTCTTCACCCGGCTGGCGACGTGATCGAACACGAAATAGAGCGAGACCCCCCCGGCGAGCGCGACGCCGCCCAGGCCCAGGATCCACTTCATTGGAACGCCGGCCATGAAGAAGGCGGCGCCGAAGGCGATGGTGATCAGGATGGTCTGGCCGACGTCGGGCTGCATGAGCAACAAGGTAACGGCCAGGGCGTAGAGCCCGAACGCGACCGTGACTCCCGGCACCCCCTGGCCCTTCTGGCCTTCGGAGAACATCCACGAGGCCAGGACGACCAACGCCGGCTTCATGAACTCCGAGGGCTGCAGCGTGAACCCGCTGATCTCGACCCAGCGCGTCGCCCCCTTGGCGTGGTGGCCCATGAAGAAGAGGGCGACCATCATCCCAACCGAGGCGAGGTAGATGAAGAACGAGACGCGGCGGACGCCGCGCGGGTTCAGCATCGAGACCGGGATCAGGATCGCGACGCCGAGCACGGCGAAGATGCACTGGCGCACGGCGAAGTGGAACGGATCGCCGATGCTCATGCGCGCCGCCGCGGCCGGGCTGTTTCCGAACGAGAGCAGCACGCCGATGATGATCAGCACCGCGGTCGCGCCCAGCAGCAGGTGATCGGTGGTCCACCACCAGACCCCAAGGCGCGTGCGGTCGGTGCGCGCGAAGGCGTGGGTCTGCAGCGTGGTCATCCGGTCGCGCCTTTCAGCGGGCGTTGCAAAAGTCCGTGGACCGCGGAGCGGAACGTGTCGCCGCGCACCTCGAAGTCCGGGAACTGATCGAACGAGGCGCAAGCCGGCGACAACAGCACGATCGCGGGCTCGCCCGAGGCGCGGGCGTCGGCGAACGCCTGGGCCACGGCGAGGTCGATCGTGCGGCTGAGCCGGTAGGGCGCCTTCCCCTCGAGCGTACGGCCGAACGCCTCGGCGGCCTCGCCCACCAGATAGGCCTTGGTCACGCGGTCGAAGAGGTCTTCCAGCGGCTCGATGCCGCCCGCCTTCGGCCGTCCCCCGGCGATCCAGTAGAAGGCGGGGTAGGCGCTCATCGCCTGGCGGGCGGCGTCGGCGTTGGTCGCCTTGGAGTCGTTGACGAAGCGCACGCCTTCGATCTCGCCCACCGTCTCCATGCGATGCACGAGGCCGGGGAAGGTGACGAGGCCAGTCGCGGCGTCCTCGACCGACAAGCCGAGGGCGCGGGCGGCCGCATAGGCCGCGGCGGCGTTCTGCCAGTTGTGCCGTCCTGGCAGCGAGCGGGCGCGCAGCAGGTCGGCGACCTCGATCACACGCTCGCCGGTCGCGTCGTAGAGCACGCCCTGCAGCGCATAGACGCCGCGGCCCATCGCCCGCCTGGACGAGATCGGCCAGATCGTGCGCCGGTTTGCGGCGGTGATCTCGGTGCAGATGCGCTGGCACCACTGGTCATCGACGCCGATCACCGCGGTGTCGCCATGCGCCTGGTTCAGAAGCACGCGGCGCTTGGCGTCGACGTAGCCTTCCATGTCGCCGTGACGGTCGAGGTGGTCGGGCGTGATGTTCAGGAGGATGGCGACGTCCGGCTTCAGGCTGAAGGTCAGGTCCAGCTGGTAGGATGAGAGCTCGAAGACGTAGACCGCCCCGCCATGCATGTCCTCGAGGCCGAGCACGCCGAGGCCGATATTGCCGCCGATGCGTGCGTCGCGGCCGGCGGCGGTCAGCATGTGGCCGAGCAGCGCAGTCGTGGTCGACTTGCCGTTGGTGCCGGTGATCGCAACCACCTTCGGCCGCCGGTGCGCCGGCGCGGCGTTCACCGCGCGGGCGAACAGCTCGACGTCGCCGATGATCTCGACGCCCGCGTCCCTCGCCTTGGTCACCACCCAGTGGGGCTCGGGGTGGGTGAGGGGAACGCCCGGCGAGAGCACCAGAGCGGCAAGATCCGACCAATCGGCTTTCGCCAGGTCGAGGAGCTCGAACCCTTCGGCGGCGGCGGCGTCGCGCGCGCCCTTTGCCTCGTCCCACGCGGCGACCAACGCGCCTCCGGCCCTGAGCGACCGCGCAGCCGCGAGGCCGCTCCGCGCCAGCCCAAAGACGGCGACCCGCTGGTCTTCGAAGACGCGGACCGGAATCATGCGCTGCGCCCCCCGGCCATCATCGCCGTCCGCCGACCAGGGCCATGCTGTGCGGTTGGCATCGCATCAGCGCGCGTCCTCCGCCGGGACTTCCAGCGCCGCGAGCGCCTGAACGAGGTCCTTCGCGCGCGAGTCCCGCGATCCCTTCACCATCACCACGTCGCCGGGCTCTATGGCCCGTACGAGCTCCGGCGCGAGCGCCTGAGCGTCCGTGGCGTAGCCCCCGCGGCGAGTCGGGGGAAGCGCGTCGAACAGCGCCTTCATCATCGGTCCGGCGCAGAAGACGAGGTCGACGCCGGCGAGCGCGATCGGTTCGGCCAGCGCCCGGTGCATGACCGCCGATTGCGCGCCCAACTCCAGCATGTCGGTCAGCGCTACGATGCGCCGACCCCGCGCGGGCTTTGCGCCCAGCGTCGCGAGCGCCGAGCCGACGGAGATCGGGTTGGCGTTGTAGCTTTCGTCGACCAGGGTGAAGCAGCCCTTCGCGGTGCGGATCGGCCGCGTCGCGCCGCGCCCTTCCAGCGGCTCGAAGGCCGCCAGCGCCGCCAGCGCCTCGCCCAGGGACACGTCCAATGCTTCCAGCATCAGCAGCGCGGCCAGGCTCATCAGCCCCCAGTGGGCGCCGGTCTGCCGCAGCCGTATCTCCAGCGGCCGGCCATGCAGGGCGGCCCGGACCACCATGCCATGGTCGATCTCGAAGCCGTCCAGCCGGGCGTCGGCGTCCGCCCCGGAGCCGAACGTGAGCACCTCGGCGCCGGCGTCTTTGGCGCGGCCCCTCAGCAGGCCGAACCAGCGGTCGTCCGCTTTCAGCACCGCGACGCCCCCGGGCGTCAGGCCCAGGAAGATCTCGGCCTTGGCGCGGGCGATGCCGGCCTCGCCGTCTGCGAAGTTCTCGATATGGGCGGGGCCGACGTTGGTGATCGCGACCGCCTGCGGCGCGACCATGCGCGCGAGCGGCGTGATTTCGCCGGCGTGGTTCATGCCGATCTCGAAGATCGCCCGCTCCGTCCCGCGCGGCATGCGGGCGAGGGTCAGCGGCACCCCGATGTGGTTGTTGTACGACTTGACCGACGCATGCGACGGGCCTGCCTTGGCAAGGCCGGCGGCGATCGCCTGGGTGAGGCTGGTCTTGCCGACCGACCCCGTCACGGCGCCGCGGCGGACGCCCCTGGCGCGCTCGCGCCCCGCCAGGCCCAGCCGCTCCAGGGCGCTTTGCACATCGCCGACCCGCACCGCCGGACCCGGCGTGGGCCGCGATACCAGGACGCCGGCCGCGCCCTTCGCGAGGGCTTGATCGACAAACTCGTGACCGTCGCGCACGCCGGCCAGCGCCACGAACAGGTCGCCCGGCTCGAGCGTGCGGGTGTCGATCGAGATCCCGGTGGCCGCGAACGGCGGCCCGACGGCTTGGCCATGCGTAGCGTCGGCGATCTGCGCCGAGGTCCACAGCGGCTCAACCATCGGCCGGCTCCAAGCCTAGCGCCTGCGCGACCTCGGTGGCGTCGTCGAACGGCAGGGTGCGGTCGCCGACGATCTGGCCGGGCTCGTGGCCCTTGCCGGCAACGACCAGGATGTCGCCCTCGCGCAGCATCGCCGTCGCGCTACGGATCGCTTCGCGCCGATCGCCGATCTCGTGCGCGCGCGGCGCGCCAGCAAGGATCGCGCGGCGGATCGCGGACGGCTGTTCCGTACGCGGATTGTCGTCGGTGACGATCGCGATATCGGCGAGGCTAGACGCGATCTCGCCCATCAGCGGGCGTTTGGCCCGATCGCGGTCGCCGCCGGCCCCGAACACAACGATCAGCCGCCCCTGCGCGTGCGGGCGGAGGGCCTCGAGCACGGTCTTCAGCCCGTCCGGGGTGTGGGCGTAGTCGACGTAGGCCTCGCCGCCGCCGGCGGCGGCGCCGATCCGCTGCATGCGGCCGCGGGCGCCTTCGACGTGCTCCAGCGCCGCCAGCACCGCGCCCGGCTCTTCGCCCGCGGCGATGCAGAGCCCCGCGGCGACCAGCGCGTTCGACGCCTGGAACGCCCCGGCGAGCGGCAGGCGGACGCTGTGGCGGCGGCCCGCCGCCTCGACGGCGAGCGTCTGGCCCTCGGCGGTCGGGATCCGCTCGGCAAGCTTCAGGCCCCAGCCGTTCGTCCCGACGGACAGCACCGTCTGGCCGGCGCGGGCAGCAGCTTCGGCAAACGCCTCGAATGCATCGCTGTCGGCGTTCAAGACCGCGGCCCCTCCGCGCGGCAGGACCCGCTCGAACAGGCGCAGCTTGGCGGCCCGGTAGCTGGCCATGTCGCCGTGGTAGTCAAGGTGGTCCTGGCTGAGGTTGGTGAACGCGGCCGCCTTTAGCCGCACCCCGTCCAACCGCCGCTGGTCGATGCCGTGCGACGAGGCCTCCAGCGCAAGGTGGGTGACGCCGCGCCCGGCCAGCTCGGCGAGCAGCCGCGCGACGTCGGCGGCGTCGGGGCTGGTCAGTCCGGGCGGGGCAAGCTGGTCGCCGCCGACGACGACGCCAAGCGTGCCCATGCTCGCGCTCGCCCGTCCGCAGGCGGCGAAGATCTGGCGGCAGAAGGTGACCACCGAGGTCTTCCCGTTCGTGCCGGTGACCGCAACGCATGTCTCCGGCTGCGCGGCCCAGAAGGCGGCGGCGGCCAGCGCGTAGGCGCGCCGTGCGTCGCAGGCGCGCACCACCGGCGCGGGCAGGCCGTCGATGTCTTCAGCCGCCAGCACGGCGGCCGCGCCTGCCGCCAGAGCATCGGGGATGAACCGCCGTCCGTCGGTCGTCGCGCCGGGCAGCGCGGCGAACAGGTACCCCGGCCGCACCTGCCGGCTGTCCGCGGTGACGCCCGTGATCTCCGGGTCCGGGTCGACATCGCGGCGAAGGAGGGCGGAGAGGCGCAAGGCGTCAGTTCCCCGACTTCGCGAGCGCCACCGGAACCACCGGCGCCCGCTTCACGCCCAGGATCGGCGCGATGCGCTCGATAACGCGCCCGGCGGCCGGCGCCGCCGTCTGGGCGCCCATGGCGAAGCCGGCCGTATCCTTGGTCGGCTGCGGCTCGTCCAGGAGGATGAAGACGAAGTAGCGCGGCGCGTCCATCGGCCCGTCGGTGGGGAAGATCGCCGCGAACGAGGAGACGCGCTTGCCCACGGCGTAGCGGCCGTTGATCGCCTTCTGCGCGGTGCCGGTCTTGCCGCCCACGCGATAGCCGGGCGCAGCGGCGTCGGCGCCCTTGCCGGTGCCGAGCGTGGCGTTCATGCGCATGAGGTCGAGCATCGTGCGCGAGGTCGCTTGCGAGATCACCCGCCGCCCGACCGGAACGTCGCCTGGGCCGCGCTTGCGGATGGTGAGCGGAATGTACTCCCCGCCATTCAGGATGGCGCTCATCCCGGTGGCGATGGCGAGCGGGGTGACCGAGATCGCCTGGCCGAAGGACATCGAAGCGACGGTGTTGTCGCTGATCTTGCGGGGCGTGAGCGGGCGAGCGGTTTCCACCAGCTCGATGGGCGCAGCCCTCCAGAGCCCGAAATCCTTGAAATAGCGCTCGAGCCGATCGCCGCCGGCTTTCAGGCCCAGTCTCGCCGCGCCCATGTTCGAGGAGTGGGTGAACACTTCCCAGAGGCGGAGGTTGTGGCCGGACGGCTCGTCGTCGCGGATGTGCTGGCTGCCGATGACGAGCGGGGTCGTGGTGTCCAGGACGGTGTTGATGTCTGCGATGCCGGAGTCGATGCCCATCGCCAGCGTAAACACCTTGAAGACCGATCCGGGCTCGTAGACCGTCGAGGTGACATGGTCGGTCATGTCGGCGACGGGGACCTGGCCGACCAGATTCGGGTCGAAGGCCGGATAGCTGGCCATCCCGAGGATCTCGCCGGTGTGGACGTCGGTCACGATCCCGGCGGCGCCGATGGCGTGGAAGTTCTGCGCCGCCTTCTCGACCTCGTCCTGTAGCGCCGCCTGCACGCGCAGGTCGATCGACAGCGCCACGGGACCCTTGCCGGCGTCGGCGCGGATCAGCTTGTCGAGGCCGAGCTCGGCGCCGGAGATGCCGACGCCGCCGCGGTCGACGAAGCCGATCAGGTGGCCGGCCGTCGGTCCCATGAGGTAGGCGCGCTTCGGCTCCGGCTCGAACGACACCCCGGGCAGGCCGAGGTCGTCGATGCGGTCGCGCTCTTCAGGCGTGAGCCCGCCAATCAGGTACTGCCGACGGTCGGCCTTCAGCGCCTTGTCCAGGCGATCTAAGGAAAGGCCGGGGACGAAGGCGGGCAGCACGCGGCGGATCTCGTCCGGGTTCCAGTTCTCCTTCGGATCGTAGTAGAGCCCGAAGTGGGGCAGATCGGCGGCCAGGAGCAGCCCGTTGCGGTCGACCAGCTCGGCCCGTGCGCCGGGCGCCGCAGCGTCAGGGCCGCCGCGATCGCGCTCGGCGAAGAGGGCCGAGTGGGCGGCGCCGGCCGCCAGCGTCAGAAACGCCGCGGTGAAGATCACGAGCACGAAGAAGATGCGCAGCCGCGTGTCGTCCTCCGCGCGGTCCTCGGCCTTTGCGCGCCCAAACGCGTGCTCGACGCGCCAGACGCGCTCGGTCAGCCAGCGCCAGGCGTTGGGGATGCGCGGGAGCTGGATGTCGACCGGGCTCACTGGGGCGCTTCCGTTGCGGCCGCAGCGTCGGCTTGCGCTAGGGCGTCGCCCGCCGCGGATGGCGGAGCGGCGCTTGCGGCCGCAGGCGCGGCCTTCGCGGCGGTCGGGGACTCGGGGTGGGCGACGCTCGCCAGACTCCGTGGGCCGATCTCGTGACTGGCCGCGATGGGCTGCAGGTTCAGGTAGCGGCCGGATAGGCTCTCCAGCCGTTCCGGCTGCTCCAGCCGCGCCACTTCGGCCCGAAGCAGGGTGACCCGCGTTTGCTCGGAATCGATCTGCGCTTGGATGCGGTCGATGTCGGCCCGCTCGCCGCCAGCGTGGGTCTTGGCCAGATAGACAACCAGCGCCAGCGCCAACAGCACGCACAGCCCGCCGATCTCGATGATCCGGAACCCGCGTACGCGCCGGTCGAAGAGGTTGAAGGGATTCATGCCGCCCACCTCCAGGCCGGCGCCGCCGTCCGCTCGGCGGCCCGGAGCCTCGCCGAGCGTGCGCGCGGGTTTCTCATGACTTCTGCCGTGCCCGGACGAACCGATTTGCTCAGCAGTCGGAATGAGGGAGGCTGCATTGGCTCGGTTGCTGGGCGGTGTCGCGATCCGCCCGGCGTCCGCCCTGAGCGTTCGGCCAGAAAGGTCTTCACGACGCGGTCTTCCAGCGAGTGGAAGCTCACCACGACGAGGCGGCCGCCGTCCCTCAGCAGATACTCGGCCGCGGCCAGGCCGGCCTCCAGCTCGGCGAGCTCGCCGTTCACCGCGATCCGCAGCGCCTGGAACACGCGGGTCGCCGGGTGTGCTTTCGCGCCGCGGCGGCCGCCTTGCGCGCGCTCGACCGCTTCGGCCAGATCCAGCGTGCGTGCGAACGGCTGGGCGGCGCGTCGGCGCACCAGCGCGCGCGCAATGCGGCCGGCGTTCTTCTCCTCGCCGTAGTCGCGGAAGATGCGGGCGAGCTCGGCCGGCGCGGTGTCGTTGACCAACTCGGCGGCGCTCGGTCCGGCCTGGCTCATGCGCATGTCGAGCGGACCGTCGGCTTGGAACGAGAAGCCGCGCGCTGGATCGTCGAGCTGCATGGACGAGACGCCAAGATCGATGGCCACGCCGTCGACCGGTGGCGAGACATGATCGGCCATACTGGAGAAGGGCGCCTCCACCAGCCGGAAGCGGGCGGTTGCAAGCGCGGCCGCGAACGGCTGCACGGATGGGTCGCGATCGAAGGCGACGACGTCCGATCCGGCGGTGAGGAACGCGCGGCTGTAACCGCCGGCGCCAAAGGTCGCATCGATGACCAGCTTGCCGGGCGCGGGGGCGACGACGGCGAGGACCTCTTCCAGCATCACAGGCTCATGGGCGCCGCTCATTCCGCCGCTCCCAGCCTGGCGCGGCGAAGCTCGGCGCGGGCGCGCAGCGCATCGCGGGCGAACAGCCGCTGGGTGGGGCGTTCGGCCAGGAAGGCTTCGCGGCCCCAGATCTGGAACCGCTCGCCAAGGCCGACCAGGACGACGGTGTCCGTCATCCCGAACATCGCGCACATGCTCTCCGGC
>DATGIN010000249.1:0-5408 GCA_035295705.1 Caulobacteraceae bacterium
GTCCTTGCCCATGAACTGGACGTAGCGGACGTTCTCGGCGCCCTTGTCGAGCCGCCACCAGCGCTCCCAGTCGACGCCCTCCGCATCGGCCCACTCGCGGGTGATGCCGATGTAGCCGATCACGTCGTCGAACCAGACGTAATAGACCTTGTCCTCGAACCCGGGCCGCGGGAGGCCGTCCTTCAGCACCGGGAAGCCCCACGCGAGGTCGCGGGTTATGCCGCGGTCGATCAGCCCCTCGTCGAGATGCTTGTAGGCGATCGAGCGGGCGAGCGGCGACCAGCCGGTCTGGCCGTCGGTCCAGGCGCGGATGGCCGGCGCTATCTTCGAGTGCAGCTGGTAGAGGTGGCGCGTGTCGCGCACCTCGAGGTCCTTCGAGCCTGAGATGACCGAGTACGGCTCGATCAGGTCGACCGGGTCGAGCAGCGAGCCGCAGTTGTCGCACTGGTCGCCGCGCGCCGGGCGGTAGCCGCAGACCGGGCACGTGCCCTCTACGTATCGGTCGGGCAGGAAGCGCTTGTCGGTCAGCGAGTAGACCATCTTGTCCACCCGCTCCTCGATCAGGCCGTTCCTTTCCAGCGCGGCGGCGAAGTGGTGGACGAGCTCGCCGTTCTGGCGCGACGAGGTGCGGCCCCAGAAGTCCCAGGAGAGGCCGAAGGCGATCCCGAGGTCGTACTGGATGCGGTGCTGCTGGTCGCAATAGGTGAAGACGTCGAGGCCGGCTTCGGCGGCGGCGAGCTCTGCTGGCGTGCCGTGATCGTCGGTGCCGCAGATCGAGAGGACCTCGTTTCCGCGGCTACGCTCGAAGCGGGCGTAGACGTCGGCGGGCAGCAGCGAGCCCACGACGTTGCCGAGGTGCTTGACGCCGTTCACGCCGGGTAGCGCGGAGGTGATGAGGACGCGGGCCATTGTGCTCAAGGGCTCCGTTTAGCCGACGCGGACGCGGGCGGGAAACCTGTGGCGCCTGACGTCGGTATGGCTTTGCAGGGCCGGCGGTTCGGAAGAGCGGATGAGGGCGGCGGCCGGCTCGTCAGCGCCCGCGTCGGCGGACGCGGTCCCTCACCCGGCGCGCATTCGCGCGGGTGTCGGGAACAGGGCGGTCACGGCCTCTCGCATCGCGGCGCTCATATAGCGCGAGACAGCCGCGTCTTCCACCGTCATCCCGGCTGAAGCGAAGCGGAACGGGGGAGCCAGCGGCGCGTGGCAGACAGGGTGGAGAGGCGCCTCTGGGTGGCCCGAACAAGTCGGGCCATGACGACGGGGCGGTCAGCCGGCGGGCGAGCGCTTCGCTTCCAGCAGCGCCCCACCCTCGCCTCTTAGCGCCCAGCCGCCGCGGCGCTTGAGGACCAGGACGTAGTAGCCGACGGCGGCGGCCATGACCGCGAGGTTGGCGATGAGGCTGTTGCGCCCGACTTCGGGGTCGAGCGCGTCGGCGACCACGACCGCCGCCAGCGCCAGCAGCGAGGCGATGGGCGCGAGGGGGAAAAGCGGCATGCGATACGGGCCGTGGTCGGTCGTCCCGTTGAGGCGCCCGGCGATCGAGGCGGCCGCCACCCCGGCGTAGACCATCACGATCCCCGTCGCCGTGAGCATGACCAGAAGATCAAGCCGGACCAGGCAGGCCGCGACGGTGGCGAGGCCCATGATCAGGCAGCTGATCCAGGGCGAGTTGAAGCGCGGGTGCAGCGCCGTGACCGCGCGGCTGACGAGCGCGGGCCAAACGTGGTCGCGGCCGGACGCGTAGAGCTGGCGCGCGTTTATCAGCGCGATCGCCAGCATGGCGTTCACGATCGCGAACGCGACGCCGAGGCTGACCGCCTTGGCCAGCCAGGGGCCGCCGGCGGCGGCGATGAAGACGGCGAACGGCGAGTCCGCGCCGAGCACGGCGTGCAGGTCGCTCGCCCCGAGCACGGTGGCCGCGATCGGCAGGAACTCGGCCGCGACCGCAACGCCGAGCGACCAGAAGATCACCCAGGCGAGGCGGGTCTTCGCCTCGAACATCTCCTCGCCGAAGTAACAGGCGCCGCCGTAGCCGTTGACCGCGTAGATCGCCGAGGTGGCGGAGAGGCCGATGGCGGTCCAGGGCGCCGGCGCGAGGCCGGAGGCGGTCGTCATGACCGGGTGCAGCGCGATCACGTCCAGCGACTGGTGCGGATGGCCGAAGCCCAGCGCGACCAGGACGCCGAGCGAGAGCAGCTCGACGCCCAGGAAGACGCCGGTGATCACAGCGTTCACGCGCACGTTCAGGATCGACACCGCCGTCACCAGCGCGGTCGCCACCAGCGCCACCGGAAACGCCGGAAGCCCCGGAACGACGACGCCGAGGTACTCGGCCAGGCCGAGCGCCGTGACCGCCTGTCCGAGCGCACCCCCGAACAGGTTGAGCGCCAACGCCATGAAGCCGAACGAGGGCCCCAGCGTCGCACCCATCATCGAATACTCGCCGCCGGTGAGTGGGAAGGCGGACGAGAGCTCGGCGTAGACGTAGGCCGTGGTGAGGCCGAGCAGGCTGACGGCGGCAAACGCGATCACCGCGCCGGTCCCGGCCTGGTTGATCACCTGGCCCCCGATGATGAACACCGACATGGTGGGCGTGATCGCCGAGATGGTGATCATGAGGTTGCCCAGCCGGTGCATGCTGCGCTTGAACATGTCGCCGCCGTCGGGGCTCAAACTCTGCGCGCTCCGTTTGCTCGAGAATCGCCGCTCGCCGGGCCGTTCGAGGCATTGCCGGCCCGCTGCGGAATTTGCAAACGGGCGAGCGCCGGCGGCGCTCGGAGCGATGGCTTACGGATCGAGGGGCGCGGCGCCGACCCACGGGTGCTCTGAGACGTCGAAGACGACGCCGTCCGGCCCGCGGAACTTGGTCTCGTAGTTTGGCGCGCCGTCGGCGGACGCCGGCGGCTGCTCCAGGATGCAGGGCGCGCCGGCGGCTTCGAGCTTGCGCCGATAGTCGGCGACATCGTCGACCAGGACGCCGAAGTGATGCAGGCCGACGTAGTCGAGGCCGCGCCCGATCTGGTCGATGTTCTGGAACTTGAGCACGGCGAGGTTCAGCAGGCCGTCGCTGAGGTAGACGCCCCAGGCGATGGCGTCGGGGTCGTCCGGGCGGCCGATGCGCCCGACCTCCTCGAACTCGAAGACGCGCTTGTAGAACTCGGCCGTCTTCACAGGGTCGTCGCTCGCGAGCGCGATGTGTCTGATCTTGGGCATGGCCGCTTCCTACGCCTTGGGGGTCTGCACCGCGTGCTCGATCGGGTAGACGTCGGAGGCGGCGCTCGGGCCGATCGGGGGGGTGTAGAAGCCGAGCCCGCCGCCGCCGTTGGCGTAGCCCATCAGCGCCGCCAGCTTCGGGTCCAGCGTGCGGGCGACCGCCGGCGGGCACGACAGGTACTGGTTCTCCTCCTGGCGCAGCCAGCCGAGGCAATAGGTCAGGTTCATGCCGAGCCGCGGCGCGGTGCTCTCGTTGGCGCCGCCCGAGTGAAAGACCGAGCCGGTGTAGACCAGGACCGAGCCCGCCTTCATCTCGGCGTAGGCGATGTCCGCCTCCTCGGGCCGGCGATCGGCCGGCCACGTCTGCGAGCCCGGGCAGACCCGCGTCGCGCCATTCGCGCGGGTGAAGTCGCTGAGCGCCCAGATGGTGTTGAGCTGCGGCTCGATGCCGTTCAGGTGCGACCAGGCGACCCGGTCGCGGTGCATCACCTGGGCGACCTCGCCCGGCAGGATGCGGATGATGTGGGTGACGTTGACCTGGTAGCGCTCGCAATTGGGCAACAGCACCGCGTCGCAGATGGCCAGGATGCGCGGATCGACGAGCGCCGCGCGCGCCTGCGCCGAGCGGGCCGCCAGAGCGCCCGTCCGCGTGGTCCTGAAGCCCGAGAATGTCTCGCGCCCGGGCACGGCCGTATCGAGGTAGGGCGCCAGCTCGTCGAGCAGCGCCGCGATGCCGGACGGCGCGAGCATGTCTTGGAGGATCACCGCCCCGTCCCGGTCGAGGCGCCGCATCACGGCTTCGATCGGAGCATCGGCCGCCAGGCGCTCGAGCGTGACAGGCATGGCTAGCGGCCCGGCGCCTTCGGGAAGATGCCGATCTTCACCGCCGGACCGAGCGCCGGGTGCTCGTCGGCGGCGAGGAAGGGGATCGGCTCCGGCAGCCGCCCGCCCGGCAGCGGCCAGGCGATCGGCGTCGCCCGCCCGTCGATGACGGCGCCCACGGCGATGCCGTCGCGGTCGAGCGAGTAGTGCGCTCGCGCATTCTTCCGCGTGCAGCCATCGCGGAAGTAGATGGCCGTGTGCACCCGCCGCACCGCGCCCGAGCGGTTCGGGCGCGCGAGATGGATGGTCGAGCCGTGGTGGAAGACGACGTCGCCGGGGGCGCAATCCACGAACACGGGCCGCGCTTGCTGCCTGGCCTGGAACGCGCGGCCGGCGCCCGGCTCGGTGAAGACATTGACGAAGGTGACGTCGCCGAGGTGCGAGCCGGGGACGTAGCCCATCTGGCCGGTCTCTTCGTTGACCTCGCTGAGCGGGATCCAGGCGGTGACGGTGTCGCGCTCGGCGATCGGCCAGTACGGCTGGTCCTGGTGCATTTCGGTCTCGCGCCCGCCGGCCTCCTTGTAGAGGGCCTGGTCGTGCCACAGCCGCACCCGCTCGCAGCCGAGCAGCGCCGCCGCCAGCCCGGCGATCCTGGGGTGGAACGTCAGCGGCGCGACGTCCGGATGGTCCTCCCAGAGGTACTGGCACATGGTGAAGGACTGGCTGAACGGCGTCCGCTCGGCGAGCGGCGTTTCGTACTCGGCCGTGCGCTCGGCGACCGCGCGGTCGACCGCTTGCCGATGACGCGCGATCTCGTCCGGCGGCAGCAGGCCTTTGACGTGCACGAACCCGTCGCGCTGGAACGCCTCGACCAGCGCCCGCTCCGAGGCCGCGCCGCGAGAGCGGGTCGCGGCCCCGCTCACGCCGGCTTGCTCCGGATCAGGCGGTTCAGCTCGGCGCCGTGCGGGTGGCCGGCGGGCTGGTAGGAATAGAGCAGCGCGCGGCGGTCGACGTCCGAAAGGTTCGGCAGCGAGCGGTGCACGAGGAAGGGGCCGAAGTAGACGACCGCGCCGGCTTCGACCTCCAGCGGCTGCAGCCTGGTCAGATCGAACGCATCCGGGTCCATCTCGAACGCCCCGAAGCCCTCGACGTCGCGCTGCTTGTGCTTGCCGACCGTGTGCGTCCCGGGCGCGACCTCGAGGCAGCCGTTCTGGCGGGTCGCATCGTCGATAAAGATCATCGCCGTCGCCACGCGGTGCGCGATCGGCGTCATCCGCTCCCAGTAGGGATAGTCCTGGTGCAGCACGATCGGGCCGCCGTGGCGGGCGCGCTTGACGTTGAGCTTCTCGGTGAAAAGGTCGATCTCGTCTTCG
>DATGIN010000250.1:0-7657 GCA_035295705.1 Caulobacteraceae bacterium
TTGCGGGCCGGTCGAGCAGTCGAGGCCGGCGGCGCGGGCGAGCTCGTCGTTGCGCGCCAGTCCGACGCTGACCAGCGCCAGCGTGCAGCCGATCGTGCGGCCATCGCCCAGCCGAACACCGGTTATATGACCGGTTACACCCTCGAAGGCCTCGACCCTGGCGCTCACCTCGAAGCGAACGCCGCGCTGGCGGTGGTAGTCGGCGAAGAACGACGCCAGCGGCTCCTTGGCCACCCGCGCTAGGACATTGGGCTCGCGCTCGAGCACCACGACGTCGGAGCCGAGGGCGCGCGCCGAGGCTGCGGCCTCGAGCCCAATGTAACCGCCGCCGATCACCGCCAGGGTGCAGCCGGGTCCAAGCGCGGCCTTGAGCTGTTCGGCGTCCGCGGCCGAGCGCAGCGAGAGGACGCCGGCAAGGTCGGCGCCGGGAATGGCGAGGCTGCGGGCGCGAGCGCCGGTGGCGATGATCAGGATGTCGTAGGCGAGCGGGGCGCCGCGCTCGAGCGCGACGGTGCGGGCGGCCGCGTCGATCGCGGTCGCGGTCACCCCGGTGCGCAGGTCGATGTCGTGCTCGGCGTAGAAGCTCTCGGGCTTGAGCGTGAGCGCGTCGGCGTCGGCCTCGCCCTTCAGCCAGGCTTTCGACAGCGGCGGCCGCTGGTAGGGCGGAATAGGCTCTTGCCCGACCAGCGTGATGTGGCCGGCGAAGCCGTATTGGCGGAGCACCGCCGCCGCCGTGCCGCCGGCGTGGCCGGCGCCGACGATCACCACGTGCGGGGCGGTCTCGCTCATGCGGGTCCGATGCAGAAAAATGACGGACCCGTCAACTTACCGCTCCGTCATAGTTGGGCCAGTGGCCAAAAAGGCCGCCGCCCTAGACCACCCGCTCGACCATCATCTGCTTGATCTCGGCAATGGCCTCGGCCGGGTTCAGACCCTTGGGGCAGACCTGGGCGCAATTCATGATCGTGTGGCAGCGGTACAGCTTGAACGGGTCCTCGAGCTCGTCGAGCCGCTCGCCGGTCGCCTCATCGCGGCTGTCGGCAAGCCAGCGGTAGGCCTGCAGCAAGGCCGCCGGGCCCATGTACTTCTCGCCGTGCCACCAATAGCTCGGGCATGAAGTCGAACAGCAGGCGCACAGGATGCACTCGTAGAGGCCGTCGAGCTTGCGCCGCTCGTCCTCGCTTTGCAGCCACTCCTTCTCCGGTTCCGGCGTTGCGGTGTGCAGCCACGGCTCGATCTGGGCGTACTGGGCGAAGAAGATCGAGAGATCTGGGATCAGGTCCTTGATCACCGGCTGGTGCGGCAATGGGGCGATCGAGACTTCGCGGCCGGGGACCTCGGCCCATCCGTGGGTGCAGGCGAGCGTGTTCCGCCCGCCGATGTTCATGGCGCACGAGCCGCAGACGCCCTCGCGGCACGAGCGGCGGAAGGCGAGGCTGGGGTCCATGGTGTTCTTGATGTGGATCAGGACGTCGAGCAGCATCGGCCCGCAGGCGTCCACGTCCACGTCGTAGATGTCCCAGCGCGGATTGCCGCCCGCCTCCGGGTCCCAACGGTAGACGCGGAACGCCTTGATGCGGCTGGCGCCCGTCGGCGCCGGCCAGCGTTTGCCCCGGCCCACCTTGGAGTTCTTCGGCAGCGTCAGCTGGACCATATCGCTCGCTCCACCTCGTTCCTTAGTAGACCCGGTCCTTGGGTGGGATGGACGCGATGTCGTTGGTCATCGGGTTCATGTGCACTGGACGGTAGTCGATGCGCACCTTGCCGGTCGCGTCGTCGAACCAGGCCAGCGTGTGCTTCATCCAGGTCTCGTCGTCGCGCTCGGCGAAGTCTTCGCGGGCGTGCGCGCCGCGGCTTTCGGTACGGTTCAGCGCCCCGTTCACCGTCACCACCGCCTGGGCGATCAGGTTGTCGAGCTCGAGGGTCTCGACGAGATCGGTGTTCCAGATGAGCCCGCGGTCGGCGACCGAGAGGTCGCGCCGGCGCTCGACCACCTTGGCCAGGCGGTCGACGCCGCTCTTCAGCGTCTCGCCGGTGCGGAAGACGGCGGCGTCCTCCTGCATGGCGAGCTGCATCTCGGCGCGCAGGACGGCCGTCGGCGTGCCGCCCGACGCGTGTCGCAAGCGGTCGAACCGCGCCAGATGGGGATCGCTCCACGCCGGCTTCGGCTCCGGTTGCCGCGCGCCGACCTTCAACACGTCCGCGGCGCGCAGCGCCGCCGCGCGGCCGAAGACGACCAGGTCGCACAACGAGTTCGAGCCTAACCGGTTAGCACCGTGCACGGAGACGCATGCCGCCTCGCCGACCGACATGAGTCCCGGAACATGCGTGTCGGGCTCGTCGCCGGCCTTGGTCATCGCCTCGCCCATGTAGGTCGTTGGGATGCCGCCCATGTTGTAGTGGACAGTCGGCAGGACGGGGATCGGGGCCTTGGTCACGTCGACGCCGGCGAAGATGCGGGCGGTCTCCGAGATGCCCGGCAGCCGCTCATGCAACACCTTGGGATCGAGGTGGTCGAGGTGCAGGAAGATGTGATCCTTCTTCGGCCCGACGCCGCGGCCCTCGCGGATCTCCAGCATCATCGCGCGGCTGACCATGTCGCGCGGCGCCAAGTCCTTCACGCTGGGCGCATAGCGCTCCATGAAGCGCTCGCCCTCGGAATTGGTCAGGTAGCCGCCCTCGCCGCGCGCGCCCTCGGTGATGAGGCAGCCGGCGCCGTAGATGCCGGTCGGATGGAACTGGACGAACTCCATGTCCTGCAAAGGCAGGCCGGCGCGCAGCACCATGCCGTTGCCGTCGCCGGTCTGCGTGTGGGCCCCGGTGCAGGAGGCGTAGGCGCGGCCATAGCCGCCGGTGGCGATCACCGTCGTCTGGGCGCGGAAGCGGTGCAGCGTCCCGTCGTCGAGCTTCCAGGCGGTGAGCCCGCGGCAGACCCCGTCGTCGTCCATCATCAGGTCGAGCGCGAACACCTCGATGAAGAACTCGACGTCGTGGCGCAGGGACTGGCCATACATGGTGTGCAGCATGGCGTGGCCGGTGCGGTCGGCCGCCGCGCAGGTGCGCTGGATCGGCGCCTCGCCGTAGTTGCGGGTCATGCCGCCGAAGGCGCGCTGATAGATCCGTCCGTCGGGGGTGCGGGAAAAGGGGACGCCCCAGTGCTCGAGCTCGTAGACGGCGGCCGGAGCGTTCCTGACCAGATATTCGATCGCGTCCTGGTCGCCCAGCCAGTCGGACCCTTTGACGGTGTCGTACATGTGCCAGCGCCAGTCGTCGGCGCTCATGTTGCCGAGGCTGGCCGAGATGCCGCCCTGCGCCGCCACCGTGTGCGAGCGGGTGGGGAACACCTTGGTGATGCAGGCGGTCTTGAGGCCCGCCTCGGCGCACCCGAGCGCGGCCCGCAGGCCCGAGCCGCCGGCGCCAAGCACCACGACGTCGTAGACGTGGTCGACGAGGGTATAGGCGCTCATCGCCGCCTCAGCCCGCGCCGCCGAGCGCGACTTTGAGCACGGCGAGCACGCCGACGACGCCCGCGCCCCAGGCGATGAACACGTTGAGCACCAGAAGAAAAGCTTTGGTCGCCGGCCGCGCGATGTAGTCGAGGATGATCTCGCGCATGCCGATCTGCATGTGCAGGGCGGCCACCGCGATGATCAGCACGACCCCCGTGGCGTTGAGCGGCGCGTGCAGCCAGCCGGTCGCGCCTTCGTACCCGCCGCGCGCGACGCAGACCGCCGCGTAGACGCCCCAAAGCAGCAGGATCACCAGCGCCGCGCCGCTGACCCGCTGGGTGATGAAGTCGGCGACGCCGGACTTTGCGGCGCCCAGGCCGCGCACCCGGCCGAGCGGCGTACGGTAGCCGGTCATGCGCCACCGCCGCGCAGGAGGAGCCAGGCCCAGAGCGCCACGGTGGCGGCGACCGCGATGGCGAGCACCAGCCAGGCGGTGGCGTCGGCGGTCTTCGGGGCGAAGCCGCGGCCGAAGTCCCAGACCAGGTGCCGGATGCCGTTGGCGAGGTGGAAGAAGAGGCAGAGCGAGAGGCCGATCAGCACGATCAGGCCGAGCGGAGAGCCCAGCGCCCCGGCGTAGAGGTCGTAGGCGTCGGGTCCCGAGGCCAGCGCCAGCGCCCATCCGACCAGGATCAGCGCGCCCACGTAGAGCGCCGCTCCGGTCAGCCGGTGCAGGATCGACGTGGCCATGGTGACGTGCCAGCGCCAGGCGAGGATATGGGGCGAAAGAGGCCGGTCGGCGGCGCGCGCCGCTGCGTCTGTCGTTGGGCTTTCGCTCATCGCCGGGACCTCCGGCGGCCCGCAGTCGCCGCTTTTAAGCTGCAAGGTCCGGGTGTCAACGACGCGCCCTTTCCGGCCGCTAGACGTCGACCTCGGCGTCGAGCGCGTTCGCCTGGATGAACTCGCGCCGGGGCTCGACCAGGTCGCCCATCAGCCGCGTGAACATGTCGTCGGCGTCGTCCGCGTGGTTGATCTTCACCTGCAGGAGCGTGCGGGCGTTTGAGTCCAGCGTCGTCTCCCACAGCTGGTCGGGGTTCATCTCGCCCAGGCCCTTGTAGCGCTGGATCGACAGTCCCCGCCGGCCGGCGTCGAACACCGCATCGACCAGGTCGAGCGGGCCGCGGATGGTGAGCGCGCGGTCGCGGCGGCGGAAGGTCGCCGCCTTCTCGAAGGTCTCGGCGAGTCTGGCCGCGCGCTCGGCGAGGCGGCGCGCGTCGGCGGCGTGGGTAAGCGCCGGCTCCAGGACGACGTGCTCGGTGACGCCGCGGCGCGTACGCGAGAAGCTGTAGCCGCCGTCCCGCGCCTCGCCGGACCAGGGCCCATCGCCCTCCTCCGCGTAGAGGTCCAGACGCCGCGCGCCCTCGGCGACGTCGTCGGAGTTGCCGAGCAGGCCGGCAAGCGCCGCCTGTTCGATCGCGAACGCCGGAGCGCGCGCGGCCAGGCGCTCGATCGACGCCTTCGCGGCGCGGCAGGTCTCGACCAGGGTGGCGAGATCCTGACCGGTCATACGCTCGCCGGAGGCGAGATCGAGCTCCGCGCCATCAAGGCCCTCCTCCACCAGGAAGGCCTCCATCTCGGCGTCGTCCTTCAGGTAACGGGAGGACTTGCCCTTGCTGGCCTTATAGAGCGGCGGCTGAGCGATATAGAGATAGCCGCGCTCGAGCACTTCCGGCATCTGCCGGTAGAAGAAGGTCAAGAGCAGCGTGCGGATGTGCGCGCCGTCGACGTCGGCGTCGGTCATCACCACGATGCGGTGGTAGCGGATCTTCTCGATGTCGAAGTCGTCGCGCCCGATGCCGGCCCCCAGCGCGGTGATCAACGTCCCGATCTGGTCCGAGCTCAGCATCTTGTCGAACCGCGCGCGCTCGACATTCAGGATCTTGCCCCTGAGCGGCAGCACCGCCTGATTCTCGCGGTTGCGCGCCTGCTTGGCCGAGCCCCCAGCGGAGTCGCCTTCGACCAGGAAGAGCTCCGACTTGGCCGGATCACGCTCCTGGCAGTCGGCGAGCTTGCCCGGCAGGGAGGTAATGTCGAGCGCCGACTTGCGGCGCGTGAGCTCTCGCGCCTTGCGGGCCGCCTCGCGTGCAGCCGCAGCCTCGACGATCTTCTGGACGATGATACGCGCTTCGGTCGGGTGCTCCTCGAACCAGGCGCCTAGGCCGTCGGCCACCAGCCCCTCGACCGCCGGCCGAACCTCGGAAGAGACCAGCTTGTCCTTGGTCTGCGAGGAAAACTTCGGGTCCGGCAGCTTGACCGACAGCACGCAGGTCAGCCCCTCGCGCGCGTCCTCGCCGCTCAGGTCCACCTTCTCGCGCCGGGCGGCGCCGGACTTCTCCGCGTAGCTGGTGATCACCCGCGTCAGCGCGGCCCGGAAAGCCGACAGGTGCGTGCCCCCATCCCGCTGCGGGATGTTGTTGGTGAAGGTGAGCATCGTCTCGTGGTAGCCGTCGTTCCACCAGAGCGCGAGGTCGAGCTCCACCCGCTCGCGCTGGCCGCGCACGACGATCGGCTCGGGGATGAGTCCGGTCTTCGCCTTGTCGAGGTGGCGAACGAACGCCTCGACGCCGCCGTCGTACTTCAGCGTCTCTTCGAACGGCTCGGCGTCGCGCAGGTCGCGGAAGACGATGGTGACGCCCGAGTTCAGGAACGCCAGCTCGCGCAGGCGGTGCTCGAGGGTGCGGCGGTCAAACTCGATCTGCGAGAAGGTGGCGCGCGAGGGCAGGAAGGTGACCTGGGTGCCGGTCAGCGGCTCGCCGTCGGCGCGCTTGGGCGCGGGGCCGGTCGCGCGCAGCGGCGCCGTCGCATCGCCGTTCTCGAAGCGCATCTCGTGGACCTGGCCGTCCTGCCAGATCTTCAGCTCCAGGAAGTCCGAGAGCGCGTTCACCACGGAAACGCCGACGCCGTGCAGCCCGCCGGAAACCTTGTACGAGTTCTGGTCGAACTTCCCGCCCGCGTGCAGCTGGGTCATGATGACCTCGGCCGCGGAAACGCCTTCGCCGGTGTGGATGTCGGTCGGGACGCCGCGCCCGTCGTCGGTGACGGTCACCGAGCCGTCGGCGTTCAGCGTGATGTCGACCTTGCTGGCAAACCCGTTGAGGACTTCGTCGATCGAGTTGTCGACCACCTCGTAGACCATGTGATGCAGGCCGGAGCCATCATCGGTGTCGCCGATGTACATGCCCGGCCGCTTGCGCACGGCGTCGAGGCCCTTCAGGACCTTGATGGAATCCGCGTCGTAGACGCCTGCGTCTTGTGTGCCGTTGTCGCTTACCATCGTGTTCTCAAATTATCCGGTCTTTACCCATCATGTCATGCTGTGCGAATGCACAGGATCCAGTCGGAAGCGACGGAACCATCGTCGTGCTCGCCATTGATCACGCATGGCTCGAACTTGCCAGGTTTCGTCCGGGTGCTGCGCATTGGCGCAGCATGACAATTCGAAAAGTTCATGAAACACCGTGCGGTTGCTGCGGGGTGAGCCGGCTGTCTTCGACCGCGAAGATATCGCCACGGCCTGCCAGATTCTCAAACAACGCGGCGTCGGTTCCGGTGAGCCAGGCCTGCGCGCCGAGCGCCACGATTTCCTCGCACAGAGCGGCTCTGCGCCGCTGATCGAGATGCGCCGCAATCTCGTCGAGGAGCAGGATCGGCGCCTCGCCGTCGCGCCGGCGGGCAAGCTCGAAGGCATCGGCGAGCACGATCGAAATCAGCAGCGCCTTCTGCTCGCCCGTTGAACAATCGCGCGCGTCCATGCGCTTCTCGCTGTGGCGGGCGTCCATGTCGCTCGTGTGCGGTCCGACGCTGGTGCGCCGGGACTCGGCGTCGCGGATGCGCGCGCGCGCGAGCGCGTTTCGTATCGCAACGACGGCGTGATCGCCCGCGTCGAGGATCAGCTGCTCGCTCTCGCCCGCCATCGCGAGCTGCGCGCAAGGGAAGGCGCCTTCGCGGGCACGCGTGCCCAGGGCTTCGTTCAGTCGCGCGAGTGTTTCCCGCCGCGCTGCGGCGATTTCGACTCCGGACTCCGCCATCTCCTTCTCCAGCCCGTCGAGCCACAAAGGATCGCGCGGCCCGAGGCGCAGGAGGCGCGCGCGCTCGCGCATCGCGGTTTCGTAGCGGATGCTGCGCCGCGCATGCGCCGGATCGAAGCCCAG
>DATGIN010000251.1:0-4945 GCA_035295705.1 Caulobacteraceae bacterium
CTCGACCGCCGCGCCGCCCAGCGTCGCGATCATCACGATACGGCCGGCGGTGTTCAGCGCCTCGAGGTTCTTGGCGAAGTAGTCGCCGCCCACCATGTCGAGCACGACGTCGACGCCGCCCTCCGCCTTGGCGACCGCGACGAAGTCCTCGGCCGAGGTGTCGACCGCCTTGTCGGCGCCCAGCTTCAGCGCTTCGGCGGCCTTCGCCGCGCCGCGGCCGGTCGCGATCACCTTCGCGCCCGCCGCCTTGCCCATCTGGATGGCGGTGACCCCGATGCCGGAGGTCGCGCCATGCACCATCAGCGTCTCGCCGGCCTTCAGGCGGCCACCCTCGAACACGTTGGTGAACACCGTGAACACGGTCTCCGGCAGGCCGGCCGCCTCGACGGGGGTCAGGCCCTTCGGCAGCGGCAGCGCATGGCGCGCGTCCACCACCGCGTACTCGGCGTATCCGCCGCCGCCCAACAGCGCGCAGACCTGGTCGCCGACCTTCCAGCGCGGCGCGCCCTCGCCGAGCGCGGCGACCTCGCCGGCGACTTCCAGACCCATGGTGTCCGGCGCGCCCGGCGGCGGCGGGTAGAAGCCGAGGCGCTGGATCACATCGGGACGGTTTACCCCCGCGGCGGCGACCTTGATCAGGATCTGTCCCGGACCGGGCTTGGGCGTCGCGACGCGGACGGCCTTCAGCGCCTCCGGCGGACCCTTGCCGCCCTCGACGGCGATCGCGGTCATCTCGTCCGGCGTCATGGCCATTCGTCCTCCCAAACTTGCGTCCGTCCGGCGCGGAAGGTCAGATAGGCGACAATCGAGCCCACGCGAAGGAGTGCATTCGCGATGCTGGAAGAACCCCCTCCGCCCAAGCGCGGCCGCGGCGAGGCGTTGCGCGAGGCGCTGCGCGAGGATCTCGACCTGTTCGGCGTCGAGGAGCTGAGCGAACGGATCGAAGATCTCGAGGCGGAGATCGCCCGGGTGCGAGGTCACCTCGAGCGCAAGCGGTCGGGGCGCGCCGCCGCCGACGCGCTGTTCAAACGATAGAAACCTGCCCCGGGCTAGACTGGTCGCTCACGCGGGCGCTGGCATGCGGGTTGCACGCCGGCAACGTTCGGCGTGCAAGTGTCTCGAGGGGCCAGACGAAGGGCTGATGGCATGAGCGATTGGAATGTCGAGCCCCTTCCCGAGACCTCCGGGTGGCGGGCCACGGTCATTCGCGACTTCGCCCGCTCCGAGCTGTTCGATCGCACGTTCCAGGAAGGCATGACGCTGGTCGAGGAGACGGCCGGCTACCTCGACGGCCGCGGCCGCCAGGAGTCGAAGGCGCTCGATCGTCAGCTCGCGCTCGGCTACGCCGGCGAGAGCATGCGGCTCACCACGCGGCTGATGCAGGTGGCCTCGTGGCTGCTCGTCCAGCGGGCGGTGCGCGAGGGCGAGATGGATCCCTTGCGGGCCTGCGAAGCGCGCTACCGCCTGGGCGGGGAGCGCCCCTCGCCCGAGCCGACGCCCGACGGGCTGCCGCTGGGTCTGCGCTCGCTGCTCGACCGCTCCGAGACGCTCTACGAGCGCGTCCTTCATCTCGACCGCCGCATGTACCTCGATCCCGGCGAGGGCGAGCGCCCGCACCCGGTCCTCTCCCAGCTCGAAAAGCTGCAAGCCGCCTTCGGCCGCTGAGCCCAGGCAAAGCCACGAAGCGCCGCGACGCGGCGCCTCGCTACTCGACCGCCAAGGTCGCCAAGGACGCCAAGAGGCTCCGCGGGGCGGCCTGCCACCCAGGTCAATGTCCTCGTCATGGCCCGGCTCGTCCGGGCCACCCAGAGACACGAGGTTCCGCCTGCCCTTCCAGCGCGTCTGGGTCCCCCGCACTCCGCTTCGCTCCGGCGGCGGAGCCTCTTGGCGTCCTTGGCGTGCTTGGCGGTTAGGCGGGAACGCGCCGCTCGCGCGGGCGCGAGTGGGGCTTTTCTACGGTTGATCGGCTGCTCGCCGCAGCCGGCGCGCCGGGAGGCGCTACTTCTTCAGGAAGCCGCCGTACTTGGCGGCGAAGCGCGACACGCGGCCGCCGCGGTCGACCAGCGTCTGGTGGCCGCCGGTCCAGGCCGGATGCGTCTTCGGGTCGACGTCGAGGTGCAGCTCGGCATCGGCCTTCCCATAGGTCGAGCGGGTCCGGTAGGTGGTCCCATCGGTCATCACCACCGTGATGAAGTGATAGTCGGGATGGGTGTCGGCTTTCATCTCGCGGGCGCTCGGCAGGGCGGAAGGTGGGCGGCTATACACGAGCCAGGCAACTGAAGGCAAGGCGATGCCCCCGCGCCGCAAACGCCGAAACGCCGCGATGCGAGCGGCAAGGCCGCCCACGCCGAGGGGCGCCGGGCGGGCGCCCGAACGCGCCGCGCCGAAGCCGGCGGCGGAACCGCTCTACCTCTTCCTGACCGAGCCCGGCCTCGCCGCGCTGGCGACCGCCGAGCTCAAGCACCTGAAGATGATCGAGCGGCGGGCGCGGCCACAGCGCCTGTTCACGCGCAGCCACGACGTGCTCGTGCTGCCCGGGCATCTGGCCCACGTCGCTCAGGCGCGCTCGCGCATCTGCACGAACGTGCTGGCCGCGCCGATCTTCGGCCGCGGCGAGATCACCCCGCGCGCGTTCGATCGCCTGGCGGCGCTCATGCGCGAGAGCAAGGGCCGGCGCATCGTCTCGACCGTCGCCGGGGCCGCGTTCGACCGGCCGAGCCAGATGCGGCGCATCGAGCGCGAGCTCGAGCGGCGTGGCGTTTCCCTGGCCGATGCCGGCCGCGCCGTCTGGCTGATCGTCGTCGACCAGGCGTTCTATTTCGGCGTCGAGCGGCAGAACCACCACGATGCGCCCGGCCGCGGCGCCAGCGCCGCCCGCAGCGGCGCGCTGCCGCCGACGGTGGCGGCGGCGATGGCGTTCGCGGCGAAGCTGGGCGCGGGCGAGCGGGTGTGGGACGCAACCGCCGGGACCGGCAACCTCTTGGCCGAGGTTCTGGCGCTGTCGCCCGACGCGCAGGTGATGGCGACCGACACCGACGCCGCCGCCGTGCGCGAGCTCGAGCGCCGGTTGCACGCGGCGCCGAAACCCTGGATCCGCCGCGCCGATGCGGCGGAGGTCGGCCTGCCCCTCGCGCCGACGCTGACGATCGCCAACCTGCCGTTCGGCAAGCGCTACGAGGCGGCCGGCGGCAACGCCGCGCTCTACGCCGCCGTGCTGGCCAACGCGCTCAGGCAGGCCGCCCCCGCTTGGCGCGGCATCTTTCTCGCCAGCGACGCCGCGGCGATGCGAGACGCCGCCCGCGCCAACGGCCTCGCGCTGAGCGAGGTCGCGCAGATCAAGCTCCGCGGCCTGCCGGCGACGATCTGGCGTGCGGAGCGCGGCGCCTCCGACGTCGCGTTCTCGTAGGAGACGCTGAGAAGGTCGCCGGTCACGGCCTCGAGGGCGCCCGCCAGCCAGCCAGCCCTCGCTCTCAAGCACGTTCGGCCGGCAAGCATCAGCGGAAAGCCGGATAGGTGGCCATCGGCGCGAAGTCCGGCCAGCGGGCGCGAAGGTGCAAATCAAGTTGAGCCACGACCTCTGCCACGCCTGGCGCCAGGGTGGCGAGGTTTGGGCGAGCCGACAGGCGCTCGATGAGCGCCATCACCCGCTGGCGAAGGGTCGACAGGCCCCACGGAACGTCGGTGTGGACCCAGTTCGACACCGTGTTGTGACGGGCGACGACGAGCGAGACGAGCCAGGCGGTCAGCGCCATCGTCAGCTGGTCGTCGAAATCCGCGCCGCCGGCGAAGCGTTCGCGGTAGGCGGCGAGCAGGCGCTCGCCCAAGCCGTCGGGCAACGCCGCGCAGCACCAGCAACTGGGAAACGGCGCCAGGAAGTAGCTCGCGTCGAGCAGCGCATGGCGCACGGCGGCGAACTCGCAGTCGAAGAACACCACCCGCTCGCCGCGCAGATAGTGGTTGTCCGGGCAGCAGTCCGACGGCGTGAAGGCGAAGTATGCGCCAGCTTCGTCGAGCGCTCGGGCGATCGCCGCCAGTTCCGGGCCGAGCGATGGCGGCGGCTCGATTTCGAGCTCCCTGCAAAACGCCGGCATCGCACCGGCCGCCAATCGCCATGGGGTGGCGATCGGCCCGTCACCGCCGGCGCCCGAACCCTGCTCGGCAAGCAGCGAGGTCCAGCGCGATTGCTGCCCCTTCGTCGCGGCATGCAGGTCCCCGAGCGAGCGCGCGTAGGCGAACAGCGCCGAGGTGGCGGCGGCGGGATCGTTGCCTGTGAGCCGTTCGGCGAGCGTCTCGCCGTCGCCAAGGTCTTCCAGGAGGCAGAAGCCGCGCTTCAGGTCCACGGCGTAGCCGTTCGCCCCCATCCGAAGCGGCCCCAGCATCGCCGCGCCCGCCCACTCGTTGCAAAGTCGCCGGAACGCGCCTTCGAGCGTTGGGTCGCCGACGACGTATGGGTGGGCCGCCTCGCCGACGCTCGCTTTCAAGATGACGCTCTCGACCGGTCCACCGGTGACCGCCAGCCTCCAAACGCGGCTTCGCCCCCTGTCGCGGAGCGTCTTTTCGATCGCGCAACTGACCGGGACGCCCCAGAGGGCGGCCAGGGTTTCCGCCGCGGCCGCACGGAACTCGTCCGGGCTCGTCTCCACGCGCTAGCCGCGGCCCGCTGGTGGCGCTGCGGGCGGGCCACGCTCAGGCATAGTCGCCGTCGCTCCGATTGCCTCGCTCCGACCTTCGCCTCGCGGAGGGCTGATCCGCCGACTTAGAGGGGAAAGCAAGGGCCTCGCGACGGTGTTGTGTCTCGCCGACGACCGCGCCCCTCTGCGAGCCTGGGAGACCGGCCACGAGCGGCAAGGACGGCGCCGAGGCGCGCTCAGCGGCCGACCGCGCGTGAGGCCCCTCAGGCCGCAGCCCTCAGCCTCTGGATGATCTGCTTGTGCAGGTCGGCGTT
>DATGIN010000252.1:0-7836 GCA_035295705.1 Caulobacteraceae bacterium
CAAATTGCTGCAACTGTCGAGCGTTGAGCTCGAGGCGTATGTCGAGGGCGAGCTGGAGCGCAATCCGCTGCTGCAGCGGGACGAGCGTGACGAGGCGGGCGCCGAGCCGACCGCCGCAGACGCCGTCGAGCGCGAGCCCGAGATCGCAGAGACGTCGCTGGATCGCATCTCCGATGCGCAGGCGGCGGCAGACATCGACGCGCGCCACGACGATCTCTATCCCGACGCCTCGCCCGGCGAGAGCGCCAGCGAGCAGCAGCCCGCCGGGTCCGAAGGCTACCAGACCGGCGGCGCCGTCGACTGGTCGCGCGCCGGCCGGGGCGGCGGGTTCGACGGCGAAGAGGGGGGCCTGGAAGGCGGCGTGCAACGCGAGCTGACGCTCGCCGAGTATCTGGCGGGCCAGCTCGCGGTCGCCGGCCTCGCCGGCGCCGATCACGCCATCGCCCAGGTGCTGATCGATGGCGTCGACGAGGGCGGCTATCTGCGCCTCGATCTCGGCGAGGTCGCCGAGCGCCTTGGCTGCACGCTCGACAAGGTCGAGGCGGTCCTCGCCCGCCTGCAAGGGTTCGAGCCGACCGGCGTCTTCGCCCGCGACGTGGCCGAGTGCCTTCGCCTGCAGCTGGTCGATCGCAACCGCTGCGATCCGGCGATGTCGGCGCTGCTCGACCACCTCGATCTGGTCGCCAAGCGCGACCTGGCCGCGCTTCGCCGCATCTGCGGCGTCGACGAAGAAGACCTGAGAGAGATGCTGGCCGAGCTGCGGGCGCTGACGCCCCGGCCGGGCGCGGCGTTCGGCGGCGAGCCCGCCGCGCCGGTGACGCCCGACGCGATCGTCAGGGAGGGTCTGGGCGGCCTCTGGCATGTCGAGCTGAACAGCGATGCGTTGCCGAGGCTGCTCGTCGACCACCGCTACCACGCCCGCGTTTCCGGCGGCGCGCGCAGCGACGCCGACAAGACGTTCGTCGCCGACTGCCTCGCCTCCGCCAACTGGCTCATGCGCAGCCTCGATCAGCGGGCGAAGACGATCCTGAAGGTGGCCAGCGAGATCGTGCGCCAACAGGACGGCTTCCTCGCCTTCGGCGTCGAGCACCTGCGCCCGCTCAACCTGAAGACCGTCGCCGAAGCGATCGGCATGCACGAGTCCACCGTCAGCCGGGTGACCTCCAACAAGTACCTGGCGACCCCGCGCGGCGTGTTCGAGATGAAGTTCTTCTTCACGGCCGCCATCCAGGCCAGCGACGGAGGCGCGGCGCATTCGGCCGAGAGCGTTCGCCACAAGATCCGCCAGCTCATCGACGCCGAAGACAGGGCCGAGGCCGTCCTCTCCGACGATCGGATCGTCGAGATCCTGAAGGGCGCAGGCGTCGACATCGCCCGCCGCACGGTCGCGAAGTACCGCGAAGCCATGCGCATTCCTTCGTCCGTCGACCGCCGCCGGATGCTGGCGGAAGCGGGCTAGCGTCCCGAGATCGGCGTCACCAGGCTCGCGTCGATGCTGGCCAGGGTCGGGCGGCCGGCGAGCGCCATCGCCATGGCGAGCTCGGCCTTGAGCATCTGGAGCACTTCGAAGACGCCTTCAGCACCGCCGACGGCGAGGCCCCAGAGCGCCGGGCGACCGATCAACACCGCCCGGGCGCCCAGCGCCAGCGCTTTCAGCGCGTCGGTCCCGCGGCGGACACCGCCGTCTAGGTAAATCTCGCAACGGCCTTGGGCCGCACCGACGATCTCCGGCAACGCATCGATGCTTGCGAGCACGCCGTCAAGCTGCCGCCCGCCGTGGTTCGACACGACGATTCCGGCCACCTCATGCTCGACGGCGAGGGCGGCGTCCTCCGCGGTCAACAGCCCCTTGAGCACGACCGGCAGGCGGGTGATGGCGCGCAGCCAGTCCACGTCGGCCCAGGTGGCGGGCGCGCCCCTCAGCGAGGGGGCGGTGGGCGGGGGCAGGTCCGCCATATTGGCGGGCGCCGGCCAGTCGAAGTCGTCTTCGCTGCGCAGCGTGCGCTCCTTGCGGCCGAAGCGGGGCGAGTCGACCGTCAGCACGATAGCGCGGCAGCCGGATGCTTCAGCCCGCCTAACCAGCGCTTCGGTGCGGGGCCTTTCGGGAAGCAAGTAGAGCTGCATCCACAAGGGGCGGGCCGCCGCAGCCGCAATGGCCTCGATCGTGCGGTTCGAGCCCGAGGTTGCGACCATGAGCAGACCCGCGCGAGCAGCGGCTTCGACTGTGGCGAGCTCGCCGTGCGGATGGATGGCGCCATGCGGCCCCGACGGGGCGACGAGGATCGGCGCCTCGACAGGCGAGCCAAGCACGGTCGTCGCCGTGTCGATCCGGCTCACGTCGACCAGCATCCTCGGGCGGATGCCGATGCGATCGAAGGCGCGGCGGTTCTCCGCCAAGGTGATTCTGTCGCCGGCGCCGTCGACGATGAAGTCCCATAGCGGGGCCGGCAGCCGCGCCTCGGCCAGCGCCTCGTAATCGAACAAATTCAGCGGTTGGCCAGCGCCCATGGGCCGGAAGCTATGCCCGCCGTGCTTTGCGCCGGCAAGGCGCGCTCACGCTTGACTCCGCCCCGGCCCGGGTCTCGACTCGCCGCCATGCAAGTGCAGGTTTCCGGCAAACACGTCGCTGTCGGGGAAGCGTTGCAGACTCGCATCAGCGACGACCTCACCCAGTCCATCGGCAGGTACTTCGGGCGCGGCGGCGACGCCGAAGTGGTGGTTGCTCGCGACGGCCACAGCTTCCGCGTCGACTGCGTCGTCACCCTCGCGTCCGGCCAGCGGCTGCAGAGCCACGGGCTGGGCGGCGACGCCCACGCCGCCTTCAGCCAGGCGATCGACAAGATCGAGACGCGCATCCGGCGCTACAAGCAGCGCCTGAAGAGCCACTCGATCCAGGCCAGCGCCAAACAGGCGGAAACGGCGGCCGCTTACGTCCTGCGCGCGCCCGACGACGCCGACCTCGAAGACGGCTGGGACAGCGCCGATTCAAGCGCCCACGCGCCGCCGGCGGCGATGATTATCGCCGAGACGCAGGCGCCCCTGAGGACGATGACCGTTTCGATGGCGGTCATGCAGCTCGACCTGACCGAATCTCAAACAATTGTGTTCAGGAACGCCGCCCACGGGGGGATATCGGTGGTATATCGCCGCCCCGACGGAAATATCGGCTGGATCGATCCGGAGCGGACCGCCCGCGTCGTCAACGGCGGGAACGGCGACTGACCGGAAGGTGTTTATGGGGCTGAGCCTCGGGAGTGGGCCCGGGGGCGGCAAGAAGACCGACTGAGACTTCGCGTTCCAACGGGCCACGAGCGTTCCTTGATGTCCACCGACGACTTGCTGGATCGGCGCGCGGTCACGCCGAAACTTCAGGCCCACTCCAAGCAACAGGCGTTGTCGCTGCTGGCCGAGACGGCGGCGCGGCTGTTCGGTTTCGACGCCGGCGATATCCTCGATGCGCTCGTGGCGCGCGAGCAGAAAAGCTCGACGGGCGTGGGCGGCGGCGTTGCGTTGCCGCACGCCAAGCTGGAGGGGCTCGACCGCATGCGCGGGGTTTTCCTGCGGCTGGAGACGCCGGTCGATTTCGACGCGATCGACGGCGCCCCCGTCGACCTCATCTTCGCGCTGTTCGCCCCGCCCGGCGCCGGCTCGGAGCACTTGCGGGCGCTTGCGCGCGTCGCACGGATGCTGAGGCAAAAGGACCTGCGCCAGCAACTTCGCCTGGCGCGCACGCCGGACGCGGTGCATGCGTTGCTGGCCCAGCCCGCCCGCACGTCGGCGGCCTGACCTCTTCTTACGTTCGCTTAGTTGACCGCGACCGGGGCGAGGTCGTTGGCGATGGCCGCTGCGACCGCGGCGTCGTAGTCGCCGAGGACGGCGAGGCGAGCGCCATCGGCGCGGTGCACGGCGTAGAGCGTCTGCTCAGGATCTATGGAAAAACCTTGCACGGTTTCGACCGGCGTCGTGCCGATCAGCTCGCGCGCCTTGACAGGCCGCACATAGACGAGGCTGGGCGCGCCCAACGCCGCAAAGGCTTCTGTGCTGAATTCGGGCGTCGTCATGACCGCCTCCTTTCCAATACTCAACGGATCGGCAGCCGCTGGGTTCAGCCGGCGGTCCGGATCGGGATGCGCTTGGTCCGCCGGGCGGGCTCCGGCTGGACAAGATCGATGTGCAGCAAACCGTGCTCCAGCACGGCGTCCGCAACCTCCATCCCGTCGGCCAGCACGAAGGTCCTCAAGAATCCGCGAGCGGCGATGCCGCGGTGCAGGAAGGCGCGCTCGTCGGCGTCCTTGCCCTCGCCATCCTTTCGGCCGGCGACCGTCAGCTGGTTGTCCTCGACCACCACTTGCAGCTGCTCGGGCGGAAAGCCGGCCACCGCGAGCGTGATGCGGACCCGGCCATCGCCGGCGTCTTCCACGTTGTAAGGGGGATAGCCTTCGCTGGCGGCCTTGGCCGCCCGCTCGATCAGGGCGCGCGTGTGCTCGAAGCCGAGCAGAAACGGGCTGTCGAAAAAGATCGCGCGGTTCATCAAAGAAGCCCTTTGAACATCAAGCGACTTCGTCCGCCGCCCCGCGCCGTTTGGGCCCTATCAGGCGCCGCTGAGATGCGGGAAGCGGACCAACCATACGTGGTGGGCCGTTGCGGTGCGTTCAAGCGCCAGAAGGGGTTGCCGGCATCTAGCGCCGCCGTTGCAGGCCCGGCGCCTTGTCCAGCTCGCTCAGGATGGACTCCAGCCTTGCGACGACCCCGGCGCGGACGGGCTGGTCGTCCGCCTTGCCGCCGGCTGACAGACGCGTTCGCGCGTCCTCGAGCATGTCGGCGATCATGCCGCGGTTGGCCGCGTGGACGATGAGTGCGCTCAACAGCGCCTCCTGCACCTTCAGGCGCTGCTCGACGTCCATCTGTTACCGCCTCCCCCGGCGCGCCGCTACGACCCATAGCTCGGCCCGATTCGGGGCGAAATGAGGGCTGACGTCCGGCGCGAGGGATGCGTCGCGCGCCAGGGTTGCCGGCAAAGCGGCGCCTGCCGTAAGAGCGCACATGGCTGCTTCCGCCCGCAAGGTCGCGTTGATCGGCGCCGGCCGGATGGGCGAAATCCGCGGCCGACACGCGCTCGCCAACGGAAAGCTCGAGCTCGCCTGCATCGTCCGCGGTCGTGGGGACTCGGCCGCCCGGCTGGGCGCCCGGCTCGCCCGCCCCGTCGTCGGCCTGGCCGAGGCGCTGGCGGAGCCTTCGATCGCGGGCGTGATCGTCGCGACCACGACCGACACCCACCTCGACCTCGCGCTCGCGGCGTTGGCGGCCGGCAAGGCGGTGTTCTGCGAAAAGCCCCTCGATCTCGATGTCGCCAGGCTGCGCGACGCCGCAGCCGCGTTCGGCGGCGATGCGCCGCCGGTCTACGTCGCCTTCAATCGGCGGTTCGACCCGCACTTCCAGCGCCTGCAGCAGCGCCTGGACGCGGGCGAGGTGGGAAGGCTGGAAACGCTGCACATCATCAATCACGACCCGGCGCCGCCGCCGGCGGACTTCATCCCGACCAGCGGCGGTCTCTTCCGCGACTTCGCCATTCACGACTTCGACACCGCACGCTGGCTGTTCGGCGAAGAACCCACCGGCGTGTTCGCGTGGGCCTCCTGCCTGGTCGATCCGGCGATCGGGGCCGCCGGCGACGTCGATACAGCGCGCATCCTGCTCACGACAGCGTCCGGCCGGATCTGCGCGATCAGCAACACGCGCCGCAGCGGCTACGGCTACGACCAGCGGGTCGAGGCGTTTGGCGCGAAGGGCGTGGCTCTGGTCGACAACCCGCGTGCATCGACCCTCGAAGCATGGCGCCAGACGGGCCCGCGCGGGGCGCCCATCGCGGCCGGTTTCATCGAGCGCTACATCGCCGCCTACGCGCGCGAGATCGACCACTTCGCCGATGTCCTGGCGGGGGAAGCCAGGCCGCAGACGGGGTACGCCGACAACGTTCGCGCACTGATGCTCGCCGAGGCGGCCGTCCGCTCGGTCGCGAGCGGCGCGCCGGTCGCGGTGGAGGGCGCCTGATGGCCGACATCGCCCTGATCGGCGCCGGCCGCATCGGCCGCATCCATGGCCGCAACGCCGGATCGACCGCGGGGATCACCCTGAAGTATGTGATCGATCCGGTCGCGGAAGCGGCCGAGGCGCTGGCCGCCGAGCTCGGCGCCTCGGTCGCCACGGTCGAGCAGGCGCTCGACGATCCCGGCATCGCCGGGGTGGTCATCGCCAGCTCCACCGACACGCATCTCGATCTCTGCCTGGCCGCCCACGCGGCGGGGAAGGCCATCTTCTGCGAGAAGCCGATCGACCTCGACCTGGCCCGCGCGCGCAGGGCCGCCCCGCGGCTCGCCGGCGCGCGCCTGTTCGTCGCCTTCAACCGGCGGTTCGACGCCAACTTGCAGGCGCTGAGATCGGCGGTCGACGCCGGCGAGATCGGCGCGGTCGAGACCGTCAACATTACGAGCCATGACCCGGCGCCGCCGCCGATCGGCTTCGTGCGGACATCGGGCGGCCTCTTCCGCGACATGGCTATCCACGACTTCGACACCGCCGGCTGGCTGCTCGGGGAGCCGGTCGTCGAGGTGTTCGCGGCCGCAGGCTGCCTGGTCGATCCCGAGATCGGCGAAGCCGGAGACGTGGATACGGCCAAGATCCTCCTGCGCACCGCCGGTGGGCGCCTGGCGCTCATCTCGAACACGCGGCGCTCGGGCTACGGATACGACCAGCGGATCGAAGTGTTCGGCGCGAAAGGCATGCTCCGCGCCGGCAACCGCCTCGAGAGCGAGACCCAGGCCTGGACCGAGGCCGGTCCAGCCGCCGACCGAATCCAGAACTTCTTCCTCGACCGCTACGCAGAGGCTTACCGCGCCGAAATGGCCCACTTCGCCGACGTGCTGGCGGGTCAGGCGCCCGCGATCGGTCTCGATGACGCGCTCGGCGCGTTGGCGCTCGCAGAGGCGGCGCAGGCGTCGCACGACAAAGGGCAGCCGGTCCGGGTTTAGGTCGGCTGCTTGATCCAGGCGTGCGCCGGATCGTCGTGGAAGATCCACCGGCGCTTCGGGCCCGCCATCACGTTCAGGTAGTACAGCCGATATCCGTGCGGCGCGCCGACCGGATGGTAGCCGCGCGGCACCAGAACCACATCGCCGTCCTCGACGCAGATGGCCTCATCCAGGGTGCGGTCGTCCGTGTAGACCCGCTGGAACGCAAACCCCTGCGGCGGGTCGAGGCGGTGATAGTAGGTCTCCTCGAGCTTTGTCTCCTCCGGCGGCCGGTCGGCGTCATGCTTGTGCGGCGGGTAGCTCGACCAATGGCCGGCCGGGGTGATCACCTCCACGACCAGCAGGCTCTCGGCTGGCTCAGTCTCGGGCAGGATGTTGCGCACGAATCGCTGGTTGGTCCCGCTTCCGCGCGTCTCGCGGCTCATCCGCTCCGGCTGGATCAGCCGCGGCGCGCCCGCTCCAGATCCAGGCGCGGTGCAGATCGCGACCTCGGCGTCCACCCCCGCGGTGATGCGCATCGGGGCGCTCGCCGGCGCATAGACCGCGCCAGGCGGAGCGTCTTCGAACACGGAGCTGCGTCCGCCCACACGCTCGAACCGCTGGCCGGCGACCTCGATATCGGCGGAGCCCGCCAGCACGACGACGCACGCTTCCCGGCCGGCGCAGGTCAGGTCGACGCGCTGGCCCCGGCGCAAGTGCCGGACCTCGAACCCAACGTATTTCCAGCCGGCGTTCGAGGGTGTGACGTTGGTGACTAAGCCGGCGGCATCCGGCGATCTAGGGCGCACGCGCAACGTGGTCATCGGGC